>NZ_CP127294.1:8093333-8411250 GCF_030285625.1 Amycolatopsis sp. 2-15
CGAAGAACGCATACGTCTACGAGGAGCTGCGCCGGCGCATCCTGGCCGGTGAGCTGATCCAGGGCCAGTCCATCTCCCAGGAGCAGCTCGCGGCGGAGCTCGGCGTGAGCACCACTCCCCTGCGCGAGGCGCTGCGACGGCTCGACGCCGAGGGGCTCGTGACGATCGACGCCCACCGCGACGCGCGGGTGAGCCGGCTCAACGCCGAGGAGGCCCGCAGCCTGTTCGAGGTCCGCGAGCGCCTCGACCCGCTGGCCACCAAGCTCGCCGCCACACGCCGGACCGACGCCGACATCGCGGCGATCGAGTCCGCGCTCAAGGATCTCGAGCCGCTGAGCACGTCCACCGGCTTCGACTCGCTGCTCGTGCACCGCGCGTTCCACCGCAGCGTCTACACGGCCTCGCACAACCCGTTGCTGATGACGCTGCTCGAAGGGCTCTGGGACAAGGCCGACCGCTACCGGCTGATCGGCCTGCAGTCCAAACCGGACTCCCCGCAGGACCAGGAACGCGTGCGGCGCGAGCACATCGAGATCGCCCAAGCTGTGATCTCGGGTGACGCCCGCACGGCCGAGCGGACCATGAAGAAACACGTGCTCGGCAGCCTCGGCCGCCGGGCGATCGCCGCGCTGGAGGCCTGAGCGCGCTCACAGGAGCGCCAGCGGGTTGGCCGGCGAACCCGTCCCGCCCTCGACCACGAGCGGCGCCACCACGAAGAGGAACTCGTGACGACCTTCCTCGGCACACGCGGCGGCCAGCGGTTCGAGCGCGCAGTTGTCCACCACGGCCAGCCCGTAGGCGAAGATCGCGCCGTGCACGGTCCACGGCACTCCGCCGTCGTTCGGGGCCCGGTCGAGCATGTCCCAGGCCAGCGCGGCGCAGTCGTGGTCACGCAGGAACTTCAGGCAGGAGACGTGCAGGCCCGGCCGGCTCGCCTCGGTGCCCCACGGCGGGTTCTCGCGGTCCCACGCGTCGCGTCCGCAGTGGACGACCACCGCGTCGCCAGGCCCGACGGCCACTCCTTGCGCCTGGGCGATCTCTTCGAGCTCGTCGCCGTGCACCGGCCGATCGAGGGTCACGTACGGCTCGCCGCGGAAGGCCGGCACGTCGAGGAGCACCCCGCGCGTGACGATGCCTTCGCGCCAATGCTCGACCGAACCCCAGCGGCTGCCGCGCGAGGTGAGCTCCACGTCGGGGTCGCGGCCCTGCCACAGGCCGCGTTCGTCCCAGACGTGGCAGAGCGCGTCGACGTGGGTGGAGGCGACGCCGTGGTACTCGATGCCGTAGTAGTCACCGGAGATCCCGCCGGTGCCGCGGGGCGTTTTGGTCGTGTAATGCGAGGCCGGACGCGGGTTGTCCACGTGGGGGCGGGTCGGGAACGGCCGGCTGAGCGACACCGAGCGGCCCGTGCGCACGAGCTGCGCGGCTTCGGCCCGTTTGGCGGCGGTGATCAGGTTGACGGCGCCGACCTGGTCGTGGGCACCCCAGCGGCCCCAGTTGCTGCGGCCGTGGAGCTGCTCCTCGACTTCGGCGCGGGTCCAGTCACGCGCCACCGCTCCACCTCTTCCGGCTCGCCTCCGAGTGTTGGTATTTTCTAAGCGACAAGTACCAGATTGTCAACCGCGGGAAGGCGGCGACGAGTGAAGAAGATCGTCCTGTTCGGCGACAGCATGCTGGGCCGGTTCACCAAACCCCGCATCGACCAGCTCGAGGCCGAGGCCGGCGACGTGGTCGTCTTCAACTGCGCCGCGGGCGGCTGGAAGAGCGACGACGGGGCGCGCCGCGCGGCCACGATCGCCAAGACCGAGCCCGACGTGGTGGTGTTGTCCTTCGGTGCCAACGACTGCGCGCCCGACCGGCTCGTGGAGCTCGACGCGTACGCCGGGAACCTGCGCACGATCGCCGACGCCTTCGCCCCCGCCACACTGATCGGGTTCCTGCCGCCCTCGATCGAGGAGATCGACGGCGTCGGCAAACGCGGGCGCACGAACGCCGTCCTCGACACCTACCGCGACGTGCTGCGCGAGGTCGTCTCGGCCGCGAACTCGGTGGACACCGACGCCGCGGTGGCGCCGCTCGTCGCCACCGGGGAGCCGGTCCACGAGGACGGTCTGCACCTCACCGGCGACGCCTACCGGCTCGTGATCTCGGCGCTCGCCGAGCGGATCTCGGCCATCGGGACCACCTCCGACCTGCACTGATCTCCCCGGAGACGAGGTGCTGATGCCGGAACTACAAGTCGTTGACTGCCTGAAGTTCTATAGCCTATAGTTCCGCTCCATCGTCAGCGCTCCCCGCTTTCTGCCCTGACCTCCCGGTCTGGCGAAGGAGACCCATGAACCGAATTCCCCTGCGGCGCGCGCTCGGTGCGCTCGGCCTCGCCGCACTCACCGCCGCCTCCGTCACCGCGTGCGGCGGAGGCGATTCCGCGGCCGGCGACGACTTCGGCCTCGCCCAGCCCGGCACCATCACGGCGGCGGTCACGGCGGGCGACTACCCGTTCGTCTCCCCCGACGCCAGCGGCAAGCCGGTCGGCCTGCTCGTGGACCTGAACAACCTCATCGCCGACCGGATGCACCTCAAGATCGTCTACAAGACGACCACCGTCCAAGCCGGACTCCCCGGTCTCACCAGCGGTCAGTACGACCTGATGTCGGTGGGCCTGGTCGCGAGCGACGAACGCAAGAAGAGCGTGGCGTTCACCAAGGCGATCTTCTGGGGCCAGAACGTGGTCGTGGTCCCGGCGAGCTCGACCGCGAAGTCCATTCCGGACCTGGCCGGCAAGCGCGTGGGCGCCGGCGCGAACAGCACGCAGGAAGATTTCGCGAAGAAGAAGATGACCACGTCGCAGCTCGTGTCCGAAGCCACCGACGGCGCGGGCGTGAACCAGCTGCTCGCGGGCAACCTCGACGCGATGGTCCTCGGCTCGACGCACGTCGGGCAGATCTTCACCGAGCACCCGGGCAAGCTCAAGGTCGCGCTGACCTCACCGCAGGACCAGCCGGGCGCGGAGGCGGTCAACAAGAAGCTGACCAAGTTCCTCGACGCCTACAACACGGAGCTCACGGCGCTCGCGAACGACGGCACGTTCCTCAAGCTGTACCAGAAGTACTTCCCGAACCTGCCGTACCCGACGCAGATGTATCAGTTCTGGCCCTCGATCCAGCAGCAGATCGAGAAGCAGGGCAAGCCGACCCCGTAGCCGGACGGGACTCGGTGCCCCGCCGCGCTTTTCCATGTGGCGCGCAGCGGGAAGACAAGGGGTTTCCTGCCCACGCTGGGCAGGAAACCCCTTGTCGTTTCCGGTGTTCTGCTCACCCGCTCAGCAGGTGACGGACACCTTGGCCCCGGCCTTGAACGACACGTGCACGTGGTCGAAGTGGTTCGCGGTGGGGCTGCCGCGGTCCTCCATCGGATCCCAGCCGCTGCCGGTGTTGATGCGCTGGCGCCAGATCACGTAAGTCACGCCGAACTCGCCCTGGTGGGCCAGTACGTACGCGGCGAGCGCGTTGCCGGTCGTGGTGTCGACCATGAAGTCGAGCGCGAGACCCGCGGGGTGGTCACTCGCGCCCCCTCGGCCGGCGCGGCCGCCGACGGAGCTCACCTTGAACTTCGTGAGGATGTGGTTGCCCACCTGGGCCGCGCCGGATTGCGCACCGGCCAAAGTGGACGAACACGCCTTACCTGCGGACAAGGTCTTCGTCGCCGCGGGCGGGGGCTTCGGCTTGGTCTTGGCGACCGGCTTCTTCGTCGTCGGCTTCGGGGACGCGGCCGACATGCTGGGAACCGACGTGCTCGGGGTCGTACTGGGGGTCGTCTGGGTGGGACTGCTCGGCGTCGTGCTGCTCGGCGCGGGGGCGGCGGACAGCGGAGCGCTCGAAGCAGGCCGCGGTGCGCTGAGGGCGAGGCGGTCGGCGGCCGAGACCTGCCCACCGCCCGGGATAGCGCCCGTCAGCCACACGAGGGCGACCAGCCCGAGGGCGGCGAGCACGCCGACCCCGACTGGCAGCCGCCACGACAGCGACCGGTAGCGATGTCTTCCGGACATCCTGGTGCACCATTTTCTTCGCTCGGGGAACGCGCGCCGCGAATTCGGGGAGACGGCGCACGCAAAGCGGCCTCGACATTACGAATCGGACACGGCAAAGTCACTGCCGAGTGATTGTCCGCACAGATCAACAGTGATCGATGCAGGTCAGCTGCGGTTCCGGATTTCCGGCTACCTACCATTGACAGGGCCTCGGCAGCCATTCCGCGCGTTCACGGTCACCGAGCGCGAGTCCGGTCATCGCGCATTCCGGCCCTGCGTTTTCCATGATCACCCGTACGAGGCCGAGCAGGGCCGAAGAGGCCTCGGAACCGATACCGAAGGCTGACCCCGGTTGACGAACCGCCGTTTTGGATCCAAACTCTCGGGATTCGGACCCGACGCATGGAGGCGGCATGACGTTCTCGTTCCTCAGTCACCTGGAGTGTTCCCGGACCGGAGACCGGTACGAGGCGGACCAGGTGGCCGGCACGTCGGCCGCGGGAGCGCCGCTGCTCGCGCGGTACGACCTGGAGCGGGTGCGGGAAACGGTGACGCGCGAGGACATCGCGGCCCGCGAACCCAGTCTCTGGCGCTACCACGAGGTCCTGCCGGTGCGTTCGCGCGACAACATCGTGAGCCTGGGCGAAGGCCTGACTCCCCTGCTGCCGCTGCCGAACCAGGGCAAGCAGTCCGGCGTGCCGAAGCTGCTCATGAAGGACGAGGGCCTCGTGCCCACCGGGTCGTTCAAGGCGCGCGGTGCCGCCGTGGGCGTCTCGCGTGCGGCCGAACTCGGGGTGCGTGGCGTCGCGATGCCGACCAACGGCAACGCCGGTGCGGCCTGGGCGCTCTACGCCGCCCGCGCCGGGATGGACAGTCTCATCGCGATGCCCGACGACGCCCCCGCGATCACCATGAAGGAGTGCCTCGCCGCCGGCGCCGAGCTGTACCGGGTGGACGGACTGATCGGCGACGCGGGCAAGCTCGTCGGCGCCGCCGTGGCCGAACGCCAGGGCTACCAGGACGTGTCCACCCTCAAGGAGCCCTACCGGCTCGAGGGCAAAAAGACGATGGGCTACGAGATCGTCGAGCAGCTCGGGTGGCGCGTGCCCGACGTGATCCTCTACCCGACCGGTGGCGGCGTCGGCATCATCGGCATCTACAAGGCACTGCTGGAGATGCGGGAGCTGGGCTGGATCTCCGGCGACCTGCCCCGGCTGGTCGCCGTGCAGGCCACCGGCTGCGCGCCGATCGTCGAGGCCTTCAAGTCCGGCGCCACGGAAAGCACCCTGTTCCCCGACGCGCACACCGTCGCCTTCGGCATCACCGTGCCGAAGGCGCTGGGCGACTTCCTCGTGCTGGACGCCGTCCGGGCCACCGAGGGCACCGCGATCGCGGTGACCGACGACGAACTGCTGGCCGCGCAACGGCGGCTGGCCGCACTCGAGGGCGCGTTCATCTGCCCCGAGGGCGCGGCCTGTTTCGCGGCGCTGGACCAGCTGCGCGAATCCGGCTGGGTGAGCGAGGACGACGAGGTCGTGGTCCTCAACACCGGCGCCGGCATCAAGTACCCCGAGACCGTGGAGGTCGACGCGCCGCTGCTGGCGAAGACCGACGCGATCCCCGCCCGGGGTGTGTTGCGCGCGCGTTAACCCTGCGCGCAGGCCTATGCCGCCCGATTGGATCTGATCTGATGTCCCCACCTCAGCAGCCGATCTGACAGGACCGAGCCCATGAACCGACGACGTTTCCGTGCGGCGCTCCTCCTGGCCACAGCACTCGCTCTGGGTGCCGCCTCGTGCGGCATCCAGCCGGCGAGCGCGGGCCGTGGCCCCGGCACGATCATGATCGACACCGCCAACTACCCGTCCACACTGGACCCCGGCAAGCAGTACGACACCGACACGTACTCGGTGTACCGCAACATCTTCGACCAGCTGCTGCGCCGGAACCCGAAGACGAACGCGGTCGTGCCGTGGCTCGCCACGAAGTGGCGGCAGACCGATCCGCGCACCTGGCACTTCACCATGCGCCCCGGCGTGACCTTCAGCGACGGCAGCCCGCTCACCGCCGAAGACGCGGCGTACTCCATCAGCCGGATCCTGGACAAGAAGTTCGGCAGCCAGCAGTACGCGAACTTCTCGGTGATCGACAAGGCCACGGCCGCCGGCGGCGACCTCGTGGTGCACACTTCGGTCCCCTCCCCCACCCTGCTGAGCTACCTGACCACGCTCTCGGTAGTGCCGAAGGCCTACGTGCAGCGCGTCGGGGACAAGCAGTTCGCCGTGAAGCCGATCGGGTCCGGCCCGTTCGTGCTCCAATCGGCGACGGCGGGGTCCGAGGTCGTGCTCACGGCCAACCCGAAGTGGTGGGGCCCGCCCACACAGATCCGCACGGCCGTGTTCCGCGCGGTGCCCAACGTGGCCAGCCGCGTGGCCGACCTGCAGTCGCGCAAGGTCGACCTCGCGACCACGCTCACGCCGGACGCCGCGGACCAGATCCGCCGCGACCCGACGCTGGCGATCCTGTCCACGCCCACCGAACGTGTCGCCTACCTCGCGTACAACACGATCAAGGGCGGCGCCACGAACGATCCGCGCGTGCGCAAGGCCATCGCCGAGGCGATCGATTACGACGCGCTGATCAAGAACCTCCAGCGCGGTTACGCCAAGCCGATCAACTCCATGGCCACGCCGCTCGCGTTCGGCTACGACAAGTCGTTGCCGGACAACCACCACGATCCCGAGAACGCGAAACGCCTGCTGCAGGAAGCGCATGCCGTCGGCGCGAAGCTGGTGATGGCGACCTCGCCGTCGTTCGACCCGCAGGTGGTGCAGGCGATCCAGGGCGATCTCGCCGCCGTGGGGCTGCAGGTGGAGATCCAGAACAGCGACCAGGCAACCTACCTGAAGAAGGTGCAGGACCCGTCGCACGAGTGGGGCTCGATCCGCTTCGGCAAGTGGTCGTGCTCGTGCCTCGACTCCGACGGCGTGATCTACCCGCTGTTCCACACCGGCGAGATCTGGAGCTCCTACAGCAACCCCGACTTCGACAAGATCGTGGAGCAGGCGCGCGAGACGATCGACCCCGCGCAGCGGACCAAGCTGTACTCGCAGGCGTTCGAGCTGCTCAACCGCGACCTGCCGGGCATCGGCTTGTTCCAGGCGTACGCGGTGTACGGCGCGAACTCGCGTCTGCAGTGGACACCCGATGCGTCGGAAAGCCTGTTCCTCGACCAGATGAAGGTGAGCTGACATGACGGCGATCGCAGTGCCGGCCCGCCGGAGGCGGACGAGGAGCCTGCCGGCGACCCCGCGCTACGTCGCGGGCCGGCTGGGCCAGGCCGTGCTCGCGCTGTTCGGCGTGACCACCATCGTGTTCTTCGCGCTGCGCCTCTCCGGCGACCCGGCCCGGTTGCTCGTGCCCGAAGGCGCCACGGCGGCCGACATCGAGCGGGTGCGCGAGCAGCTCGGCCTGAGTGATTCCCTGTGGCACCAGTACCTTTCGTTCCTCGGCAACGCCGTGCGCGGCGACCTCGGGTACTCGTACGTGCAGAACCGGCCGGCGACGGCGCTGATCGCCGAGCGGCTGCCCTACACCGCGAACCTCGCGGTGGCCGCGCTGATCCTGTCGGTGGTGTTCGGCGTGGTGATCGGGGTGATCACGGCGCTCAAACGCGGCCGCTGGCAGGAACGTGTGCTGATGCCGATCGTGCTGGTCGGACAGGCGATGCCGGCGTTCTGGACCGGGCTGCTGCTCGTGCTCGTGTTCTCGGTGGCGCTGCGCTGGCTGCCTTCCACCGGGTACGACGGGCCGCTTTCCTTGCTGCTGCCCGCCGTCACACTCGCGTCGCTGTCGGCGGCGGCGATCGCCCGCGTGACGCGCGGCGCGGTGCTGGAACAGCTGTCGCAGGACTACGTGCGCACCGCGCGGGCCAAGGGCGCGAGCACCACCCGGCTGGTGCTGCGCCACCTCGCGCGCAACAGCGCGATCCCGGTGCTCACCGTCGCCGCGCTGGAGCTGGCCAACCTGCTCGGCGGCGCGGTGGTGACCGAGGTGATCTTCGCGTGGCCGGGCATCGGCCAGCTGACGATCCAGTCGGTGTCGGCGCGAGACTTCCCGGTGGTGCAGGCGATCGTGCTGTTCGCCTCGGCGGTGTACATCGTGATCAACCTGCTGACCGACCTGCTCTACGGCGTGATCGACCGGCGCGTCGCCACCGGCGGCAACGGAGGTGCGGCATGAACCGGCGGGCGATCGTCATTCCCCTGGTCGTACTCGCGATCTACGTGCTGGCCGCGGTGTTCGCACCGCTGCTGGCGCCGTTCGACCCCGACAAGGTCACGCTCGCGCAGCGGCTGCTGCCGCCGGGCGGGCACCACTGGCTCGGCACCGACGCGCTCGGGCGCGACGTGCTCTCCCGCGTCATCTACGGCACGCAGGTCTCGCTGCTCGTCGCGATCGGTGCCGTGGTGGCCGGCGGTGTCGTCGGCATCGCGCTCGGCGTGCTCGCGGGCTGGCGCGGGGGCTGGCTCGGTGCGGTGATCATGCGCTTGGTCGACATCGTGCTGTCGGTGCCGTTTCTCCTGCTGGCGATCCTCGTGGTCGCGGTGCTCGGGCCGAGCCTGCTCAACGTGGTGGTGTGCCTGGCGCTCGTGCGCTGGCCGCGCTACGCCCGCGTCGCCCACTCCGCGACGCTTCAGGCCCGCGGCCGCGGGTTCGTCCGCGCGGCCACCGCGACCGGCGCGCCCGCGTGGTGGATCGTGGTGCGCCACGTGCTGCCCGAGGTGCTGCCGGTCTCCATTGTGGTCGCCACGCTGGAGCTGGGGCTCATGGTGATCTACGAGGCCTCGCTGTCGTTCCTGGGCCTCGGTGTCCAGCCGCCCACCGCGTCGTGGGGCTCGATCCTTTCCGACGGCCAGCAGTACATCGCGTCGGCGTGGTGGCTCGCGACCTTCCCGGGCATCGCGTTGTTCCTGCTCGTGCTGGCCGTGAACCTGCTGGGCGACGCGGCCCGCGACCGACTGGACCCGGCGAAACGCGCCGAGCTGCCGCGCCCGCGGCTGCTGCGCAGGATGGCGAGGCAGACCGCATGATCCCCGACTACCGAGGCGAGTTCACCGGCAAGCGCGTGGTCATCACGGGCGCGGCCGGGCTGATCGGCACGTGGACGGCCGAGGCCTTCCACGCCGAAGGCGCCGAGTTGCTGTTGTCCGACAACCGGGCCGAGCCGGTGCAGGAGCTGGCGAAACGGCTGGGCGCGCACGCGGCGGTGGCCGACCTGACCACCGGCGCCGGCGTCGACGAGCTGATCGCGGCGATCGACGAGCACTGGCCGACGGCCGACATCCTCGTCAACAACGCCGGCATCTACCCGCGCACGCCGGTCGCCACCACCGAGCGCGAGACGGTGGAGACGATCTTCGCCGTCAACGTTCTCGCGCCCTACCAGCTGGCGCGGCACGTGATCGCGACGATGACCGCCACCGGCACCCAGGGTTGCATCGTCAACCTGTCGTCCGGCGCGGCGAAACGCCCGACCCGCACCGGCGGCGTCTACTCCGCGAGCAAGGCGGCACTGGAGATGCTCACGCGGTCGCTGGCCCTCGAGACGGGTGAGGCCGGGATCCGCGTCAACAGCGTCGGCCCCGGGTTCGCGCCCGGCAGTGAGGTCAGCGAGCTGCCGGACGAACACGTCGCCAAGATGCGCCGGGCGATCCCGCTCGGGCGCACGTCCGGGCCCGGCGACGCGCCGTCGGCGATCCTGTGGCTGTGCTCCAGTGCCGCGTCGTTCGTCACCGGCACCACCCTCGACGTCGACGGCGGGCGCACCGCCGGCGACTTCACCCCCTCCGGAGGTGCGTCGTGACCTACCCCTGGCCCGGCGGCGCCCGCGCGGCCGTGTGCTTCACGCTCGATTTCGACGGCGAATCGCCGCACCTGTGGCGCACGCGGGAAAACCCGCCCGCGTCCGTGGGTGAGCTGGAGCAGCGGCGCTACGGCCCGCGGCGCGGGATCCACAACCTGCTGTCCATGATGGACAACCTGCACCTGCGGGCGACGGTCTTCGTGCCCGGCTGGATCGCCGACCGCTACCCGGAGCAGGTGGCCGCGGTCCACGCCCGCGGGCACGAGCTGGCCCTGCACGGCTGGTGCCACGAAGCACCGACGGGCCTGACGCGCGACGAGCTGCGCCGCACGCTGAACCGCGCCGCGGACACGCTCACGGCGATCACCGGCGAACGGCCGGTCGGCTACCGCTCCCCCAGCTGGGACATGACCACCGACGTCTTCCCGGTTCTGCACGAGCTCGGCCTGACCTACGACAGTTCGCTGATGGGCGAGGACCGGCCCTACCTCGTCGACGACCTCGTGGAGGTCCCCGTCGACTGGGCCACCGACGACGCGCCCTACTACCGCTACGTCGGCGGGGATCCGCGGCCACCCACGACGACGCCCGAGGTGCTGTCCGGCTGGGCCGCCGAGATCGCGGCGGCGAAGAAGCTCGGCTCGTTGTGCATGATCACCGTCCACCCGTGGCTGTCGGGCCGCCCCGCCCGCGTGGCCGCGCTGGAAGCGCTGCTCGCCCCCGTCGTCGCCGACGACGGGCTGGCCACCCCCACCACTGGCGTGCTCGCGGCGCACCACCGCGAGCACGGCGCCGGATACGAAGTCCCCCTCGAAGAGTTGGGCAGGCCCGGTCATGACTGAGCTGCTGGAAGTACAGGACCTGAAGGTGTCGTTCGGGGCCGGCCGCGAAGCCGTGCGCGGGGTCGACCTCACCGTCGGCCGCGGCGAAACCCTCGCCGTGGTCGGGGAATCCGGCTGCGGCAAGAGCCTCACCGCGCTGTCGCTGCTCGGCCTCGAACCGGCCGCCGCGCAGGTGACGGGGTCGGCGAAGCTGGCCGGCACGGAGCTCATCGGCCGCGGCGAACGCGAGCTGCGGCGCCTGCGCGGCACGCGGGCGGCGATGATCTTCCAGGACCCGATGAGCTCGTTGAACCCCACGACCCGCATCGGCACGCAGATCGCCGAGGTGCTGGCCATCCACTCGCCGACGCGCCGCTCGGCCCGGCTGCGACAGGCCGTGGAGCTCATGGAGTCCGTGGGCATCACCGACGCCGCGGCGCGCGCGCGGCAGATGCCGCACGAGCTCTCCGGCGGCATGCGCCAGCGCGTGATGATCTCGATCGCGCTGGCGGGCAGTCCCGAGCTGCTCATCGCGGACGAGCCCACCACGGCGCTCGACGTGACCGTGCAGGCCCAGGTTCTCGCGCTGCTGCGGGAACGCACGCGGGACACGGCGCTGCTGTTCATCACGCACGACATGGGTGTGGTCGCGGAGATCGCCGACCGCGTCGCGGTGATGTACGCGGGGAAGGTCGTGGAGACCGGCACCGTGCGCGAAGTCCTCGAAGCCCCGCGCCATCCCTACACCGCGGCGCTGCTGCGCTCGGTGCCCGATCCCGACCGCCCGGCGGCCGGGGAGCTGCCCACCATTCCCGGGCAGGTCCCCGCCGTCGGTGCGGTGCTCGAGGGCTGCCCGTTCCGGCCCCGGTGCGACCACGCCGACGAAACGTGTGCCGCGGCCCCGGCGCTCGTCGAAGGTGTCGCGTGCTGGCACCCGGTGTCCCGCGAATCCCAGGAGGTGGCGTGATGACGGATCTCGTGGTCGCGGAAGGACTGGTGAAGCGTTACCCGGTGCGCGGCGGCACGGTCGCGGCCGTCGACGGTGTGAGCCTGCGCGTCGAGCAGGGCACCACGCTCGCGCTCGTCGGCGAGTCCGGCTGCGGGAAGTCGACCACCGGGCGGCTGCTGCTCGCGCTGGAACGACCCGACGAAGGCAGCGTGGAAGTCGCGGGGCAGGCCGTGCACTCGATCGGCAAGAAGCAGCTGCGTGAGCTGCGGCGCACGATGCAGCCGGTGTTCCAGGACCCGTACGACTCCCTCAACGGCCGCATGACCGTGGGCCAGATCGTCTCGGAACCCCTGCGCGTGCACCACTTCCGCGGCGATCTCGACGCGCGCGTGCGGGAGCTGCTCGAAGCCGTGACACTCGCGCCGGAGCTCGCGCAGCGCTACCCGCACGAGCTCTCGGGTGGGCAGCGCCAGCGCGTGGCGATCGCGCGCGCCATCGCGCTCGACCCGGAGTTCCTCGTGTGCGACGAGCCGGTGTCCGCGCTGGACGTCTCGGTGCAGGCGCAGGTGGTGAACCTGTTGCGGCGCCTGCAGGACGAGCGCGGGATCACGTACCTGTTCATCAGCCACGACCTCGCGCTGGTGCGCCACCTCGCCCACCGTGTCGCGGTGATGTACCTCGGCCGGATCGTGGAGGAGGGCGAGACCGAGGAGCTGTTCGCCGACCCGCGCCACCCGTACACGCAGCTGCTGCTCGCCGCCGCGCCCCGGCCGCGCGTGCGTGACCACGACCGGGAAGAGCCCGTGGAGCAGCTCGGTGAAGCGACGAGTGCATTGTCGCGATCGGGCGGTTGCTCGTTCGCCCCGCGCTGCCCGCTGGCCACGGACCGGTGCCACACCGAGGATCCCGCGCTGCGGCCGCTCGCGGACACGCGCGCCGCCGCGTGCCACTACGCCGAGACCGCGCGGGTCGGGGCCGCATGATCACTCGTGACGAGTACGGAATTCCGTCGGTGGTGGCGGAAACCGAGGACCAGGCGTGGTTCGAGCTCGGCCGCGCCGCCGCCGAGGACCGCCTGTGGCAGCTGGAGTACGACCGCCGCCGCGCGGCGGGCCGGTGGGCCGAGGTCGTGGGCGAGCCGGCCGTGGCCGCCGACCGGCTCGCGCGCCGGCTGCGCCTCGCCGACGCCGCCGACCGAGACCTGGCGGCCATGGACCCCGCCACGCTCGCGACGTTCGAGCACTACGCGGCGGGCCTCAACGCCCACGTCGCGGAGCACGGCACCGGGGTCGAGCACGAACGTGGCGGCATCGGCTGGGAACCGTGGACACCCCGGGATTCCCTGCTGATGTTCAAGATCCGCCACGTGCTGATGGGCGTGTGGCAGTACAAGATCGCCCGCGCCGTGCTGCGCGCTACGGCCGGCGCCGAGGCGGCGGCGAAGCTGGACCCGCGGCCGCTGCCGGGCATGCGCGTCACCGTGCCGCCGCTGGGCCGGGTCGACGACGCCCGCGCGAACCTGTTCGAGCAGGCCCGCGCCGACGTCGAGGCGGCGGCCGGCCACCTCGGGTTCCTGAGCGAGTCCGAAGGCGGGTCCAACGCATGGGTGCTCGGCGGAAGCCGCACCGCGAGCGGGAAACCGTTGCTGGTCAACGACTCCCACCGTGCGCTGGACGTGCCGAACACCTACTGGCAGGCCCACGTGCGCTGCCCGGAGTTCACGGTGTCCGGCGCGACCTTCCCCGGCCTGCCGGGCTTCCCGCACTTCGGCCACAACGGCCGCGTCGGCTGGGCCATCACCAACGCCGCTGCCGACGCACAGGATCTCTACGTGGAGCACTTCCGCGGCGAGCAGGTGCGCACGGCCGACGGCTGGGTGGCCGCGTCCGTGCGCGACGAGGTCATCCACGTGCGCGACGGCGAGGACCGCGTCGAACGCTGCTGGCTGACCCCGAACGGTCCCGTCGTGCACGGCGACCCCGCGAGCGGCGCGGCCCTGTCGCTGCGCTGGACGGCCACCGACGGCGCGTGCGAGCAGTTCGGTGTGCTGCGCCGGATGCTGCTCGCCCCCGACGTGCCTACGCTGCTCGACGCACAGGACGGCTGGGTCGACCCGGTCAACAACCTGCTGGCCGCCGACAACAACGGACACGGCGGGCACGTCGGCTACCTGCTGCGCGGGCAGCTCCCGGCACGCGACAACCACGCCGCGACGCAGCTGCCCGTGCCCGGCTGGGAGGCCGCGCACCGCTGGCGCGGCCGGGTGCCGTTCGGCGAGATGCCGCGGACAGAGGACCCGCCGGAAGACCTCATCGTCACGTCGAACAACACGGTCACCGCCGCCACCCACCCGGTCATCTCCCACGCCGTCAACGATTCCTACCGCTCCGAGCGCATCCACGAGCTGGCCGCCGCGGCCGGCCCCGCGACGGCCGACGACATGCGCGCGTGGCAGGGCGACACGACGTCGGTCGCGGCCCGCCGTTGGGCGGAGCTGCTCGATCGGCGCGGGCCGTTTTCCGGAGACGCGGAGCGGGCCCGCGCCGTGATCGTGGCCGGCCGGGGCGACCTCGGGCCGGGCGAGGCCACCGGGCTCGTGCACGCGTGCTTCCGCCGCGAGGTCGCCGCGCGCGTGCTGGACGCCGAGGTCGGCGCGGACACGCGGGCGTGGCTGATGAAGTGCGGGCTGCCGGGCATACCGGTGGTGCTGCGCCGGTGGTTCGCGAGCCTGACCTGGCCGCGCGAGGGCGAGTGGCCCGCCGAGGGGCTCGGCGACGACCTGCTCGCCGACGCGCTCACCGCGGCCTGGCGCCGCGTGGCGGAAACGGGCCCGCGGCCGTGGGGCGAGGTCCACCGCACGGCGGCGAAGCACCCACTGCACCCCGTGGTCGGCGCGGAGTTCGACCCGCCGGCCGTCGGCATCGGCGGTGACAACGAGACGATCCAGAACGGCGCCTACGGCTGGATTCCCGGCGGGCGGTTCGACATCACCAACCTGTCCGTGTACCGGCAGGTGCTCGATCTGGCCGATCTCGGCGCCTCCGGCTGGGTGATTCCGGGCGGAGCGTCCGGCTCGCCCGGTTCCGCGCATTATTCTGACCAGCTGACCGCGTGGCAGCGCCACGAGCTCGTCCCGATGCACCCGCCCGCAACCACGGAAGACCCAGCCACGAAAGAGGAGCCGCGACCCGGTGACTGACCAGCCTCCCGAACCGGCCAGCCTGGTCCGCACCGCGTACCAGGCGATCCGCGAGGCCGTGCTGGACCGGCAGCTGCTGCCCGGCGAGCGAGTGACCGTGCGGCCGCTGACCGAGCGCCTCGGCATCTCGCCGACGCCGGTCAAGGCCGCGCTGGCCATCCTCGAACGCGAGGGATTCCTCGTGGCGCGGCAGCACTCGGGGTACTTCGTCGCCGAGCTGACCGTTGCGGACATGCGCGACATCTACGAGCTGCGCTCGGCCGTCGACACGCTCGCCGCACGCGACATCGCCCGCACGCAGCCGGCGGAGCTGCTCGCCCGGCTGGCCGATCTCGTCTCCGGCCAGCAAGCGGCCCTGGCCGCCGGCGACGTGCCGCGCTACGCCGAACTAGACCGCGAGTTCCACGCGCTGATCTGGCAGGGCTCGGCCAACCGCCGCCTGCTGGCCATCGCCGACCTGCTCGGCGCGCAGCTGCAGCTGGGCCAGAACGTGACGATCGCCGTCCCCGGCCGCCCCGAGGCGAGCCTCGACGAGCACGGGGAGATCCTGGACGCGCTGCGCTCCGGCGACACGGCCGCCGCGGAGCAGGCGACGCGCCGGCACGTCGCCCAGGTCATCCGGGCCTTGGAGTCGGCGCTGCCGGAATAACGACACACGGAGGTGGAGGACGTGGACTTCGGGCTGACCGAAGACCAGGAAGCGCTGCGCCGCGGCGCCCGCGAGCTGGCGGCGAAGTTCCCCGACGAGTACTGGGCGCGCTGTGACGCCGCCGGTGAGTTTCCGTGGGACTTCTACACCGCGTTCGCCGACGCCGGCTGGCTCGGCATCGCGATCCCTGAGGAGTACGGCGGCGGCGGGCTCGGGATCTTCGAAGCCGCGCTGCTGCTGGAGGAAGTCGCCGCGTCCGGCGCCGGGATGAACGGGTGCAGCACCATGCACCTCACGATCTTCGGCCTCAACACCATCGTGAAACACGGCAGCCCCGCCCTGCGCGAGGAGATCCTCCCCCGCGCCGCCGACGGCTCTCTGCACGTCTGCTTCGGCGTCACCGAACCCGATGCCGGCACCGACACCACCCGCATCCGCACCTTCGCCCGCCGCGAAGGCGACGGCTACGTGATCAACGGCCGCAAGGTCTGGATCACCAAAGCCGGCCAGTCGCAGAAGATGGTGCTCATCGCGCGCACCACGCCGCTCGAGGAAGTCGAGCGGCCCACCGACGGCATGTCGTTGTTCCTCGTGGACGTCGATCCCGAAGCCATCACGCTGACGGCGATCCCGAAGATGGGCCGCAACGCCGTCAGCTCCTACGAGGTCGCGATCGACGACCTGCGCGTGCCCGCCTCGGCCCGCATCGGCGAGGAGGGCCAAGGCTTCCGCTACCTGCTCGACGGGCTGAACCCCGAACGCATCCTGCTCGCCCACGAAGCCCTCGGCCTCGGCCGCGCCGCCGTGGACCACGCCGTGGCCTACGCGCGCGAACGCATCGTGTTCGACCGGCCGATCGGGCAGAACCAGGGCATCGCGTTCCCGCTCGCCGAAGCCCAGACGCGCCTGGACGCCGCCGCGCTCATGGCCCGCAACGCCGCGTGGCGCTACGACCAGGGTCTCTCGTGCGGGCGCGAGGCCAACATGGCCAAGTGGCTCTGCGCCGACGCCGGGTTCCAGGCCGCCGACCGCGCGATGCAGACCCTCGGCGGCATGGGCTACGCGAAGGAGTACCACGTCGAGCGTTACTTCCGCGAAGCCCGCCTGTTGCGGATCGCGCCGGTGAGCCAGGAGATGGTGCTGAACTACGTCTCCACCCACGTGCTCGGGCTGCCCAAGTCGTACTGAGACCGACACGCCGAAGCGGTCCCACCCGGGGGATGCCGGGTGGGACCGCTTCGGTTTCCTGGCCGCGCCTAGATCTTCGGCAAGGCCACGTCGTACACCGTGGCCGTGCCCGCCATCACCTTCACCTGCCGGAACTGCGGCTGGTACCCGTTGGCGGCGACGGTGACCATCAGCGGGTTGTAACCCTTGTCCAGCCACAGCCGGTAGTGGCCCTGCGCGTCGGTCTTGAGGGTGTACGAGACCTCCCCGCACACTCCATTGTGGACCATCGTGCAGACCTGCACCGTGGCGTCGGACACCGGGGCGCCCGACGCGGTGTCGGTGACCGTGCCCGAAAGCTCACCCCAGGCCTTGGGGGCCGCGGCCTGCAGCGTGACGGGCAGGGCCGCCACCGCGTAGGGCGAGTCGGTGTCGAGCGCGATCGTCGCCGTGTACTTGCCGGGCTGTGTGACCTTGCCGGAGTCGACGGTCACCGCGACCTTCGCGGTGGCGCCGGGTGCGAGGTCCAGCTCAGTGCTGCCTTCGGAGAGCCAGCCGGCGTCGTCGTCACCACACTGGTCGTAGCCCGGCAGCATCGCCGTGGTGCGCAGCGCCGGCACCAACGAACCGACCTGGTAGAGCGCACACGCCCCGCGCCCGCCGCCGTAGTACTCCTGCGGCAGGTCCGGCAGCGACGACCACTTGTCGCTCACCGGGTCGTACTCGATGGTGTGCGCGGTCTCGCCGGCCTGGGAGACGACCGAGCCGGTGCCGGTCTCGCCACCGGCGAGCTGCAGGCGGCCGTTCGCCCCGCTGTAGGCCATCTGAGAGACCTCGTACGGCGCGTCGGCCACCTTCGTCCACGCGGCGCTGCCCGGCTTGAACACGTAAGTCGACTTGATGTTCGTGACGCCACCGACGTACCCGCCGGCGCACACGATCTCACCGTGGATTCCGGCACAGGCCGCGTCGCTCTCGGCCTCCGGGTAGTCGGGCAGCGCCGACCAGGCGTTGCGCACCGGGTCGTAGACGAACGCCGTCTTCACCGGGTCCTTGCCGCACACGCTCGCGCAGCCGCCGACCACGTACAGCTTCCCACCGAGCGTGGCGGCGGTGGCGCCGTAGACCTTCGCCGGCAGGTCCGCCAGCCGCGACCAGGTGTTCGTCTGCGGGTGGTAGGCGTACGTCGTGGACAGGACGCCGGGCATCCCGGCCCCGCCGACGACGTACAGCGAACCGTTCAGGAACGCCGCCGCACCACGCATCACCGGCTCCGGCATGTCCGCGATCGGCGACCACGCGGCGGTGACCGGGTCGTACACGTAGCTGCGGGCCGAGGGCGAGAGCATGTGCATGGGCATGCCGCCCGCACTGTAGATCTTGCCCTGGTAACCGCCGAGCGCGCTTTCGTAGGTGAACTCCGGGACGTTCGCCAGCGGCTGCCAGCCGGCCGCCGCCGACGGGTCGACCCCGGTGAATCCGGTGACGTGCTCGCCGAGCGACACGTGCACCGGTGCCGTGCCGGTGTTGGTGAGCTTCACCGTCTGGTTCGCGATCTGGCCCATCGTCTTGCTCACGGCCAGCGCGGTCGAACCGACCGCCAGCTGCCCGGCCTTGAGCTTGACGTCCAGGCGAGCCACGGAGTTCAGGCCAGTCGTCGTCGACAGCGCCGGTGACGAGTACCGCGGCAGGCTCGCCGTGTACTGGTGCGCACCGGTGGTGTCGAACAGCTCGTAGAAACCGTCCGCCAGCGCGGCGTCGTCGGGCGTGGGCGAGCTGACCGCGGAGCGGGCCGCGGCGGCCGAGTCGGCCACCGTGACGTCGTCGAGCGGCCGGCCGTTGTTGGCGTCGGTGACCACACCCGCGACCAGGCCGCCTTCGCCGGCCGTGCACGAACCGACGACCACGTCGTCGAGCTCCGCGAGCGAGTTCCCGCCACCCTGGAAGTGGAACCGCACGCGCACGGAGTCCTTGCCCGCGGCCTGGGGCAGCGGGATCGACACCTGCGTTTGCACGAGTTCGGTGGTGTGGTGCGCCAGCGAGCTCCACGTGGCACCGCCGTCGAGCGACAGATCGGCGTCGAACGCGCTGTTCCCGTCCGGCACGTACACGCCGCCGAACGACAGCACCGGGGCGTCGTCGCCGGTCAGGTCGAGGACCGGCGAGAGGAACGTGGTGTCCTCCGCCTTGCCGTCGCGGGTGATCGGGCTGGCGAGCGCGTAGTTGCCACTGCTGATGAAGTTGAACAGCTCGATACCGTTGTCGAACGTCCAGCCCGTCGAGGCCGGGTCGGCGTTCGTCACGGTCCACCCGTCCTTCGGGGTGGTGCCGAGCCAGCCGTCGAAGCGCGTCAGCGCGGCGTGGCCGTAGCCGAGCGCGGTGCACGCGTTCGGGTCGACGGCGGCGGTGAAGTTCTGCCGCACGCCCGAATCGGCGACGGTCACCTGCTTGTCGATCGGCTGGTACCCGGGCTGCACCGCGGAGACGTGCAGCTGGTAGGCGGCGCCCTGGGGCAGGTCGACGCTGTAGTGGCCGGAGAACGGGTCGGTGTAGACCGCGCCGCCGGGGTAACCGTCGACGGTGATCTTCGCGTACAGCGGCCAGCCGTGGCCGGAGCCGTCGGTCACGGTGCCCGACACGGCCTGCGTGGCGATCTTCGTGACGGCGTAGTCGGAGGTGGCAGCCTGACCGTCCACGATGGACAGTGAACCACTGCCGTTCTCGTAGCCGAAGCGGGTGACCGCGATCTGGTAGGAGTCGGCGGCGACGGCGAGGTGGTAGGCACCCTGGGCGTCGGTCGTGGCGTGGTAGACGTTGCCGGTGCCGTTGCCGGTGGCGGTCACCGTGGCGCCGGCGATCGGCGTGCCCGCGGTGTCGCGGACGTGCCCGGCGACCGTCCCTTGTGGAGTGTAGGCCAGGGTGGCGACGCCGTGGGGCGAGCCGAGGCCGGTCGGGCCGTCCCAGCCCGGGCCGGCGGTGCACAGGACCGTTGCGCACGAGCCGTTGGTGCCCTCGGTGACGTCGTAGAGGTCGTTGCCGTGGTTGAAGTAGGCGTAGGTCGCGGGGTTCGTGCCCGGACGTGGGTCGCCGGCGAGGGCGAACATCGAGGCGATCAGCGGCGACGACAGGCTCGTGCCGCCCACCTGGCCCCAGCCGCCGGACTTGCCGGAGTCGTAGATCGCGAAACCGCTGGCCGGGTCGGCGATGGCGGAGACGTCGGCGATGGCGCGGTTCGCGCAGCCGGTGGCGAGCTCCTGCTGGTACTCGGGCTTCGGCTCGTACGGGGAGCAGCCGGAGCCGGCGTCGGACCAGGCCTGCTCGCTCCAGCCGCGCGGGTTCGCCGGGTCGCGGTAGAGGTTCGTGCCGCCGGCGGCGACGACGTTCGGGTTGGCGGCGGGCCAGTCCTGCAGGCCGTAGGCGTGGTCACCGGTCGAGGCGACCATCGCGACGCCGGGCACGGTGTAGTGCGAGTCGAGCGTGCCCTCTTCGGGGTCTTCACCGTCGATGCCGTAGGAGTTCGAGATGAACTTCGCGCCCAGGCGCACGGCGGTGTCCACAGCGACCACGATGTCGTACGGGCTCGTGGACGCGCCCTCGACGAGCAGGATGTGGCACGCGGGGCAGGCGGCCGAGACGGCGTCGAGGTCGAGCGCGGTCTCCTGCGCCCAGCCGTCGTCGTCGGCGGGGTAGTTCACGCCGCCGTTCTGGTCCACCTTGCGGAAGCAGCCGTTGTCCGTGGTGCACGGCGGGAGGCCGTACTGCGCGCGGTACACGGCGAGGTCGGCCTCGGCGTGGGAGTCGCCGAGCGCGTCGATGATGGCAACGGTCTTGCCCGCGCCGCCGTCAGGGAGGTCGTAGGCGGCCTTGATGTCGGCCGGGCCGAGCGAGTCCGGCAGCGGGCCGGCGTTGCTGGTCAGCGGGCGCAGGTCCGTGCCCGCCTTGAACAGCGAGTTGCACGTGACGGTGTGCGGCTTGGGCTTGGCGGGGTTGCAGCCGGTCGGGGCGTAGAGCGCCTTGGGCGCCTTCGCGGCGGTCTTGCCGGTGGCCGTCCGGGTGGCCTTGTCGGCGGCGACGGGCTTCGCGTCGCCGGAGGTGCTGGCGGCGTCGAGCACGGCCTGCCCGGCGGCCTGGGCCGGGGCGTCCGCGGACGTCTGCGGTTGTGTCGTGCCGGGTAGGAGGCCGGGTTGGGTGGTGCCGACGACCAGCGCCAGGCCGGCCAGCACCGGGAGGATGAGCGCCAGCAGGCGCCCCCGGGGGACTCTCAAGGGATAACCTTTCCGTTCGCCCGGGCAGTCACAGGGGTTCGTACCCCGCGGGCAGGTCGCGCCCGGCGTCGTCGGCTGCCCGGTCGGACCGATCGCCGGGCGCCGGTGCGGCGTCGGCGGGATCCGCGGTGGTGGGGTGGGGATCCGTTCCCGCGCCGGGCCGGGGTACCGCGGTGCCGTCCACCGGACGGTCATCGCCGGGTCTCGTCGCGTTCACCGGCGAAGTATCGGGTCGCGCACGCTCCGTTCGCGATTGGGCGGATGACCTAATCTCGGGCTCGAGCTTGTTTAGTCCACGGCTTGGTTCGGTCCGCCGCGTGGTTCAGCCCGTCGGCGGCCCTGGTCAGTCCGCCGTCGCCGGGGTGATGCCGGCTTGCGTCGCACTCACGGCGAGCGCCGTGCGGGAGGACACGCGGTGTTTGCGCATCGCGGAGTTCAGCTGGGCCGCCACGGTTTTCGGGGAGCGGGACAGGACCTGGGCGATCTCCGGGTTCGTGAGGCCCGTCAGCAGGAGCCGGACGACTTCCAGCTCGCGGGGGGACAGCTGGTCGCCGTAGCCGCGGCGGCCGCCTCGCCACACAGGGTCGGCGGGGAGGTGGGCGCGGACCCGGGAGGCGGCGGCGGAGGCGCCCAAGGCCACGCAGTCGGCGAGCACGGATTCCAGCTGCTCCAACGCAGGAGCCCGAGAACCGCCGGCCAGCAGGCACATTGCCGCGCGTTCGCGGGCGAGCAGCGCGTCGTACGGCCGCGGCAAGGCGGCCCACGCGGCGGCGGCATCGGCCCACTCCCGCGCGGCGCCGGCGTGGTCACCGGTGGCCTCCGTGAGCA
Organism: Amycolatopsis sp. 2-15; assembly: GCF_030285625.1. Taxonomy (NCBI): domain Bacteria; kingdom Bacillati; phylum Actinomycetota; class Actinomycetes; order Pseudonocardiales; family Pseudonocardiaceae; genus Amycolatopsis; species Amycolatopsis carbonis. The sequence goes on from NZ_CP127294.1 coordinate 8,115,108, forward strand.
GCGCCCGGCAGCAGAGGGCGGCACCCGTCGCGCTGGGGTAGCCGGCGGCGAACTCGGCAACGAGCGCCGAGGCCTCGGCGACCCGTCCGGCCGCGAGCAGCGCCTCCACCCGCACCGGCGCCAGTTCCGCCGCCCACAGCCAGATTTGCTTGCGCGCCACCACGGCCATCGGTTCCTCCGTGACCGCCAGCGCCGGCTCCGGGCATCCGGCCGCGAGGTGCAGGCGGCCCAGCGCCGCGGCCGGTTCGAGCGGCATGTCGACAATCCCGCGCTGGCGGGCGGCCTCGAGCACCAGCGTCAGCTTGCGCTCGACCTCGGCCTCGCTGCCGGGCTCGGTGGCCGACTGCAGCAGCGCGCCCACCAACGTCGTGTCCAGCTGGATCAGCGGTTCCTCCGCGAGGTCCGCGAACTCGGCGACGCGGGCGGCCAGCCCGCTCCACGCGCCGGTCAGCCAGTCGAGCCGGATCAGGGTGGCCAGGCCCATGTCCCGCAGCCGCAACAAGGCGTGCCGCTCCCCCAGCTCGACCGCGCGGGTCAGTTTGGCGCGGGCCACGTCATAGCGCGCCCAGCGCAACGCGGCGTCGCCGAGGTTGAGCAGACCCCGCGTCACCTGCAGTGAATCGAGCGCCGGGTCCTCGGGCACGGTCGCCGCGACCGCCCAGCCGGTTTCGTCGCCCATCTCGAGCAGGGCCGTCGCGCGGTCGACGGTGAACGAGATCCGGTTTTCCTCGGGCACGGCCACGCGGACGACGGCGTCGGCGCGGTCCAGCCACTCGCGGTGGGCCGACACCGGCCACGTCGCTCCGGCCGGCCGGCCGAGCACCGACATCGCCTCGGCCATCGCGACCGGGTGGTCCGCGAGGCCGGGAATCGCGAGCTCGAGCTCGGCGGCACCGGCCGCGTAATCCCCGGCGTGCATCAGCAACCGGCCCAGCTGGCTGCGGATCTCGGCGCTCTCGGCCCGGTCGAGCACGGCACTGTCCAGCACGCCACGCACGGTGCGCACGAGGTGCGCGCGGCCGACGTACCCCGTCGACGCGAACATCGGCGTCTTGCGGATCAGCCGCGCCACGGCCGTCGGCGGCAGCGCCGGAGAGGCGAGCAGGCCGTGGAGGAAGGACACGGCGGTGTGGTGGTCACCGGACGCGAGCGCGAGATCCGCCGCGCGTTCCGCGTACTCGCACCACTTCTCCGTCTCGCCCGCTTCGCGGAAGTGGTGCGCCAGCACGGCGACCGGCGCCGGATCCCAGGCCGACAGCGCCTTGCCCGAACGCCGGTGCAGCTCGCGGCGTTCGCGCCCGCCGATGCCGTCGTACACGGCCTTCGCCGCCAGCAGGTGCCGGAAGCCGAGACGCCCGCGGTCGTCCTCGACGAGCAAGCCGCTGCGCGCGGCCTCGTCGATCGCCGTGCCCGCGCGGTCGGCCGGCAGCCCGCAGACGTCGACGACGTCGCGCTCGGCCGCGGGGGTCGCGAGCACCGCACACGCCCGCAGCACCGCCTGGGCGTCGGGCGTGAGCCGCACGAGCCGTTCGGCCAGCGCGTCGCGGATCGTCGGCGGCACCGCGATCTCGGTGAGCGAACGCCGGACCCACTCGCCGCCCTGGCGGATGAGGTCGGCGCGATCGCGCAGCAGCCGGACGGATTCCTCGAGCGCGAACGGGATCCCGTCGGTGTGCCGGTGCAGGAACCGCGCGAACGGCTCGGACACGCGCTCGTCGCCCAGCATGGACGAGACCAGCTGCGCGGTCTGCGCCACGTCGAGCGCGCCGAGGGTGATGCGCGGGTAGCGCGAGGAAAGCCGCAGCAGCAGGCTGTCGTCGCCGACCTCGTCGGGTCGGTAGGTGAGCACGAGCCCCGGCCGCGGCTCCTGCCGGGCGGCGAGGAACAGCAGGAACTCCAGCGTGGTCTCGTCGGCCCAGTGCACGTCTTCGACCACGAGCACCTCGACGTCGATGCGGTCGAGCAGCTCGGCCAGCGCGCGCAGCAGCCGGTGCCGGGCCGCGCCCGCGTCGGCCAGCGCCTCCGGGGCCGGCGGCAGGTCCCACTCCGGGAACAACGGCCGCAGCGTGCCGGCCAGCGGGCTCAGCCGCAGGCCGGCGACGCCGGGGCGCGCCTGGCGCAGCGCGTCGACGATCGGGCCGAGGGTGAGCGCCTCCCGCAGCGGCGGGCACCGCGCGACGAGCACCCCGGGCTCCGGCAGCAGCTCGCGCACGAGCCGGCTCTTGCCGATGCCGGCCTCGCCCGAGACCAGCACCACACCCGGCGGCGACGCGAGCGCGGCGGCCAGGCGGGTGAGCTCGTCGTTGCGGCCGATGAGCCGGGGCGTGCCGACCGCGGGGAGATCACGTCCGTCCGCTGCCACCTGCACCCCCGCTCGCCTCGCCGATCACCGCTGGATTCTCGGCACGTCGGCCCGCGTGGGCAAGCGATCCGGACCGTGATTCACACCGCTGTCACACGTTTCCGACAAAAACCGGCACGGCGAGCGCAAGTGGCGCAGGCGCCGTCGGCCGATCGGCGCAACCGTCCGAAGTGGACCCGTCAGGACGACGGCGCGATCTCCGCGGAGTCGCTGAGCCGCAGCTTGCGCCGCGCGCGCTGGAAGAACGTGGTGAGGCCCAGCCGCACCACCCGGGCCGCGCTGGGCCGCGCGCACAGTTCGATGCGCTCGCCTGGCTCCACGTAGCCCTCGACGATCCCGTCGACCTCCACCGCCAGCCGGCCGCTGCCGGGCAGCAGCTCGAGCGCCAGCGTGTCGTGGACCGAGAGCACCACGCCGCGGCCGTACGCGGAGTGCGGCGCGGCCGGTGTGACCAGCAGCGCCTCCACCGCCGGGCTCGTGATGGGACCACCGGCGGAGAAGCTGTAGGCCGTGGAGCCGGTCGGCGTCGCGACGATGACCGCGTCGGCCGCGTAGCTCACGAACTGCTCTTCGTTCACCCGGACGGCGACGAGCGCCCCGCCGTCGCCGGGCACGCGGACCACGGCGACGTCGTTGAACGCTGTCACGGTCCGGCCGCCGATCACCGCGTCGACCGCCAGGCGCGGCTCGACGGTGAACTCGTGCGCGTCGATCATCGACAGCGCGCCGGGCAGGTCGGGCACGTCGACTTCGGCGAGGAAGCCGAGCTTGCCGAGGTTCACACCGAGCACCGGAGCGCGCTGCCCGTCGGCCAGCCGCATGGCGCGCAGCATGGTGCCGTCGCCGCCGAGGCTCACCAGCAGGTCGGACTGGGTGGCGAGCTCTTCCGCCGACACCCCCACCGCCTTGCAGTCCAGGCGCACGATCTCCTCGGCGATGCCGAGGATCTTGATCCCGCGGTTCGCGGCCCACCCGAGGACGGCCTCGACCGCCGGGGCGGAGTCGCGCTTCGGGTGCAGGACCAGTCCAGCCGAGTGCATGTCAGCGCTCCGGCTGTTCGAGCAACACTGCGGGTCCGGGAAGCACTGGCGGTTCGGGGAGCATGGGCCAAGTCTGCCCGGATCCGACGGCTTTGGCGAGCCCCGCCTAAGCTGGGCGTTCGTGATCGAGAGTGCGAGCGGCGCGGCCGCCAACTGGGCGGGAAACCTCACCTACGGTGCCCGCGAGGTGCTGACCCCGCGGACGCTCGACGAGGCCCGCGAGCTCGTCGCCTCGGCGGAGAAGATCAAGGCGCTCGGCAGCCGCCACAGCTTCAACGACGTGGCCGACAGCCCCGGCGGCGTGCAGCTGGATCTTTCGGGGGTGTCCGGTTCGCCGTCGCTGGACACTCGTGCCGCCACCGTGACCGTCGGGGGTTCGGTCCGCTACGGCGACCTCGTGGCCCAGCTCGACGAAGCCGGGTTCGCCCTGGAGAACCTCGCATCGCTGCCGCACATCACCGTGGCCGGCAGCGTCGCCACCGGCACCCACGGCTCGGGCGAGCGCCACCCCGGCCTGGCCGCGGCCGTCTCCGCGCTGGAGGTGCTGACCGCCGACGGCTCGCTGCTGACTCTCACCCGGGGCGACGCCGACTTCGCCGGGGTGGTCGTCGGCGTCGGCGCCCTCGGCGCGGTGACTCGGCTGACGCTCGACCTGGTCCCGTCGTTCACCGTGCGCCAGGACGTGTACGACAACCTGCCGTGGTCGGCCGCGCTGACACATTTCGACGAGATCCAGGCCGCGGGCTACAGCGTCAGCCTGTTCACCAACTGGGCCCGCGACGTCGTCGACCAGGTCTGGCTGAAGAACCGAGGGCCGGTCGAGGTCCCGGCTTCGCTGTTCGGTGCCGTCCCCGCCGACGGTCCCCGCCACCCCGCCCACGCCGCCGGCGTCCCGGCCGGCAACACCACCGCCCAGCTCGGCGCCCCCGGCCCCTGGTACGACCGCCTCCCCCACTTCCGCCTCGGCTTCACCCCGAGCGTCGGCGCCGAGCTCCAGACCGAGTACTTCGTGCCCCGCGCCGCCGCCCCCGCCGCCTTGGAGGCGCTGCGCGGCGTCGGCCACCGCATCGCCCCGCTGCTCCTGGTGTCCGAAATCCGCACCATCGCCGCCGACGACCTCTGGCTCAGCCCTTCCTCCGCCCGCGACAGCGTGGCGATCCACTTCACCTGGCTCCCCCGTCAACCCGAGGTCGAGGCCCTCCTGCCGACCCTCGAATCCACCCTCGCCCCCTTCGCCCCCCGCCCCCACTGGGGCAAGCTCTTCCACGGCGAGGCCCTCGACCTGGCCTATCCGCGACTGGCGGACTTCCGCGCTCTGGCCGCGCGCCTCGACCCCACGGGGAAGTTCCGCAACCCGTTCCTGGACCGGCACGTCTTCGGCAGCTGATTCTCGGCCGCCCACTCGCCCCCGGCTCACCACCAGGGGGCGAGCTTTAGCGCGCCCGGAGTTCCGCTGATCACAGTCGGCACCCCTATTATCAGGCGTATGCAACTATTGTCGGCGACGGTAGTTGCCCACGCTTCAGGAGGAGTTCCCATGCCGCTCGCCCTGCTCGCGCTGGCCATCGGCGCGTTCGGCATCGGCACGACGGAGTTCGTGATCGCCGGGTTGCTGCCCGAGGTGGCGGCCGATTTCGGGGTGTCGATCCCGGCCGCGGGGTGGCTGATCACGGGCTACGCGCTGGGGGTGGCGGCCGGTGCGTTGCCGATGACGGCACTCGGCACCCGGATGCGGCGCAAGCACCTGCTGCTTCTGCTGATGGGGGTCTTCATCGTCGGCAACGCGTTGTCGGCGGTGGCCCCGAGTTACGGGGTGCTACTGGCCGGCCGGATCGTCGCGGCGCTGACGCACGGGGCGTTCTTCGGGGTCGGCGCGGTGGTGGCCGCGGACCTCGTCAAGCCGGAGAAGAAGGCCAGCGCGATCGCGCTGATGTTCACCGGGCTGACGCTGGCCAACGTGCTCGGCGTGCCGCTGGGCACGTTCATCGGGCAGGACCTGGGGTGGCGCGCGACGTTCTGGGTGGTCGCCGGGCTGGGCGTGCTCGGCCTGGCGGGCGTCGCGGCGCTCGTGCCGGACACGCCGAGGCCGGAAAACGCCAGGATCGGCGCGGAGTTCGCCGTGTTCCGCCACGCGCGGGTGTGGCTGGCGGTCGGCACGACGATCCTGGGCTTCGGCGGGGTGTTCGCGAGCTTCACCTACATCGCGCCCATGATGACCGAGGTCGCCGGTCTCCCGAGCGGCGCGGTGAGCTGGCTGCTGGTGCTGTTCGGCGTCGGGCTGGTGCTCGGCAACCTCGTCGGCGGCAAGTTCGCCGATCGCGCGCTGATGCCCACGCTCTACACCGTGCTCGTCGCACTGGCGGTGGTGCTCACGGTGTTCGCCTTCACCGCCCACGCGGCCGTGCCCGCGATCGTCACGCTGTTCCTGCTGGGCGGCTTCGGCTTCGCGACCGTGCCGCCGCTGCAGATGCGGATGCTCGCCAGCGCGGAAGCCGCCCCGACCGTCGCGTCCGCGGTGAACATCGGCGCGTTCAACCTCGGCAACGCGCTGGCCGCCTGGCTCGGCGGCTCGTCATCGCCGCGGGCTACGGCTACGCGTCGACCAACTGGGTCGGCGCCGCCATGACCGTGGCCGCCCTCGCGCTGGCCGTCGTCTCGGGCCGGCTGGACCGAGCCAGGACACCGGTGGCGGCGCACTGACCACAGTGGACAGCGCGGGCCCGGCACACCCGCCGGGCCCGCGGCATCGACTTCACACCAGTTCGCGCAACCGCGGCAGGATCTCGGTGCCGTAGGCCTTCAGGAACCGCTCCTGGTCCGGCCCGGGGGCGTGGAACACCAGGTGCGTGAAGCCCAGGTCGAGGTACCGCTTGATCGCCGCCACGTGCTCGTCCGGGTCGGACGACACGATGAACCGGCTCGCGGCCCGCTCGATCGGCAGCGCGTCGGCCAGCCGCTGCATCTCGACCGGGTCCTCGACGCCTGTCTTCTCCTCCGGCTTCAACGCCAGCGCGCCCCAGAACCGGGTGTCCTGCAACGCCCGGGAAGCGTCCGCGTCGAACGAGACCTTGACCTCGATCATCATGTCCACGTCGCCGACCGCCCGGCCCGACTGCTCGACGCCTTCGCGCACCGCGGGCAGCAACGTGTCCGTATACAGCGACGGCGCCTTGCCACTCGTGGTGATGAACCCGTCACCGCGCCGGCCCGCGAGCCGCGTGGCCGCCGGGCCGGAGCCCGCGATGTACAGCGGCACCGGCACCTCCGGCCGGTCGTACACCGTGGCCTTCTCCGTGCGGTAGTGCGCGCCCTCGAAGTCCACGCGCTCCTCCGTCCACAGGCGGCGGATGAGCTCGATCGCCTCCTTCAGCCGCGCGAACCGCACCTTCGGCTCCGGCCACTCAATGCCGAGCGGAGCCTCGTTCATCGACTCGCCCGACCCGATGCCCAGCACCACGCGGCCCGGGAACAGGCAGCCGAGCGTGGCGAACGCCTGCGCCACCACCGCCGGGTGGTAGCGGAACGTCGGCGTGAGCACGCTCGTGCCGAGCACCACCCGCTGCGTCGCCGAACCGAGCGCACCCAGCCACGGCAGCGCGGCCGGCGCGTGGCCGCCGTCGTGGCGCCACGGCTGCAGGTGGTCGCTCACGAACACCGAGTCGAACCCGTTCTCCTCGGCCAGCACGCCGTAGCGCAGCAGCTCCGCCGGCGCGAACTGCTCCGCCGATGCCTTGTACCCGAACCTCACCACTGGACTCGTCCCTTCTCAGACGCCCGCGTTCACCTTGCCGATGATCTCCGACCCGAGCAGCTCGATCTGATCGAACCACCGATCGAACTTGAACCGGAAGTCGAACACCAGGTGCTCCACTCCGGTCGCGGCGAAGCGGTCGATCTCCTCCAGAGCATCCTCCGGTGTCCCGACGATGAGCTGCCCTGAGAGATCCTTCACGGTCTCGAACTGGCCCGACGGCGGCTTCACCGCGAACTTCGCCTTGTTCGCCCAGGCCAGCAGGCCCGGGACGTTCACGTGCCGCACCGCCTCCTCGTACGTGCGCTCGATCGACGTGGGCGGGATCACGGCCACGGTCGGCATCGTGCGCCCGGCCGTCTCCGACAGCTCCCGCATGGTCGTCACGCGCTTGTCCAGTGTCGCCATCGAGATCCGGCCCGGCATCCAGCCGTCACAGAACTCGACCGCGAGCCGCGCCGAACGCGGGGTGGCGCCGCAGTACCAGAACGGTACCCGCCCGCCCAGCGGCTTCGGCTCGATCGTGATGTCGCTGAACGAGAAGTTCGCGTCCGAGTACGTCACGTCGTTCTCGGTGAACACGCGCTTGAAAATCTCGGCGTTGGACCGCACGAGTTCCACGCGGTCGCGCTCGCCCCACTCGATGGCCTCGAACTCGTGGTCGAACGTGCCGGCCCCGAACCCGAGAATCACGCGCGGGCCGAACAGCTGCGTCATCGTGCCCGTCATCAGAGCCGTGACCAGCGGGTGCCGGAACGGGATCAGCGAACCCGTGCCCAGCTCGATGCGCTCGGTCACGGCGCCGATGGCCGTGAGCGTGGTGAGCGCGTCGTAGAACGTGCGGTTGGGTTTCTCCATCTCGCCGTGCGGCTCGAACACCAGGTGGTCACGCACCCAGACCGAGTCGAACCCGGCCTTCTCGGCCATGATCGCGCCCTGGAGCACGTTGTCGCGCGAGGCGTGCTCGCCGAAATGCGGGAGCAGCAGTCCGAACTTCATGCGTTCTGCACCTTTCCTGACACCGCCTGCTTGCCGTGCCCGGCCTCGCCGGTCACCTTGCCGTCCGCGAACACCTCGGTGCCGCGCACGTAGGTCTGCTCGATGCCGGCCGTGAGCTGCCGGCCGTCGTACGGGGTCCAGCCGATCTTCGAAAGCACGCCCTCGTTCGTGATCGTCCAAGGGGCGTCGAGGTCCGCGATCACGAAGTCCGCGTCGCAGCCCGGGGTCAGCGCACCCTTCACGCCTTGCAGGCCGAACTTCGCGGCCGGCGCACCGGCGACGAGCTCCACCGCGCGGTCGAGCGTGAGCAGGCCCTTGTTCACCGCGTCGAGCGCGAGCGGGTAGAAGTACTGGATGCCCGGCGTTCCCGTGTGGGAGCTCCACATCTGCGTCCAGCCGATCTCCTTCTCCTCGCGCGTGTGCGGCGCGTGGTCGGAGGAGAACATGTCGATCGTGCCGTCGCGCAGGCCTTCCCACACGGCTTCGCGGCCGTCGTCGGGTACCCAGTAGGACAGCGCGTACGGGCCGAGCTTCTCGACATCGTCCCAAGTGGACAGGAACGGCAGCCAGTGGTTGACCTCGCACGTCACGTCCACGCCGTGCTCCCGAGCCCGGCGGACCGCCTCGACGGAGCGGCGCGTCTGGATGTGCGCGAGGTGCACCTTGCAGCCCGACGCCTCGGCCAGCCGCAGCACGACCTCGATCGCGGTGTCCCAGATGACGCCATTGCGCGCGGCGTAGGCGGACGCGTAACCCTGCGGCGTGTTTTCCCCACGGGCCAGGTATTCGCCCTCGATGTAGTCCATCAAGGACTGGTCGTGGGGGTGGATGATGAAGCGCTTACCCGTTTTGGCGATGGTGTCCATCATGCGCAGCAGGTCGCCGTGCCCGTGCATGCCGGTGCCGGCCGGGTGCGGGTAGGTGCGCCCGGTGTCCACGACCATGTAGATCTTGTACGCGTTCACCCCCATCGCGGCCATCGGCGCGATCTCGTCGGGCTGCGTCGCCGCCGGGTTGTGGTTCCAGTCCACGATGGACTTCTCGGCGTAGAGGTCGAACACCTCGCGCAGCGTCTTCGCGGTGGTGGTCGGCGGGTTGAGGTTCGGCATCCCGAAGATCGTGGTGACGCCGCCCGCCGCCGCCTGCAGCGACGTGGTGTGGATGTCCTCCTTGTGCGTGAACCCGGGCTCGCGGGTGTGCACGTGGACGTCGACCATGCCCGGAAGAACGAGCTTCCCGGTGGCGTCGACCGTGCGGCCGACGTCGGCGACCTCGACGGAGCCGGACACGACCCCGACGACCTTGCCCTCGTTCACCAGCAGGTCGCCGTCCACGGCGCCGCCGGGCAGCTGCACGCGGCCACCCGAAACACGGAGATCGATGCTCATGCTTTCACCTCCACTACGGCCGGGTGTCCGCCCGGCCGGCTCGAACGCACGACCACATCGGCCGGGCGGAGATACTCCTCGAACCACGCGACGATGCGGGGCGTGGTCGCGGTCCAGTACTTGTCGTAGGCGGCGTAGTGGCTCGTGTGCCGTTGCATGATCAGTTCCTTCGGCCCGCGGGCGGCCTCGTAGATCCGCTCCGCGTGGTCGGTGGGCGTGGTGGCGTCGTTCTCCACGCCGATCACGAGCAGCGGCGTGTCCAGGCTCGCCGCTGCCTCGGCCGGTCGGTAGGCGATGATCTCCTCCGCCGCGGCCAGGCGCACCTGCTTCGGCACGCGTCCGTCCACATCGGACTTCACACTCGTGGCCCGGCGCTCGGACGTGGGGACCATGATCTCTTCGCGCGGGTTCACGAGCTTGCCGACGCCGTGCAGCGTCCGTTCGCGCCGGTCGGCGTCCAGTTCCGCCAGGAAGTCGAGCCACTGGTACTCGCTGCGCATGCGGTGCAGCCAGTCGCCGCCGTCGGCCACGGGCAGCTGGCTCACCGCCGCCCGCACCCGCGGATCGACGGCGGCCAGCAGCACCGCGTTGCCCCCGCCCGTACCGCCGCTGCCGAACACGCCGATCGAGTCGGGCAGCACGTCGGGCCGCGCCTCGGCGTAGGTGACGGCGCTGCGCAGATCCGCCAGCTGCCGAGCCGGCGAAAGCAGTTCCGGGTCGCCCTCGGAGTCGCCGAAGCCGCGGTAGTCGAACACCAGCACGGCGAACCCCGCGTCGGTGAGTGCCTGGTGGTAGCGCACGTAGAGCTTTGCGTCCTTCAGGCCCATCCAGCCCGGGCCCTGCACGACGACGCGGTACGGCCCGGCACCTTCGTCCGGGGTGCGCCAGAGCCCGCTGATGCGTTCGCCGTCGCTGAACCAGGAGACCTCGTCAGTTCTCATGCCGTTTTCCGTTCACTCCTGCCCGCCGGTTTCCGGGCAGGGGGTACCTGCCCGGCGATTCGGCCGGGTTTGCGGACAACGCGGTATTCGATTGAAGGAAAGGGATTCGGTTACGCGGGGAATTCGCTGTCGGGTTCGCGATCGCTTTCTCCGGAAAGGATCTTGGCGACGCCTTCGCTCACTTCGCGCAGGTGGTCATGGAGCGCCGTCTCGGCCTTCTCGACGTCACCGCGCTCGACGTGGTCGACCAGCGTGGTGTGCCGCCCGTGGTGGCTGCGGCTGCCCGACACCCGCCAGCCGAGCAGGTACCGCCCGACACTGCTGCGCAGGTCCTCGATCAGCTCCACCAGCCGCGGGTTGCGCTCGGCGTCGTAGAGCTCCCGGTAGAACCGCACGCGGACGTCGAGGAAGCCTTCGCCCTCCTCCTCGGAGTCGAGCAGCTCCGCGTTGCGGCGCAGGCTCGCGATCCGGTCCGCGGTCATCGTCTTCATCGACTTGCGCAGGGCGTGGGTCTCGAGCAGGTCGCGCAGCTCGTAGATCTCCACGAGCTGCTCGGCCGTCAGCGTCTTGACCACCGCGCCGCGGCGCGGGTGGAACTCCACGAGCCCCTCGGCGTCGAGCCGCAGCAGCGCGGCCCGCACCGGGAGCCGGGACACCCCGATCGCGGTGGCCAGCGCCTCCTGCCGGAGGTGCTCCCCGGGAGCGAACGCCCCGGAGAGCAACGCCTGGCGCAGGACCTCGTAGACCATGTCGCCGATCGAACGGTAGCCGCTCGACAACCGCGACACGACCTCGTCGAAGCTGGCGCGGCCGGTGATCGCGGACCCCTCCGGGGCGCCGCCTCCCGTACCGCCGCCGGCTCCCCCGGACTGACGCTGAGCCATCGTGACCTAGCCTCCCCTCGACCGGCGTGCGCCGGCCGTCAAGCGGTTACCATTCGTCGTGATTATCCGGACAATCGTATCCTGGATCCATTATCGGTCCGACCCCGACGAGTCCTTTCCCACGGGGGCTTTTCACCGGGTCTTTCCGTTGTGGATCAGGTGGATCAGGTGAGCTTCATGGCCGCCGTCGCCTTGTCCCACGTGGCGGTGTCGACCCAGTCGGACGTGGCCGGTGCCTTGGTGATCGCGCCGACCTTGTTCGCCAGATCCTCCTGGACCTTCGCGGAGGCCTCGGAGTAGGCGTCCTTCGAGGCGGGGAACGTGTCCGCCGCCTTGAGCGCGTCGTAGGTGCTCGACGCTTCCTTCTCATCCGCCTTGGCGTAGGCGACCGCGGCCTTGACCCACTGGTCCTTGTCCGTGTTGAAGATCTGCGCCGCCTTGATCCACGCCTGGTCGATCGCCACGGCCAGCGCCCCGTGGCTCGCGAGCCACTGCGGTGAGGTCGCGAGGAACGAGTCCGCGAGCTCCGGCGCGGTCTTCGACATCGTCACGAGGTCGTGGAAGCCGGCCGAGGTCAGCTTCGAGACGTCGGTGGCGTGCGCGAACGTCGCGTCGATGTGGTGGGTGAGCATCGCGCTCACGCGCACCGACGCGCCACCGGCCACGGTCGTGGTGACGGCCTTGGGGTCGATGTTGTTCTTCGCCAGCAGGTCGGCGAACATCAGCGCCTCGACGCCGTGGACGTTCGAAGTGCCGTAGACGTGGCCCGGCAGGTCCTTCATCGAGTTCAGCGACGGGGCACCGAGGAAGTGGTAGTCCAGCCGCGGCTGGCTCGGCCCGAAGATCTTGAGGCCCGAGTTGATCGACGACGACACGGCGAGCGTGCCGATGTCGGCATCGCCGGCGAGCAGCACCCGGATGGCCGAGGGGTCGCCGGTCTGGTTCACGATCGTCGCGTCGGCGCCCCAGCTCTTGAGCACCTGCGCCACGAGGGCGATCTTGGTGTCCTCGATGGCGGGGGCGGCGCCGGTGACGATCCGGATGGTGGTGCCCTTCAGGTTCGGCGTGCCGTCGGCCGAGGTCGGCAGCTTGTCACCGGTACCGGTGGCCGCGTCGCCGGAGCCGCACGCGGCCGTGAGCGACACGGTGAGCGCGGCGATCGCGCCGACGACGAGCGCCGTGCGGCGCCGCCGCGAAGAGGGAGCAGACATCGCAGACCCTCCTTTCTGGACTGGATCTGACGGTGGGGTGGGGGTTGGGAGAGCGGTTCGAGCGGGATCTTCGGTGCAGGATCTTCAGCGCAGGATCTTCAGCGCAGGATCTTCAGTGCAGGCCGAGCACGATGCCCAGCACGTGGTCGCGCAGCTTCGCCACCTCGGGATCGCCGAGCAGCTCCGCGTGCGTGCGCGGTGTGGGGAACGGGACCTCGACGACGTCGCGGACCGAGCCGGGCGAGGTGCCCATCACCACGATGCGGTCGGAGAAGAACACGGCCTCGTCGACGTCGTGCGTCACGAGCACCGTGGTCGCGCCGATGCCTTCGATGATCGTGGCGATGTCCTGCTGCAGCCGGCGCCGGGTAAAGGCGTCGAGCGCGGACAGGGGTTCGTCCATGAACAGCACGTCGGGGTCGCAGGCCAGCGCCCGGGCCAGGCCCGCGCGCTGCTGCATGCCGCCGGACAGCGCCGACGGGAAGTAGCCCGCGAAGTCCTGCAGGCTCGTCATCTCGAGCTTCGCGGCGATCGCGGCGTCGACCTCGTCGGGCGGGAGCTCCTTGGCCTTCAAGGCGAAGACCATGTTCTCGCGCACGGTCTTCCACGGCAGCAGCGCCGGCTCCTGGAACACGAACCCGATCGACCCCGGCACGCCCTGCACGGGGTTGCCGTTGATGCGGATCTGCCCGTCGTCGACCGGGATGAGTCCGGACATCATCCGCAGCAGCGTGGTCTTGCCGCAGCCCGAAGCGCCGATCAGCGAGATGAACTCGCCCTGGCGGATGTCGAAGTGCACGTCGGAGACGGCGAGGAAGCTCTCGGCCTTGCGGCCCGGGCGCTGGTAGCGCTTGGACACGTGCTCGATCTCGATGCAGGCCGTGGGTGCGCTCATGGCGGACCTTTCGTCAACGATGCCGGGTTCAGACGCGGGTGTGGGCCGAGGCGGAGGACGACCACGGGGCGAGCTTGCGGCGCAGGACCTCGAGGATGATCGTGCCGATCACGCCGACGATCGAGGAGCTGATGATCGAGGCGAGCAGCGGCGCGGTCTGGAACGAGTCGCCGTAGTTCTGGATCAGCCCGCCGAGGCCCTTGAGGCTGATGTCCATCTCGCCGATGATCACGCCGATCAGGGCCTTGGCCAGGGCGATGCGCAGGCCGGCGAAGATGTAGGGCACGGCGTTGGGCATCGCGACGTGGCGGACCACCGACCACTCTCCCGCCCGGTAGACCTTCGCCATGTCGAGCAGGATCGCCGGGGTGTTGCGGGTGCCTTCGGCGGTGTTGATGATGATCGACCACACCGCGAGCAGGAAGGTGATCGTGACCTCGGAGGTGAACCCGATGCCCGTCCAGATCACCACGAGCGGGGTGAGCGCGATCAGCGGCGTCGCCTGGAAGAAGCTCACGTAGGGGTTGAGCACGCGCGACACGGTTTCGCGCCGGCCCATCCACACGCCCACCGCGATGCCGACCACGGCCGAGAGCCCGAAGCCCACGGCGAGCACCTCCATCGCCCGCAGGAAGGCCGCGCCGAGCTCACCGTTGGCGATGATGTCCACAAAGGACGCGGCGACCGCCGACGGGGTGGCCAGCAGGATCGGGTTGACCTGCGCGCCGAAGATCTGCCACACGCCCAGGAACACCACCACCGACGCGACGGGCAGCACCCGGCGGCGGACCTTCGCGTTCCACGGGATCCGGAACTTCCTGGGTGGTGCGGCCGGCGGCCCGGCCCGGTCCGGGGCCGAACTGGCCAAGCTCGTGTCTTCGGTGAGGGACACCGTGACCTCCTCCGGTTGTCAGTTGGCGCCTGGATCCATTCGACATCAAGGTCAAGCAGTCCGGCCGTGAACTGTTCGGTTCGGGGATGACGTACCTGTACAGCGTGGGTTCGTACAGCGTGGGTTCGTACAGCGTGGGTTCGTACAGCGTGGGTTCGTACAGCGTGGGTTCGTACAGCGTGGGTTCGTACAGCGTAGATTAGTACACTGTGGACACGAGAAGTGCGCACAACGACTACCACCGGCCGGCTTTGCCGGCCGGTGGGAGCTCTGTCCTTTGTGGAGCTGTCCTGCGTGGTCAGGCGGCGAGCACACCGGCGCGGCGGCCGAGGTGCACGTAGTGGTCCCAGAGCTTGCCGGGGCGGTGCCCGCCGCGGTCGTAGCTCTCGGCGACCTGCACGATCTCTTCGGGGGTGAGCGGCAACGGGGTGCCGAGCTGGCGCGCGATGAGGAGCGTGCGGGCGTTCTCCTCGAGGTCGAGGCAGTCCATCAGCAGTTCCTGGATGCGGTTCGCGACGACGACCGTGCCGTGCGAGCGCAGCAGGCACGCGCCGGCGTCGCCGAGAGTCTTCGCGACGGCGTCCCCCTGCTCGCGCGAGCGGATGTGAGTGGGATCGGGGTGCACAGCCAGGCCGTCCGGGAACTTGTAGGCGAAGTGGCGCATCGGCAGGAATGGGTGGTCGACCATGGTGAACGTGGTCGACAGCGTGGGGTGGCCGTGGCAGATGAAGGCCACCTCGGGCCGCGCGCGGTAGACGCCGGTGTGGATCGCCGTCTCGGCCGGCGGCGGGAGCTCGCCCTCGACGAGGTTGCCGTCCAGGTCCACGACCAGCAGGTCTTCGGGTCGCAGCGCCGCCCGGCTCGCGTCGCGCGGCTGGATGAAGATGCGGTCGTCGGTGCCCGGCACCCGCGCGGAGAGGTGCCCGCTGTAGTCGAGGACGCCCTTGAACACCAGAAGACTGGTGCAGGTGACGAGATCGGCCCGTACTCGGTCGGCGTCGGTGTCGGCCTGGGAATCGATCATGAAAGCCCTTCCTCTCGGATTGGCGATTGGATCCAGGATAAAGGAAACACTTTCACAGCGGAAGTATCTCCAGGTCGCGAACCGGCCACGGAGTTGCGGCCGGCGTGCGGGGGTGGGGCTGTTGTTGCGGGAAGGTTAGGCCTCCGCGCGGCCCGGCGCCATCATCTGAGGTAACGCTTCCGATTTTCCCGATCGGGTCGCGTCGCGACAGTCGTCCACAGGGAACGCGCCCCGAGAAGGCGCCGCGGCCACCAGGACCACGCACGGTGACCGGCGTGGACCCGATGGCCGCGAAGTGACCATTGTGGACAGCGAAGCTCAGGTGGTACGCGTGAACTCGCCGATCAGCCGACCCAGTTCGGCCGGCCGGTCGAGCGGCAGCAGGGTGTAGCTGTCGTCCACTTCGGACAGCTGTGCCTTGGGCAGGAGTCCCGCCAGCCGCCGCCCGTGTTCCGGTGGCATCACGCGGTCCTCGCTCGCCCACACCACCAGCGCGGGCCGGTCGAACTCCGGCAGGTGCGCCGCGGCGTCGACGAGGATCCCGGGTTCGGCCGCCGCGGCGCGCAGCACGCGGACGGTGTCGCGGCGGATCCCGGGCTCTTTCAGCAGCGGCTGCAGCCACCGGACCACGGCGGCGTCGCCCCGTTTCGTGAGCCACCCGAACGAGATCGGCAAGCGGCGCAGGGCTTTCAGCCGCATCTGCTGCAAGAAGGCGCCGAACAGCACCGGCGGCAACCGGCCCGTGAGGAACAGCGTCTTCCCCGTCAGCCCCGGCGGGAAGTTGTCGAACGCGTCGCACGAGGCGAGCACCACCCGCCGCACCCGGCCGGCGTCCCCGGCCATCAGCAGCTGCACGAGCGCGCCGCCGGTGTCCACGCCGACCAGCGTCACCTCACGAAGATCCAAGCGCGCCAGGAACTCCTCCGCCAGCCGCGCGAGCGCCGGCATCGACAGCTCGGCGTCGGGCCGCATCGCCTTCCGGTGTGCCCCGAGCGGCAAGGTCGGCGCGACGCACCGGTACTCCCCCGCGAGGTCCGCGATCGTCTCCGCCCACAGCGACGAGTCCATCAGCAACCCGTGCAGGAACACCAGAACGGGTCCGTCACCGCCCGTGTCCTCGTACTCGATCGTCCCGGCGGACAGCTCGATCTCGTTCATGCGCCCGCCTCCACCGCCCGCAGACCGCCCTGCTCCCCGAACCGTGCTCGTCGACACCCCATGTGGACCCTCCCGGCCGTTCGCCCCGCCATAAGTGAACCACGTGGTTCGCAAACGCGTCCAGTGCCGTTGCGCCGGAACCGCCCGCGCGGCTCAGTCCCCCGCGGCTTCCTCCCTCTCCAGCGCCCGCTCCAGCGCCGCGAAGCCCGCGTCGGCGCCACCGGGATCGTCGCTGGTCAGGCGGTGCACGACGAACCCGCGCAGCGTCGCCAGCACGAGCTCGGCCACCTCCCGTTTGCGCGGCTCGGGCCACGGCTCCGGGCAGAAGGACACCAGCAGGTTCAGGTACTGCCGCGTCGAGCCGCGGCCGAGGTCGGCGTAGCGCTCGGGGTCGTACATGGTGAGCCCCACGGCCTGGTCGAGCACGCGGCGCAGGCCGGCCTCCTCGTCGCGCAGCGTCTGCCACGCCACACGCACGCGGCCGGCGAGCGTGCGCTGCTGCGCGCCGCCGGCCATGGCCGCGAGCGCATTGCCGATCCGGCGCTCGCGCAACGCGAACACGGCCTGGGCGAGCAGGTCCTCCGCGCCGGCGAAGTGGTAGAGCAGCACCTTGTGCGTGGTGCCGGCCGCCCGCGCCGCGCGCCGGAGGGAGAAGTCGACGAGACCGTTCACGGCGAGGTCGTCCGTCACGCGCGCCAGCAGCTCGCGCCGCCGCGCCTCCCCGCGCGGCGAGCCCGCCGACCGCCGATAGCCCGTCCGTTCCGCCGAGTCGTCGCCCACCCCGACAGCTTCCCCGATGCCGCCGGGGCGCGCAGCGACCGGCCTCCTACTTGGCGAACGCGGTCAGGAACCGGTCCCGGAAGGTGTCCATGCGCCACACCGGCGCGTCGGCCGCCGGGCGCATGCCGTCGGTCCAGTTCCACGACGACACCCGGTTCAGCACGGCCGGGTCCTTCGCCACGATGGTGATCGGCACCTGGTGCGTCACGCCGGCCGGCGTCACCACGGGCGGCTGGTGATCGCCCAGGAACACCAGCACCGTGTTGTCGTTGCCGTAGGTCTGCAAATAGGACGTCAGCGTGGAGAGGGTGTACTGGATCGCCTTGCCGTACGCGTCGCGGATGCGGTTCGGGTCCTTCCACACCTGGTCCGGGTCCTCCCCCATCGCCGGCTGCGGGTCGAAGATCGAGCCGTCGCCGACCTTGTTCCAGTCCACCAGCGACGGACGCGGCGACCACGGCGCGTGGCTGGAGACGAAGTCGACCTCGGCCATCACCGGTTTGCGGTTCTGCGCGGCGAGTTCGGTGCGCTGCAGGAAGGACAGGGTGTACTGGTCCGGCATCGTCGCGTAGGCGTAGCCCGGGCCCTGGTACCCGACGGTGTGGAAGTCGTAGTACTGCTGGAACCCGTAGTACTTGCCTTCCGGCCACGGCATCGTGTGGGCCGGCACGTCCTGCACCGTCTTCCAGCCCGCCTTGCCGAACGCGCGCGTGAGCGAAAGCCGGTTGCTCGCCAGGAGATCGTTGTAGCGCTGCTGGTTGTCCACCCACGTTCCCGATTGGACGGTCGAGTGCGCGAGCCAGCTGCCGCCGCCGAAGGTCGAGGAGTCCAGGAACCCGCTCTTCGCCGCGAACCCGGCCGCCTGCAGGCTCTTCGTCTCCTGGTCGAGCTGCGCGTCGATGGCCGGGGCGATGTCGGAGCCCTCGATCGCGAAGCGACCGTAACTCTCCACAAAGGTCAGCAGCACGTCCTTGCCCTTCAACCCCTGCAACAGCTGGTCGCCCGGAGTGCTGGCGAAGGGGTCGTCGGCCATCTGGGCCGCGAAGTCCTGCTTGTCGTGCAGGTCGGTCCCGACCTGCCGGATGTCGTCGAAGGCGAGCGCGGCCGCGCTGCGCGACGCGATGGGCTGCCCGGGCGCGAGCTGCACCCCGAACACCGCCGCGACGATCCAGACGACCCCGAGCACCGCCACCACGCGCGTCGACGCCGTGCGCCGCCCGGCCGCCAGGCGCGTCAGCCGCAGCGTGGCCAGCGTCGTGAACACGACCACCGCCACGATCAGCAGCACCACGCCCACCGCGGCGACGATCGCCCCGGCGCCACCGACCTCACCACGCAGGAAGTCGAGCCCCGCGCTCACGAAGCTCCAGTCGAAGATCGGGTCGAACGGGCGCGAGAGGACCTCGTTGAACCCCATGTCCACGAGTTTCAGCACCGTCAGCACGCCGAGCACCGCGCCCACCACGCCGGCCAGCACGCGCCGCCACCGCGGCGGCAGCACGAGCGCGAGCGCCGTGACGACCAGCGCCTCCACGGGAATCCGGACGAACGCCGCGGGCGAGAGCTCCCCCAGGCTGTTCGGCGCCACCAACGCGAACAGCACGAGCAGGCACGCCAGCACCGTCAGCACCACCGCCGTCACGCGCCGCACCCGGCTCCGCTCCGGCGGCGCGGGGTCCGGTTCCTCCACTCCGGACAGCTCGCGGTCGTCGGCGCGCGTGAAGAGTGACACGGGGTTCCTTTCCGCCCGAAACCGGCGCGGTGGCCGGTGCTCCTCTTCATTACACGGACGGAAACGCCGAGCGGTTCAGCAGGTTGCCCCGGATCACACCGAAGTGAGCCTCTCCCGGCACCGCAGCCCCGGCACCAGCACGTGGACCACCGACACCCGGCCGGTGTGGTGCTCGCGGAGGTAGGCCGTCAGGTTCCGTGCGGCGAGGCTGTCCAGGAACTCGGCCAGCAGCTCGGGCGCCGTGCCGGAGAGGTTGTTCTCGCGGAACGGCACGGATTCCGCGGCCTCGGCCAGGGCCGGGTACCGGGCGGCCGGGGTCGCGGCGCGGCTGCGCAGCAGGCCGGTCAGCGCGTCGGTCAGGGCGCGGCGCCGGCTGAACGACACACCGGCGCCCCAGGCGGCGCGGTCGCCGGCCAGGTAGGCGGGCACGCCGAGCTGCGCCGTGAGGTCGGCGACGCGCACGGGCCCGCCCGCGGCGAGCGACGCGGCGGCGAGCAGGGCGGCCAGGTCCGGGGGCAGGCCTGCCGGGTCGAGCAGCGCCGGGCGGGTGCCGGCGAGCATCGACTCGTGCGCGTCGTGGTCGAGCAGGCCGGTCAGCGCGCGCACGGTCGCCTCGGCGCTGGTGGTCGCGGCGCCCCACGCGGACGCGGCCGGGCGGGTGCCGAGCGCGTCGTAGTCCACGACGTCGCCCACGGAGTGGCGCAGCAGCAAGTGCCCGGCACGGCTGTAGTCGGTGATCGCGAGCACGGCCGGCACGGCGGCGACCGGGCCGAGCCCGGCGGCCAGCAGCCGCCGGTACGCGAGCGTGCCGACAGGCAAGTCGGTGTAGCGGGCAAGGGCGCACACGGTCTCGTCGGCGGCCAGCGGGCCCGTCGCCAGCTCCGGCGCCGGCACCGCGCGCACGTCGGCCGGGCGCAGCCAGGCGGCGCCGCCGAAGCGGCGGCTCAGCGCGTCGAGCACGGCGTCGCGGTCCGCGCTCTCGCCCGCGCCGTAACCCGGCCCGGCCGAGAGCGCCACGCCGTCGCGCAGCAGGTCGCAGCGCGACACGGCGGCGATCCCCTCCGCCACGGGAGTCAGCTTCGCGGTCAGCCCCAGTTCGGCCACCTCGGCCAAAACGTCGTCCATCTTGTTCGCACCAGCTCGTCGTCCGGGGTTCCCGGGAGAACCCACCTGCCCCCTGCCCGCATCAAACTCGATCACCGCCGGGGAGTCGAGGGCTTTCCCGTACGCGTGACCGAATGGCCACCGCCGCGGGGTGCTCTGCGCGGCCACTGAACGACGACTGAACGCGCCCCGAGTAGTTGATCAGTCCACTCGCGCATGCTGGCAGCATGAACCAGACCCTGCGGACCGGAACCGTGCGTACCTTGCTCTCGGTCTCCGACGCGCTCACCCGAGCGTGCCTCGAAAGCTACTTCGACGGCAAGCCCGAAGTAGCCGTGGTCGACCGCACGCGCCCGATGGGCGCCGAGGTCTCGCTCGTGGTCACCGACCGGTTCACCCCGCGCACCCACGACATCCTGGAACGCGTCGCCGCCACGCTCGACATCCCGTCCGTGCTGGTCATCGGCCGCCTCGACGACCTGCCGATCACCGAGCTCGCCCAGCACCGCGTCGTCACGATCCTGGACAAGACGACCAGCCGCAGCGAGGCCGTCACGCAGGCCGTGATCGACGCGGCCGGCGCGCACCCGTCAGACCCGGTCGAGCGGCTGAGCACCCAGGTGCGCCGGCTGACCCATGCGGCGGCCCGGCAGAACCGCCTCGATCGCCGCGAGACCGACATCCTGCGGTTCCTCGCCGACGGGCTGTCGGCCGGCGAAGTGGCCGACCAGCTGGGTTACAGCGAGCGCACGGTGAAGAACATCATCAGCAAGATGACCGTCCGGCTGGAGCTGCGCAACCGGGCCCACGCCGTGGCGTACGCGATCCGCGAAGGCCTGATCTGACCGCTCACGCGCCCGGCGGCGACACCACGCGGGCATCCGGGTCGCCGAGGCGCAGGCGCACCTCGTCGGCGGCAGGCATGCCGAACGTGTCGAGCACGTGGAGCGCCTCGCGCCACGCCTTCTCCGCGCCTTCCGGGTCGCCCGCCGCGCTGAGCGCGTCGCCGAGCGCCACCAGGGAGTCGGACTCGTCGGAGCGGTTCCCGAGCTCGCGGTAGTAGGTCACGGCGCGGCGCCACGCGTCGATCGCCTGGTCGAGGTGCCCGAGCGAGCCGTACGCGGTGGCGAGGGTGCTCCAGCAGTTGCCCTCGCCGTTGCGGTCGCCGATGTCCTCGTACAGCTTCATCGCGCGCAGGATCAGCGGCACGGCCTCGGCGTTGCCGCCCATCTCGCTGAGGCAGCGGCCGATGCCCTCGAGCCCGATGGCCTCGCCCTTGACGTTGCCGCTGGCCCGGTACAGCTCGAACGCGCGCTCGTGGTGTTCCAGCGCCGCGTTGAACCGGCCGAGCTTGGCGAACACCGTGCCGAAGTTGCTGTGCACGTATGCCTGATCGGCCGCCAGACCGAGCTGCTCGAACAGCTCGGCGGTGCGGTTGAGGTGCTCCAGCGCTTCGTCGTAGCGCTCGACGAAGTGGTAAGCACCCGCGAGGCTGCGGTGCACGTTGGCCTGCGCCACCAGGTCGCCGGTGCCGACGGCGACGCGCAACGCGAGCTCCGCCTGCGTGACCCAGTCGTGGTAGAGCGCGCTGCGCTGGTAGTACGGCTGCAGGCTCAACACCAGCTTCCACACGTTCCCCGCCAGCCGCGGCACCCCGGCGATCTGCCGGATGAGCAGCGTCAACGCGGGCAGCTCGGCCTCGAACCACTCCATCGCCTCGCCGTAGCCGCGCGCGAGGTCGGCGCAGACGCCCGGTTCGAGCACGGGCGGATCGATCGGGAGCTGGTGCGGGTTCAGTGCGAGGTACGCGCCGTGGGCGCTGCACAAGTAGTGGTTCACCAGCCGCGCGAGGGCATCGGCCTGCTCGTCGGCCGGGTCGGTCTGCTCGCGCAGCTCCATCGCGTACGAACGCACGAGGTCGTGGGCGAGGTAGCGCCCCGGGCGGTGCTCGCTGAGGTAGCGGATGCGCGTGAGCTCGTCGAGCAGGTCCTGCGCCTGCGGCAACGGCACACCGGCGAGGCTGGCGGCCGCGGCGGTCGAGAAGTCGGCGCCGCGGTGCAGCGACAAAAGCCGGAACAGTCGCGCCGCACCGGGTTCGAGCACGCGGTAGGACCAGGAGAACACCGTGCGCACGTCACCCGCGCTGTCGCCGCGGAACGCCTCCAGCGTCCCCTGCGTGGCGCGCAGCTTCGCGGTGATGTCTGCGAGCGAGAACTGCGGGTGCGTCCGGGCGCGCGCGGCGACGATCGCCAACGCGAGCGGCAGGCGCCCGCACAGCTCGATGATCTCCTCGACGGCCTCGGGTTCGGCCGACACCTTCTCCTCGCCGAGCCGGCGTACGAGCGTCTCGCGGGCTTCCGACGACGAGAGCGTGTCGAGCGTCAGCAGGTCGGCGTCCTCGGTGGCGACCAGGGCGCTGAGGCGGTTGCGGCTGGTCACGATCACCGCCGAGCCCGCGCTGCCCGGCAGCAGCGGCCGGACCTGCTCGGAGTCACGGACGTTGTCGAGCACCACGAGCATCTGCCGCCCGGAGAGCAGGCTGCGGTAGAGGCCGCTGCGCGCGTCGAGACCCGAGGGCGCCTGCGTGGCCTCGATGCCGAGCACGTCGAGGAATCCGCGCAGCGCGTCGGCCGGGTCCACGGCGGCGCCCGTGGGATCGAAACCGCGCATGTTGACGTAGAGCTGCCCGTCGGGGAAGCGGTCGGCGACCTGGTGCGCGAGGTGGATGGCCAGCGAGGTCTTGCCGGTGCCGGCCAGCCCGTCGATCACCGCGACGGTCACGCGCCGGCGCTCGGCGGCGCAGTCGAACAACCCGGCGAGCCGGGTGAGCTGGTCGCGGCGGCCGGTGAACGTCGGCAGGTCCGGCGGCAGCTGCGCCGGGCGCACCACGGGCCGGGCCTGCGGGGCGCGGACCGCGGGCCCCTCCTCGGACCGCTGCGCCAGCACATCGTGCTGCATGCGCGTGAGCTCCGCGCCGGGCTCGACGCCGAGCTCGTCGACCAGCCGCATGCGGATCTCGCGGTACACCTCGAGCGCCGCGGCCCGGCGGCCGACCGAGTCGAGCGCGAGCATGAGCCGGGCGTGCACGGTCTCGTTGAAGGGATCGGCTTTCACGGCCCGTTCCAGGTGCAGCAGCAACGGCTGCAACGGCCGCCCGGCCGCGTGGGCGACGTCGGCGGCCTCGACGACCGTGGCCAGGCCTTCCTGGTCGATTCCGACCAGCAGCGCCCGGGCGCGCCCGGGCATCATCAGCCCCGCCGCGCACGGCCCGCGCCACAGGGCGAGGGCGGCGTTGAACTCGGCGAGCGCGTCGTCGGCGTTCTCCGCGCGCCGCGCCCGCAGCACGCGGGTGCGGAACTCCACGAGGTCGGAGGACGCGGCGTCGACCTGCAGGCCGTAGCCGCCCGGGTGGCGCACGAGCCAGTGGCCGGGCGAACGCGCGGTCAGATCGGGCTCGACGAGCCGGCGAAGCGCGCCGACGTAGCGCTGGATCACGTTCACGGCGCTGGCCGGCGGCTGGTCTTCCCACAGCAGGCCCACGAGCTCGTCGACCCCGGTCGGCTGGCCGGCGCGCGCGAGCAGCACCGCCAGCAGCAAGTTCTGCGCCGGCGAGCCGATCGCGAGCTCGTGGCCACCACGCCAGGCGCGCAGCGGTCCCAGCAGCTCGAACCGGACACCGACGGGGGCACCGGGTTCGCTCACCGGTTCCTCCCTCGCTCACCGGTTGCGGGCACGTCTCCTCTTGAGCGTAGCGCCCGTTACACCGCGGGTCCGCGAGAGCGCCCTGCCGGGAGGACACCGGTCCCGCGGGCAGGACGTGGGACCATCACGGCCGGATCGCCGCCGGGTTAACAGTTCTCCTTGGTACAAAAGCGATTGTGCGTGCCGTTGTACGGCGGGTGTACGACCGCGCCGGAGCCTGGGAGCACTTTCGGCAGCCGCCCCACGATCGTGGGGACGGCCCCCAGGACGGAGACCGACAATGAATCTGAGACGTGTCGCACGAGGACTGCTCACGGCTTTGGCCGGGGCCACGGCGTTCGCCGCGGCCGCCGTGGTGCCGGGCGCGACCCCCGCTGCGTCGGCCGACGCGGCCAGCACGGTGGTGTACCAGGCCGGCACCGGCGGCTACTCGTGCTTCCGCATCCCCGCCATGGTCAAGGCCAACAACGGCGACCTGCTCGCCTTCGCCGAGGGGCGCAAGAACAGCTGCGCCGACACCGGCGACATCGACCTGGTCATGAAGCGCCAGGCCAAAGGCAGCTCCACGTGGGGCCCGCTGCAGATCGTGATCCAGGGGTTCGGCGACGTGAAGGGCAACCCCACGCCCGTCGTCGTGCCGCCGAGCGCCGACGAGCCCAACGGCCGCGTCGTGCTGCTGTCGGTGATGCAGTGCGTGACCCCGCATGCCGCGTGCGGCCGCGTTCCGCGCGTGAGCATCAGCAAGGACAACGGCTCCACGTGGGCCGCCCCCCAGGTGCTCACCACTCAGCTCGGCTTCACGGCGGCGCCGGGCTGGCTCGCGACGGGGCCGTCGCACGCTTCGGTGCTCACCCGCGGTGCGCACAAGGGCCGGCTGGTCGCCGGCATGAGCTACCAGGCCAACGGCTCCGCGCCCAACACCGGCGCGATCATCTACAGCGACGACCGCGGTTCGACCTGGCACCTCGGCGCCCACGACGCGAGCACGAACAACGCCGCGCTCAACCCGCAGGAGATCAGCCTCACCGAACTGCCCGACGGCAAGATCTACGCCTCGGCGCGCAACAACGCCGGCACGATGTGCTCGACCGTCGAGCGGGCGTACGCGATCAGCTCCGACGGCGGCCAGACGTTCAGCCAGAAGTTCGTGACCGAGCCGGGCCTGGCGAAGACGCCCGACGTGCAGGGCGCCACGCTCGCGATGAGCGCGACGGACACCGGCGGCGCGTACACGCGGCTGATCTTCGCGGGCCCCTCGGTGTGCGACCACCGGCACGCACTGCGCATCCGCTCGTCGTTCGACGAGGGCGGCAGCTGGCAGGGTGACGCCGACGGGTTCCTGGTGTGGAGCCAGGACGCGGCCTACTCCGACCTCATCTCGCTCGGCACCGGCTCGGCCGGCGTGCTCTTCGAAGGCGGCCCGCAGGGCAACTCCAGCGCGGCGATCCGCTGGGCGAAGTTCACCGACGCGAACCTGGGCGCGCCGGCGTGCGGCTCGGGTTACGGCGTGATCGACCAGGGCTCGCTCGGCACCGCGGGCACGGTGTACCTGTCCTACAACTCGGCCACCGGCATGAACTGCGTGAGCACGATGAAGAACTCCGGCGCGGGCACACCGTCGCAGACCACCGCGTACCTGCAGGTGCAGGGCGCGACGAAGCAGACGGACTCCGGCTCGTTCTCCTGGTTCGCCGGCCCGGTCACGGCTTCGGCGGCCGACAAGTGCGTGACTTGGGGCGGCTCGGTCGGCACCGTGAAGTTCGACGCGCCGCTGGGGCACTGCGGTTGACCTCGCCCGCCGCTGCGGACGTGAAAAGGCTGAGGGTGGTCTTGACGACCACCCTCAGCCCTCGGTCTTGCTCGGTGTCAGCGCTCTTCGCGGAAGTCCACGTGCTCGCGGACGACCGGGTCGTACTTGCGCAGGACCATCCGGTCCGGGTCGTTGCGGCGGTTCTTGGTCACCACATACGTGTAACCCGTGCCGGCGGTGGAACGCAGCTTGATCACCGGGCGCAAAACGCTCTTCGCCATCGGTTCTCACCCCTTCCTGCTCGTGGCGGTCACCGGGTTCCTCCGGCTTCCGCAATGTCTGTAACAGTGGGAGGGCACGGAAAAGTCCCGGCGGACAGTGGCCGGGGTCACGCCGCCGGACGGCTGCCGGAAGTCCGTCGGGCGTCCGTCCACTTCGGACGGGTGCGGTGGCGTTCGTGGAGTCGATCACCGTCACCTCGCCTCGACGGGTGGCGGGCGAGCCGGTGAGCGTGCTGTATTCGCCGGGGGCGCCGGCGCGGTTGGGGCGCCGATCGTGGCGTGACGGGCTAGGGGGTGCAGGCGGCGCAAGCCGGTGCTGGCGAAGCGGCTGTGGGTTCGGCTGTCAGTTCGTCGGGAGCCGGTGGCCGCCGGGGCCGGGGTACGGCGGCCGCGTGGCACGACCGGCACGGGCCGAGGGCCGGCCCGGGTTCGACAGTGGCCCGTTTCGGCGGGGTGAGGAGCACGGGCCGGACGCGCGGCAGGACCTCGGCGACCGCGCGCAGCTCCTCCGCGAGGCGCGACGGCGTGCGGGCGGCGCGTGCGGTGCGCAGGGCAGGACGGCGGCGCACCACGAGCAGCGCTGCCGCGAGCGGCCCGCCGGCCAGCGGCAGAGCGGCGGCCACCATCGCGAACAGTTCCATCACCGACCCCAGAGGTGCGCGGACACCGGCACCGTGACCGCTCGGCTCGGCGGTCCGCCCCCCGTGCTTCGCGGGAGAGCCGATGCTAGCGCCGGTTGCCACTTCGCCAACAGGATCACCACCCAGCCGTGGTGGCGTCCGCCTCGCGAACGTCACTTGACATGGTGAGCGAGACTCGCCACGCCCGTGTCGCCATTGCCCGGTCGACCACAAAGCCGTGGTACGAACGACCCTTTTCGTGCGGTGCCCCATCTTCTACAGAAGCGCGCAGGCGGGACCGGAAAGGGAAGTGTGTCTGTCCTACGCTGGGGGAGGTCGTGCTAACGTCCGCGCCAGGGCGCGGATGCACGTGCGGATTCCCGAGCTGGCAACGGAAGGCGGGGACGATGGACCACCAAGCGGCCCCGCCACCCTGCAATGTCGAGTCCGGCCTGCGCGCCCTCATCGCCCGCGGCTACCAGTTCGTGCACCCGAGCGACGCCACCGGCGAAGTCCTCGCGGTCGTCGGCGTCCGCGTCCACGGCGACGTCGTGGACGTCTTCCGCCTCGACGCGGAGGACGACGCCACCGCCACCCGTATGCCGGGGGACGAAGAAAACGTCTTCACGCCGACCACCTGGCTGTGGCGCGCGAGCGGACCCGCCACCCGCGTGCTGGCCGACCTCCTCGCCCTCCCGGACACCACCCCCACCACCGCGGGCGGCTGCTGGGTCCCCGGCCGCCCCGGCACGGCGAAATGGCTCGCCGCCAGCTGACCCGGCACCGCAGCGGCTGACACCAGGCGTGGCTGCGGGTTTGCCGCGTCCGCCGGCGAAGTCGCAAGGTGGCTCGTCTCGAACTGACCCAGCTCCCCAGCAAGCTTTCCCGGCTCTCGCCCGATCACAACCCCGCCAGCACCTCCGCCTCCTCCGCCGCCGACAGGCCCGAGCGCCGCTCTCGATCCAGGCCCAGTTCGCGTTCGCGCTCGAGCGCGCCCGCGACGGCGTCGGCGAGGGGGCGGATGTCCAGGCCCGCGGCCAGCGACGAGGCCGGGTCGTGGGAGGCGAGGCCGGCGTAGGTGGGCGGGAGCCACAGCGGCAGGGAGCGGGGACCGGACCACGGGGCGACGCCGGCGGTCTCCAGCTGAGTATCCATGGCGGGCACGAACTCGACGTCCGCGCCGACGGCCGCGGCGATGTCCGCGAGCAGCTTGCCCAGGCCGACCGCGGGGCCGATTCCGTCGAAGGTCCCGCCCAGTCCCGTCTCGAACGCCGTAACGACCCAGGCCGCCAGGTCACGCACGTCGAGGTACTGCACGAGCCGGTCGGAGGCGGGCACGAGCACGCGGCCGCCGCGGGCGAAGCGGCCCGGCCAGTAGCCGAAGCGGTCGCTGCCGTCGCCGGGGCCGGTGATCAGGCCGGGCCGCACGACGAACGCGCGCTCCCCCAGCTCGGCGCGCACGGCGTTCTCGCTGGCGACCTTGATGCCGCCGTACAGTCCGGTGCCGCCTTCCGCGGTCAGGTCGTCGCGGGTCGCGTGGCGCCGCAGCGGGTTCACGAGCGCGCCGGTCGCCGGGGTCTGGCCGGGTGTCGCCTCGTCGGCGTAAACGTTGATCGTCGAGACGAACGTCCAGTGCGCCACGCGGTCCGCGAGCACCTCCAGGGCGCGCTCCACCCACGGGAACGAGATCGGCGCCACGTCGACCACGGCGTCGAACTCGGGCAGGGCGGCCAATCCGTCCGGATCGTCCCGGTCCACCTTGATCAGCCGCGCGCCGTCGGGCACCGTCCCCGACTCGCCGCGCGCCGCGCACACGACCTCGTGGCCCCGCCGCAGCGCCTCCGCGGCGACCGCCCGTCCGACGAACACCGTCCCACCCAGCGCGAGAAGTCTCATGTCCCTCACCCGGGCGCGCCCACCTCGCCGCCACCACCGGTCTCGCGGAGGGCGAACGCATCCCTCAGCCCAGTACCCGCTCCGCCGCCGGCGCCGCGGCACGTAGCAGCCGGGCCACGGCGGGGCCGGCCTGCTGCTCGTCGTGGCGCAGCTGCTGCAGCTGCCCCTTCGCCGGCTGGGTGCTCACCGTGGTCACCGCGACGCCCGTCGCCCACCTCGTCACCAGCGCCCCGCGCAACCTCGACTACCTCCCGGTCCTGCTCGCCCCCTACACCGCGCCGATGTCGCCGCGCCCGCTCGTGCGGTTCTGGCTCTGCGGCGCCACGACGGCCGCGGTCGGCGCGGCGATGGTGCCCGCCGAGGGTTTGGTGGACGGCGCGCTGCTCACCGCCGCCCTCCGCGGGGTCGCGTGGCTGCTCGGGGTGGAACGCCGCCGGCACGTCGCCGAACGCGCGGAGTTCGCCGCGCAACGCACCCGCCACCGGCTGGAACGCCTCGCCGCCGAGCGCCGCGACCGCACCGCGCGCCGGCTGCACGACACGCTCGCGCGCACCACCACCGTGATGCTCGTGCAGGCCGAGGCCCTGCGCGCGGTCGGCGACCTGACCGACGGCGACCGCCGGCGCGTCGACGCGATGTTGTCGGCCGGCCGCGACGCGTTGGACCAGGTCCGCGCGACGCTGCGCGAACTCCACGGCGAGGAGGAGCCCGCCGCCGAACCCGCGCTGGCCGACGTGCTCGACCAGCTGCGCTCCGCCGGTCTGGTCCTCGACGCCGTGCCGGACGCGACGGCGTTCCCCGGCGCCGTCCGTCCCCTCGCCGGGCGCGTGATCGCCGAAGCCGCCACCAACGCCTTGCGCCACCACGGCCCGGGCACGCGCCTGGGCGTCGACGTCGCCGCGGCCAGCTCCGGATCGGGGTCGCGTCGAAGGTCCAGACCCCGCCGGCCGGGGAAAGTACAGGCGCCGGCTGCGGCCTCACCAGAGAGCCCGGACCGCTTCCTCGGCGTCGTCGAGTGTGGGAGTCGCAGCAGCACCACCTGGAGAACTTCCGCAGCACGACCGCTACGCCACGTACGGCGCGTTGCTCAGGCACTGCGGCGGGACCGGACGCCGGCCGCCCGCGCGATCATGCCCGCCAGGTCGGCGACCGGGGCGGGGTCGTCGGGGAGCTGGCCCACGGCGACGCGGATGTGCGGCGCGCCGGCGCGGCCGGTGAAACACCGGCTGCCCGCGCCGACGGAGACGCCGTGCGCGGCCAGCGTGACCAAGGTGCGGGTCTCCTCGGGGACCGGCACCCACAGCGTGAGCCCGTCGCCCGCGGCCACGTCGAGGCCGTGGTCGCGCAGGGCCTCGGCGAGGACCGTGCGCCGCCCCGCGTAGCGCCGGCGCGCGCGGTGGACCAGCGCGTCCGTGGCAGTGTCGGTGAGCAGGAACGCCTGCGCGTCCTGCAGCACCCGGCTGGACCACGCCGTGCCGAACGCCCGCTGCGCGCGCACCCGCGCCACGAGCGCGGCCGAGCCGCCGAGCACACAGCTGCGCAGTTCCGTGCCGAACGCCGTGCAGTAGGACCGCACCAGCAGCACCTGTCCGGGCAGGTGCGTGCCCAGGCTCGCCCCCGCCGAGCCGGCGAGCGGGCCGACGTTGCGGCCTCGATCACGGCGGTGTCAGTGCGCGCGAGGACGGCGGCGAGCTCGGCGACGCGAGCGGCGGACACGGTGTGGCCCAGCGGGTTCTGCGCTCGTGGCTGGTAAACGAAGGCGACGGGCCGGTGCGCCAGCGCGGCCTCCAGCGCGTCGGCCCGCGGGCCGGTTTCGTCGCAACGCACCGGAACCACGTGGATGCGCGCCGCGCGCAGGTGCCGCAGCAACCACGGCGCCGTCGGTTCCTCGACCGCGACCACGTCGTCGGGCCGGGCCACCGTCCGGCACGCAAGAGCGACCCCTTCCTGACCGCCGGCGGCGACCGTCCACGCCTCGGCCGCGAACGGCCACTCCGGCTTCACCGCCGCCCGCAGCCGGGAGCTGATCGGCTCCTTCACCGCCGGGCGCTCCGACCGCACCCCGGCGGCCACGGCGTCCTCCAGCGGCGGCAGCAGCGCGGAATCGGGTGAGCCGTGCTCCAGGTCCACCGACTGCCAGCCCGGGAACATCCGCGCGGGCGGGAGCCCGGCGGGTGGCGCCAGCACCGTCGTGCCGCGCCGGCGGCCGGTGCCGATCAGCCCGGCCGCGCGCAGCTGCGCCCATGCCTCCGCGATCGTCGTGGGGCTCACCGAGAGCTCGGCCGCGAGCGCGCGCACGGTCGGCAGCCGCGTGCCGGGCGGTACCGCGCCGTCGCGGATCAGGCCCGACACGGCACCCGCGATACCGCGCGCCGTGCGTTCGCCGATCCGCACGGCGAGCCAGCCGAGCCCGACCGGCGCCGTCGTCGCGAGTTCACCCGAGGCCACCCACCGGCTCCCCTCATTCGGTGAGAAATCGATCTGTCGGGGTCGAAAACTAGGCCGCCCACACCCGCCCGCAAAGCGGTTTCACATCCTGGTCGGCCCCGGCAAAGGCGGTACAAAACCGCTGGTTCGCCCACCTGCGCGCACATTCCTTCGGTGACCGAATGAACTCTCCGGAACCGGTTCCGGCAATTCGGCCGCCGGATCAGACCACTGGTACGTCCGCACCGGACCGGACCCGAAAGTGTTTGCGGGATCGCCCGGCCGGGTACTCAGAATCCATCGGTCCCCATACAGAACAGCTGGAGAATCCATGATCGTGCTCGGAGTCATCCTGCTCGTCGTCGGTTTCATCACCGGCATCTCGATCCTGTGGACGATCGGCATCGTCCTGCTGGTCATCGGTGCGGTCCTGGCCATCATGGGCGGAACCGGCCGCAAGATCGGCGGCCGCGCGCACTGGTACTGAGCCACTGGTTTGAACCGCCGGAAAACGGGTAACCCCCGCCTTCGCGAAAGGAGCGGTCGTGACCGAAAAAATGCAGAACAAGGCCGATGAATTGAAGGGCCGCGCCAAAGAAGCGCTCGGAAACGCCACCGGAAACGAGCAGTGGCAAGCCGAAGGCAAGGCGGACCAGGCCAAGGGTGCCCTCAAGCAGGCCGGCGAGAAGATCAAGGACGCCGTCGACGGACTGAAGAACAAGGACTGACACGCGGGTGAACGAGCGCCGCCGGGTACCGCCCGGCGGCGCTCGCACGTCCCGGGATGTGAGGCGCCCCAAGGGAAATCGCCCCCAAACGAGTGAGATCACAGTCTCACAAAACCGAGGATTGACCAGAAGGGTGAGAGGGTAGCCGTGGGACGCCGCACCGTCCCGACCGGCGCGGCCACGATCGCGGTGTGGCTGACCGCCCAACCAGGGAGAATCGCCATGACGACCTCACTCACCCCCGAGATCACCGAAAAGGCGCCCGGACGACTCGCCGGACGCCCCGAATTCCCGCGCGCGGCACCGGCTCCAGCCGCTCCCGCACCGGACGCCGGCGCGCCGGGCGCCACTGCTCCGGACCTCACCGGCGTACACACGACCACTCCGGACCCGGACTCCGACACTCGCGAAGCCGGCTCGCAGCTGCACCGCCTCGCGGCCATGGCTTCCCTGCAGGACTGGATCCGGCGCAGCAGCCCCGTTCTCATGCACGAAGCCGTCCTCGCCGGTCAAAGCCCCGCCGAGATCGCCGCGGCCGCACGGCTTTCGGTCGCCCAAGCGCACCTCACGTGGAACACGTGGGCCACCCGCCGGCTGACGGCCGGCACCTCCGGCGAAGCCCTTCCGTTGCGCCAGTACCTGCGCGTGCACACCGCCTTCGCGCGGGCGCTGAACGACGCTTGATCATTCGGTCACCGAACTGGTCACCGGCTCCGCGAGGGTCAGGCACTGCACCGAACGGGGTACGGCCGGGCGCGACGGACGCGGGCTTGGCAGTATTGGCGCATGGCAGTCCGGTGTCCCCGCTGACGACGCGGGCCGGGTGGAAACCACGGGCGGCGCCGTCGCTTTGAGCGAAGGCGACGGCATCACGGTGCTGGCCGTGAGCGGCGCCCTCGACCTCGCGCTCGCCCCCAAGCTGCGCCGGCTCGTGGACCGCGCCGCGCGCACGGGGGCGCCGGTGCTCGTGATCGACCTCAGCGCCGTCGACTTCCTCGCGTCGGCGGGGATGGCGGTGCTCGTGTGGGCCCACCGGCAGGCCGAACCCGCCGACGTGCGTGTGGTCGCGAGCAGCCGGAGCACGCTGCGGCCGCTGGAGCTGACCCGCCTGACCGACGAGCTCGCCGTGTTCCCGTCCCTGCCCGCCGCACTGGCGGGCGCGTGACCACCGCGGACGGCCTGGGGCCCGTGGCCGAGGCCGTGCGGCGGGCGTTCGTCGACGCCGAGGGCCGGCCCGTCGCCGTGCGGGTCCGCCTGCTCGATGCCGCGGACGTCCGGGGCCGCGGCCGGATCGTGGTCCCCGACGCCGCGACCGTGGCCAAGCTCGTTCCGGCCCAGCGCGTGACCGGCGCGGTGGTCGTCGCCGACGAGAACGCCACCGTGCTGCTGCACACCGACGCTCCCGAAGGCGCCCGCCTCGCGCCGACCGCACCCGGGGTCGGCGCCGCGACGGAGAGCTCACCGGCACCGTCAACCGGCTGCGCGCCGAGGCGGGCGTCGTCGACGCCCTGCACTCCATCGGCCGCCGGCTCACCGCGCAGCTCGACCTCGACGTCGTGGTCCAGGAAGCGACCGACGCCGCCACCGGCGCGACGAGCGCGGCCTTCGGCGCGTTCTTCTACAACCTCGTCGACCAGTTCGGCGAGTCGTACACGCTCTACACCCTCTCCGGCGTGCCGCGCGAAGCGTTCTCCCGCTTCCCCATGCCCCGCAACACCGCCGTGTTCGGCCCGACGTTCGACGGCACCGGCACGGTCCGCAGCCCGGACATCCCGGCCGACCCGCGCTTCGGCCACAACTCGCCGTATGACGGCATGCCCGAAGGCCACCTGCCCGCGCGCAGCTACCTCGCCGTGTCGGTCGTGAGCCCCACCAGCGGCGAGGTGCTCGGCGGCTTCTTCTTCGGCCACCCCGAAACCGGCCGGTTCACCGAGCGCCACGAGTACCTCGCCGAAGGGATCGCGGGCTACGCCGCCATCGCGCTGGACAACGCGCGCCTCTACGAACGCGAGCGCACCCTCGCCGCGGAGCTCTCGCGCAGCATGGTGCCCGCCGCGCCGCGGATCCCCGGCCTCGACCTCGTCACGCGGTACCTGCCGGCCGCCACCGGCAGCAAGGTCGGCGGCGACTGGTTCGACGTGCTCCGCCTCGGCTCGGGCGCCACCGCGTTCGTGATCGGCGACGTGGTCGGCCACGGCGTCACCGCGGCCACCGTGATGGGCCAGGTGCGCACCGCGATCCGCTCGTACGCGCTGCTGGAGCTGCCGCCCTCGGAGGTGCTGCGCAACGTCTCGCAGCTCACCGGCCGGTTCGGGGAAACGAGTTTCGCGACCTGTTTCTACGCTGTGCACGAGCCCGCGGACCATTCGCTGACGTACGCGAACGCCGGGCACCTGCCCGCCGTGCTCGTCCACGCGGACGGCACACCCGAGCAGATCGGCGAGGCCCTGGCCCAGCCGCTCGGCGTCGGCGCGGAGTTCCCGCAGGAGCGGGTGGCCTTCCCGCCGGGCACCGACCTCGTGCTCTACACCGACGGACTCGTGGAGAGCCGCACCCGCGACCTCACCGCCGGCATCACCGGGCTGCTCGCCGCGCTCGGCGGCCTGCGCGACGGCTCCGACGCGGAAACCGCCTGGGACCGGCTGATCCACGACCTCACCGGCGGCGACCACGACGACGACATCGCGGTGATCCACGTGCGCCACCGGGCCGGGAGTGCGGCGTGACCGGGCGAGCGACCGAAGACCGCACCACGCCGGAGTTCCGCCGCCGCGTCGCCGCGGCGGCGGAACCGCTGATCGGCCTGCGCCGCGCCCTCGCCGGCTGGGTCGCGGAGCTCGGCATGAGCACCACGCAGCAGGAGGAAGTGGTGATGGCGAGCTACGAGGCCATGGCCAACTCCGCCGAACACGCCTACGAGGGCCGGGAAACCGGCGTCCTCGACGTCCTCGCGACCTGCGTGGACGGCACCGTCACCGTGGTCGTCACCGACTACGGCCGCTGGCTGCCGCCCCGCCCGACCAACGGCCTGCGCGGCCGCGGCCTGCCGTTGATGCACGGTCTCGCGCACGAAAGCGAGTGCGTGCAACGCCCGGACGGCGCCACGGTGACGCTCAGCTGGCAGCTCGAACCGGCCCGGTAGCGGGCCGCAGGATGCGGTTCGCCGACCAGGCGAGCAGCAGGAGCTCGGCCACGGAGAAGCCCACCAGCGCCATCGGGCTCGACACCCACACCAGCGCCAGCCCGACGGCGAGCACCGGCACGACGAGGCCCGCGTAGGCCGCGAGGAACAACGCCGCCAGCACCTGCCCACGCGAGCGCGGGCCGGCCAGCATGGCCACGGTGGTCACCGACGCGCGGAAGCCGAGCCCCATGCCCGTGCCGGCCAGCAGGCTGCCGGCGAAGAACAGCCACAGCGAAGGCAGCAGCGCCGCGACCGGCAGCACCACGAGTCCCACGGCCATCAACGTGAAGCCGAGCCGCAGCTGGCGCGCGACCGTGAGCCGCGCGAAGACGATCTGCCCGAGCGCCGCGGCGACCAGCAGCGACGCCGCCGCGATCCCGGCGAGCAGGTGGCCGCTCTGGTGCAATCCCTGCGCGAGCAGCGTCGGTGCCAGTGCCGCGAACAGGCCCGTGATCGCGAACGACGCGAACACCGCGATGGCCGCGCCGAAGAACGCCGGCTTCGCGTCGGCCGGCAGCGAAAGGCGCTGCGGCCGGTAGGCGGGCGGCTCGTCCCACGGCTCGACGGTCTCGGGCACCAGCGCCACGGCGATCGCGGCCGCGAGCAGCACCACCAGGAACACGGCGAACGGCGTGGTGAGCGGGCTGGTCGCGTACTTCGCGAAGAACCCGCCGATGAGCGGGCCGAGGCCGAGCCCGCCGAGGTTCACCACACTCGCGATCAGCCCCGCACGACCGGCGTGCTCTCCCGGCCGCGCGACGGCGCGCAGCTCCGACAGGTGCGCGGTGGCCGTGGCGGTCAGCGCGCCGATGCACGCTCCGCTGATCAGCCGGGCCAGCAACAGCACCGGCACCTCGGGTGAGGACAGGAACAGCGCGGCCGCCAGCGCCTCGGCGAGGGTGGCGACGACGATCACGCGGCGCCGGCCGAGCCAGTCGCTCACGTGGCCGGCGAGGTAGAGGCTCGCCATCACGCCCACGGCGTAGGCGACGAAGACGAGGGTGACCACGAACGTCGGGAACCCGTCCTGGCGCTGGTAAATCGCGTACAGCGGCGTCGGCACGGTGGAGAACGCGAGCGACGCGGCGAACGCGAGTGCGATCACGCGGAAGCCCCAGTCGTGGGTGAGCCTCGGGCGGGCTGTGCAGGCTGTGCGGGCTGTGACGGGCGAAACGGTGTGGAGCATGGCTGCCTTCCCCGGAAGATCCTTGTGCCTTCAACCATCCCCCCGGCGACTCATTTCGTCCAACGAAAAGTCTTGGCGACAGTTATCGTCAGATGCGATAATTCACGCCGTGGAGACCCGTCAGCTCGAATACTTCGTGGCCGTGGCCGAGGAGCTCAGCTTCACGCGCGCGGCCCAGCGGTTGTTCGCCGTCCAGTCGACGGTGTCCGCCACGATCCGCACGCTGGAGACCGAGCTGGGCACGACGTTGTTCGACCGCTCCACGCGCAGGGTCGCGCTGTCGGCTTCGGGCGCGTTGTTCCTGCCGGAGGCGAAGGCCGCGCTCGACGCCGTGGAACGTGCCCGCGAGGTGGTGCAGGAGGCATCGGCGGGCCTGCGCGGAAGCCTGCGGGTGGGCACGCTCACCAGCGTCGGCGCCTTCGACCTGCCGGCGCTGCTCGGCGCGTTCCACGACCGGCATCCGCTGGTCGACCTGCACCTGACCGTGTCGGTGACGGGCTCGACCGGCCTGGCCGAGGACGTGCGCCACGGCCGGCTCGACGTCGCGCTGCTCGGCCTGCCCGAGAGTGAACTGCCGGGCCTGACCGTGCGCACGATCGTCACGGTCCCCTACTTCGCCGTGCTCCCGGCCGCGCACCCGCTCGCCGGGCGAACGTCGATCTCGTTGCGGGACCTGGCCGGCGAGCGGTTCGTGGACGCGCCGCGCGGCTTCGGCAACCGCATCGCCATCGACCGGGCCTGCGAGTCACTCGGCGTCCCCCGCCGGGTCCCGGTGGAAGTCGCCGATCTCCGCGTGATGCCCCTGTACGTCGCCGCCGGGCTGGGCGTCGCCGTGGTCCCCGACCTCGTGCCGCTGACCGCTCCCGGCACCGCCGTGGTGCCGCTGGACGACGCCGGGCTCACGTGGCCCCTCTCGGTCGTGAGCCACGGTGAAAAGGCCCCCGGCCGGGCGCTGCGGACCCTGCTCGATCTGCTGGTGGAAACCGATTTATTACAGAAGTCGGACGGGGGCGCAAGCGGCCGTCCGAGGGAATAGAAAGGGCCCGTACGGTGTCTTCATAGCTGTACGTTCAGGTGCGTTTCACCTGGTTCCCCAGCCCGAGCCGAGAGGCCGCGAAGGGAGAGCTGTGTCCCAGCAGACCCAGTACAACAAGAACCCGGAAGCCGTTTCCCGGCTGACCCCGGAGCAGTACCGCGTGACCCAGCAGGACGGGACCGAGCGGGCGTTCACGGGCGAATACTGGGACAACCACGAGCCCGGCATCTACGTGGACGTCGTGTCCGGCGAGCCGTTGTTCGCCTCGGTGGACAAGTACGAGAGCCACTCCGGTTGGCCGAGCTTCACCAAGCCGATCCAGCAGGCCGGCGTCGTCGAGCGCAAGGACTTCAGCCACGGCATGATCCGGGCGGAGGTCCGCTCGCTGCACGGTGACAGCCATCTCGGCCACGTCTTCGACGACGGCCCGGTCGACCAGGGCGGCCTGCGCTACTGCATCAACTCCGCGTCGTTGAAGTTCATCCACCTCGACGACCTGGACAAAGAGGGGTATGGAGACTTCCGTGCCCTCTTCACCACCGACACCGACAAGTAAGGAGACGACGTGACGACCGAAAAGGCGATCCTCGCCGGCGGATGTTTCTGGGGTATGGAGGAGCTGTTCCGCCACCAGCCCGGCGTCGTGTCCACGCGCGTCGGCTACAGCGGCGGCGACACCCCCAACGCCACCTACCGCAACCACGGCACCCACGCCGAGGCCATCGAGGTCCTCTACGACCCCGCCCAGACCGACTTCCGCAACCTGCTCGAGTTCTTCTTCCAGGTCCACGACCCGACCACGAAGAACCGCCAGGGCAACGACATCGGGATGAGCTACCGCTCCGCGATCTACTACACCAACGACGAGCAGAAGAAGGTCGCCGAAGACACCATCGCCGACGTCGAGGTCTCCGGCCTCTGGCCCGGCAAGGTCGTCACCGAGGTCACCCCCGCCGGTGACTTCTGGGAGGCCGAGCCCGAGCACCAGGACTACCTCCAGAAGTACCCGAACGGCTACACCTGCCACTTCCCCCGCCCCGGGTGGAAGCTGCCCAAGCGGGCGACGGCCTGATCACGACGGCGCGCGGACCCACGTCCGCGCGCCGCGCGTTTTTCAGCGCCTTCTTTTCAGCACAGCTCAGCGCCTTCCGTCCAGCGCAGCCGGCCCTGTCACCCAGGACCACGGCCCGGCCGACCCGAGGAGATCCCGATGCGCGACTACCCGGACGCGATCACGCAGATCGACCACGTCGAGCCCGTGCCCCGGCGGATCCGCGCCGTGCTCGGCGGTGAGACGGTGCTCGACACCACCCGCGCGCTCTACGTGTGGGAGTGGCCGTATTACCCGCAGTACTACATCCCGGTCGCCGACGTGACTCCCGGCGTGCTCATGGACGAGAACCACCCGCAGCACCTCAAGCGCGGCACCGCGCGCCGCCAGACCCTCAAGGCGGGCAACGAGGTGAAGACCGCCGCGGCGCGCCTCTACGGCGACGACGCCACCGCCGGGCTCGCGGACCACGTCCGGTTCGAGTGGGCCG
This sequence comes from Amycolatopsis sp. 2-15, assembly GCF_030285625.1. Taxonomy (NCBI): domain Bacteria; kingdom Bacillati; phylum Actinomycetota; class Actinomycetes; order Pseudonocardiales; family Pseudonocardiaceae; genus Amycolatopsis; species Amycolatopsis carbonis. Next base: position 8,153,620 of record NZ_CP127294.1, read on the forward strand.
CCCTCGACGCGTGGTTCGAGGAGGACGAGCAGGTGTTCGTCCACCCGCGCAACCCGTACGCGCGCGTCGACGCCCTGCGCTCCACCCGGCACGTGCGCGTCGCGCTCGAAGGGCAAACGCTCGCTGAGTCGTCGTCGCCGGTGCTGCTGTTCGAGACCGGCCTGCCGACGCGGTACTACCTCAACCGCACCGAGGTGGACTTCTCCCACCTCGTGCCCACCGGCACCGTCACCGAGTGCCCGTACAAGGGCACCACCACCGGCTACTGGTCCGTGCACGTCGGCGACGTGCTGCACCAGGACCTGGCCTGGTCCTACGACTTCCCCACGCGCTCGCTCAGCGCGATCTCCAACCTGATCTGCTTCTACAACGAGAAGGTCGACATCTTCGTCGACGGCCGGGAGATCCCCCGGCCGACCACGCACTTCTCCTGACGGGTCAGTCCACTTCGGACTGCAACCGGGCGAACGCCGAGGTCACGGTGCCCGCCAGCCGGTCGCCTTGCGCGGCGTGGCCGGCGGGCACCGTCACGCACACGGTGAACCGGTCGGCCCAGGTCATCACGCCCACCGCCACCGGCACGTCCGGCGCCAGCGACAGCACGGGGTACACGGTGCGCACGAGAGAACCGTTGAGCACCACCGGCGAACGCGCGCCCGGCAGCACCGAGGCGATCATGCTGAACCAGGTGCCGCGGTAGACCAGCCGGGCCACGCGCCGGTGCAGCCACGGCGGCAGGATCCCGATCACGCGCACCACGGCGTTGCCCGCCCGGGGTGCGCCGCGGGTCACCTGCTCGGCCAGCAGCTCCCGCGTCGCGCGCACGCGTTCGGCCAGCGACATCGCGCCGGTCGGCAGGTCGACGCTCGCGGCCCCCGTGTGGTTGCCCAGCTGGCGGAACGTGCCGGTGTCGCGAATGGACATCGGGATCAGCACCCGCACCCGCTCCGGCGCCGCCGCGCCCAGCTCCTGGTGCACTGCCTCCGCGACGAGCGCGAGCACGAAGTCCGTGGTCGGCACGCCGACTTTGCGAGCGGCCGCGCGCACCGCCGGGGCCGATAGATGGGCCCTCGCGTAATGCCGCCGCGGCCCCGAAATCCTGGTCTCCCACGGCACGCGCGGCGCCGCGCCCGCCCGCGCGAGCGCCCAGATGCCCCGGGCCAGCTCCTCGGCTTCCCTCCGCTTCGCGCCCTTCTTCGCACCACTCGCTGCACCACTCGGCCCACCGCTGCCCCGGACCAGCTCGCCCGCCCGGTCGGCGGCCCCCCGCAGTCCCCTCCGCCGCACCGGCGCCGGCGGCGGGTCCAGCGGCGGTTTGCCGCGGGCCTGCCCGACGAGCGCGCCGATCACCGCGATGCCGTCGCTCGCCGCGTGGTGCAGCGCGATGAGCAATGCGCCCTGCTCGCCTTCCAGACCCGTCACGAGCCGCGCGCGCACCGGGTGTTCCGAGGACACGGGCTCGGAGAAGAAATCGTCCATCTGCGCGGTGAGCGAGGATTCGAGCTCGCTGCCCGCCGGCAGCTCGACGTCGCCGAGGATGCCGTCGGCCGTGCGTGCCGGGTCCTCCTGCCACTTCGCCCGCCACAGGCCGCCGCCCGGCAGCAGCCGCGCGCGCAGGCCGGGCGTCGCCGACAGCAGGTGGACGGCGTCCGCGTGCGTGGGGCGCGAACCGTCGGCCTTCGGGTCGAGCATCAGCACCGCGCCGACTTGCTGGGGCACCTGCGGGGTCGCGACGTGGAGGAACAACGCGTCTTCGGGCCGCAGTCGCTGCGGCGCCGGGTTGAGCGGCGAGTCCACGAGCGACTCGAGCGCCGCCGTGAGCGACGTGGCCGAGTCGCAGTGCCGTGTGGCCGCCTCTTCCATCGCCTTGAGTCGTTCCGGTTCGGCGAGCAGCGTGCGGACGGAAGCGGTGAGCTCACCGTCCTGCTCGGTCACGAGCGCGAGACCGGCCTCGGCCATCAGCCGGGCGTTGGCCTTGCCGTGCGCGGCGATCGGCCGGTGCATGAGCACGGGCCGCCCGCACGCGAGGGCTTCCAGCCCGGTCGCGCCGCCGGCGTTGGTCACCACGACGTCGGAGGCGATCGTGTAGTCGGCCATCCGGTCGGTCCAGCCGACGACACGCAGCCGCGGCTCGCCGAGCCGTTCGAGCCGGCGCTGCAGCGCCTCGTTGCGGCCGCAGATCGCCACGGGCAAGACCTCGGGCCCTGCGGCGAGCAGCTCCCGCACCGTGCCCTCGACGTCACCGAACCCGAGCGAGCCGCACGAAACCAGCGCCACGAACGCTTCCGGCGGCAGCCCCAGCCGCTGCCGCGCGCCCGCGCGGTCGCCGGGCCGGAACTCGGCGCGCACCGGCGGCGCCGACACCCCCACCACGGCCGACGGCGCGCACCGGCGGGCCAGGCCCACGGCGACGTCGTGCATCACCATCGTGAGGTCGGCCGAGCCGTAGACCCAGAACGGGTGCGGCGCGAAGTCCGACACCCACGCGCCGATCGGCGCCCGCAGCTTCCCGCGCCGGCGCAGCCACGCCAGCCCGGCCGTGCCCATCGGATACGTGGACAGCACGAGGTCCGGCGCGAAGTCCGCCACCGGTTTCGCGAGCCGCCGCCCGCACCAGGACGCAGTGAAGCGCTTCGACGCCGCCGCGAACCACGCGAGGCGCCAGATGGCGTCGTAGAAGAACTCGTACAGCCACGGGGTGGTCTCGACGTTCGCCACGTAGATGCGGCGGAACAGGCCCCCGAACCCCGGCCCCAGCTCATCGAGGGCGTCGAGCCACTTGACCTCGGCGGCGGGCCAGCGCTCCCGCACGGCGCCCTCCAGCGCCCGTCCGGTGGCGTTGTGCCCTTCCCCCATGTTCGCGGAGACGATCAGCACGCGCTCCAACGCGCCCCCTTCGCCCGAGGTGCCGCGAGCGGCGGTCACCAGCTGCTGCCTAACAGGCGGACCCGGCCAGACCGTACCCGTCGTCGGAGTCCGACCCGGCGTGCTCGGCCTCGGCGTGTTCGTGTTCTTCCTCGATCGCGGCCACGTCCAGGTGGGCCGCGCGCGTCGAGAGCATCGCGATGCCGACCACGATCACGGCACCGGCGAACGCCTCGCCCGCGAGCCCCCACGGCGTGCCGTTGGCGGTCTCCCCCATCCAGGACAGCCCGATCGCGACCCCCACGAGCGGGTCGAGCGCCGTGATCACCGCCAGCGCCGGCGTGAGGTAGCGGCCCTGCTGGAAGGTGTTCTGGCTGAGCAGGAACCCGAGCGGGCCCACCACGCAGACGATGTAGAGCGTCCAGTGCTTGAACGGTTCGTCCAGCCCTTGGCGGAACTGGCCGGCGACGACCTTCATCAGGCCGGCGGTCAGGCCGTAGAGCACGCCCGTGGCCACGGCGAGCCCGAGCACGCGCCCGGAGCCGGAGTGGCTGAGCGCGGCGAGCGCGAGGCCCGCGATGGTCACCACGGCCAGCGTGATGCCGAGCGGGAGCAGCGTGGTCCCGGTGACGAGCACGTCGCTGTTGCCGCTGGGGCGCGCGATCACCAGGAACACCGCGAGCCCGACGACACACAGCGCCGTGCCGGCGCTCATCACCCGGTCGGGTCCTCTCCGCTCCAGCCGTGCGAACACGAACCCGGCGAAGATCAGCGACGTGATGAGCAGGGGCTGGACCAGCAGCAACGGCCCGAACGCGAGCGCGACGAGCTGCAGCCCCAACCCCAGCACGGTCGCCACGATGCCGATGAGCCACAATGGTCGCCCGACGAGGCGCCTGAACAACGTGAGATCGAGCGGGTTCGCCGGCTCGACCTCTTTGGCCGCCTTTGCCTGGGCGGCGCTGGCGATCCCCATGCACGCCGCGCCCAGCACCGCGGCAGGGACGGCCACGAAAAGCGACACCCCCGTGACACTCATGGAATACTCACCTCACACCATTCCCATCCGCCGTGCCTATGCTGTTGAAAAATTCGTGGGCCGTGCGGGGGATGGTCACGCCGCACCCGGAGGTACCTGACACGCATGCGACACCACATGACGATCGACCTCCCCTCGTTCCGCAACCTGGTCGTGGGCGGGGGTCGGCATCTGCTGGAGTCCACGCTCGTTCCTGCCGGCCTCTTCTACCTCCTTCTGACTCTGGTCAGCTTCGACAGCGGGGTCATCGCCGCGCTGTGCTGGTCGGTCGTCGTCATCGTGACGCGCCTGGTGCTGCGCAAGCCCGTCCCCGCGGTGCTGTGGCTCACCTCCGCGCTGCTGATCGCCCGGACCGCATTGGGCCTGGCCACCGGCAGTGCCTTCCTGTATTTCCTGCAGCCGACCCTACAGAACTTCGTTATCGCCAGCCTGTTCCTCGTGTCCGCGCCGCTCAACAAACCGCTGCTCGCGCGGCTGGCCGGTGACTTCTGCTCGTTCCCGGACACGCTGTCGGGCCACCCCGGCATGCGGCGCTTCTTCCAGCGCGTGTCGGTGCTGTGGGCGCTGGTGTTCGCCGTGAACGGTTCCGTGACGCTGGTGATGCTCGCGAAGGCGACCGTCGGCAACTTCCTCATGGTCAGCACCGCGGGCTCGTACAGCCTGGTCGCGCTGGCGATCGTCGGCTCGCTGCTGTGGTTCCGGCGCTCGCTGCGCTCGGAGGGCATCGTGCTGCGGATGGCCTCGCGCAAGCCGGCGCTCACCTCCGTCTGATGCCCGCTCCCCGCGGCACCGCGCTGGTCACCGGCGCTTCCTCGGGTATCGGCGAGGCCACCGCGCGGCTGCTCGCGGCCGCCGGAACCCACGTCCTGCTGCACGGACGCGATCGCGAGCGCCTGGCCGCACTCGCCGCGCAAACCGGCGGCACCGCCCTCGAAGCCGACCTCGCGGACCCCGAAGCCGCGGGCAAACTCGCCGAGCGCGCGCTGGCCGTCACCGGCCGCGTCGACACGCTCGTGAACAACGCGGGCCTCGGCTGGGCCGGTCCCCTGACCGAGCTCTCCCCTGAACTCCTCGCGCGGCTGGTCGCGGTGAACCTGACCGCGCCGCTCGAGCTCACCCGCGCGCTGCTGCCCGGCATGCTGGCGCGCGGCCACGGCCGGATCGTGTTCGTGACGTCGATCGCCGGGCGCACCGGCGTCGCGGGCGAAGCCGTGTACGCGGCGACCAAGTCCGGGCTCGACGCGTTCGCCGACAGCCTCCGCTTCGAGCTGCACGGCACCGGTGTCGACGTCGGTGTGGTGGTGCCCGGCGTGGTGCGCACCGCGTTCTTCGAGCGCCGCGGCCGCCCCTACACCCGAACGACCCCACGGCCGGTGTCGGCGCAGCGCGTGGCCGCCGCGGTCGTCCGCGCGACGCACCGGCCCGGCGACTACTACGTGCCCCGCTGGCTGCGCGTGCCGGTCGCGCTGCGTGGCGCGGTGCCCGGCGCGTACCGCGCGCTCGCGATGCGGTTCGGCGCCGAAAGCTGACCGCTTCCCGCGCAGACCGAGCACGGCACCTCCCTGCCTCCGGGTCATGACAGCAGTGTCTCCCCGCCGTCAACAAACTTAGCCCTGCTAACCATTCTGAGGGCAACACTTATTCCGCGTACGCCGTGTGGCACCGCGCACGTCATTCCAGGTCGGACTGCCCTCCCGGCGGACCCCAGGCCAGGGCCAGCAGCAGCGTCGCGCGCGCGTCCGGGTCGTCGAGCGCGGGCCCGAACAGCTCGTGCAGGCGGCCGAGGCGGTAGGACACCGTCTGCGGGTGGATGTGCAGGTCCTCGGCCACGGCCTTGCGGTCGCCGAGGTGCAGTAGCCACGAGCGGAGCGTGGTCTGCAGGCGGTCTCGCGACGAGTCGTTGAGGTCGTCCAGCGGGGCCAGCGCCCGCTTGCGCAGGACCTCCAGCAGACGGTCGTCGCGGTGCACGATGATCGCGTCGAGGTGCTCGTCGGCGAACACGGGGTCATCGGACAGCAGGCGGTCGCGGCGCAGCCGGGCCGTCACCTCGGCGATCCGCAGGCTCGCGGGCAGCCGGTCGACGGGCACGGTCGCGCCGACCACGGCGCCGCCGCCGCGCAGCGCCCGCGCCAGCCACGCGCGCCGGCCCGGGCCGCCCGGGTCCGGCACGATCGTCACGAGCTGGCCCGGCCGGCGCAGCCGCAGGCACGTGTCGTCGAGGCGAGCCACGAGCTCGCGGCCCAGCTGGTTCTCGTCCTCCACCAGCACCACCGCGGCCGACCGCGGCAGCCGCCACTCCGCCCGCAGCGCCGCGGCCTGCACCGCCGCCCCGTCGGCGCGGTCGGAGAGCAGCAGCTCGGTCAGCTCGTCGCGCAGCCGCTCGCGCATGCGCACGGCGTCGGACTGCTCCTGCAGGTAGCCCTTGAGCGACGACTCCGACAGCTGGTCCACCAGCGCGAACACCGTGGTGGCGAGCGAAGCGAACAGCTCCGCGGGCACCTCGAGGTCCAGCGCGGCCTCCGACACGTGGCGCCACGCGACCCGCGCGCCCACGCGGTAGGCCGACAGCAGGCTCGTCACGCGCCGGCCCTGGCGGTACTGCGTCCGCCCGATCTCTTCGAACACCACTTGTTCGACGCCCGAACCCAGCTCGGGCAGGTCCTCGTCCGGCTGTTCGGCGAGGTTGATGAGCCGGCGCACGAACCCGGCGCTGGCCGTCACGATCTCCGCCAGCTCTTCGGTGAGGAACGCAGCGTAGTCGGGGTGCTGCTCGACGAGCTGATCACGAACCTCGTTCAGGATGGCTGGGAGTCGCCTGGTCACGACGGTCTCCAGCTCACCCAGACGGGTCACCTGGTCTGATCCCATGTGCGCAGCTTGTCCTTCCGTAGCAGGTAGCAGGTCTACGGGTTCGGTCCGCCTTATCCTGACCCCACTTTGTCCGCTCGTGCCAAGTCGAAGCCAGCAAAATTCTTCTTCCGATTGCAGAAGCCGCCCATAAGTGCGAGTCAGACTGTGTTCGATGAGATCGACTTCACCTGACGGTCACGCAGCGGACGCGGACGGTCTGCGAGAGAAGCGGAGCGCGGAGAACTTCCCGGTCGCGCTCCGCGTGCTGCCCCGGCGGCTGCGGTCGGATCTGCAGGCCGTCTACGCCGTCGCGCGCACGATCGACGACCTCGGTGACGAAGCCGACGGCGACCGCATCGCGCTGCTCAAGGCGTTCGGCGACGAGCTCTCGGCCGCCTTCGACGGCGCCGAGCCCACCGACCCCGTGATCCGCGGCCTCGTGCCGGCGATGCGCGCGGGGCGGGTGGAGCTCGAACCGTTCCGCCGGCTGGTCGAGGCCAACCTGCAGGACCAGCACGTGACGCGGTACGCGACGTACGAAGACCTGCGCGCGTACTGCCGGCTGTCGGCCGACCCGGTGGGCCGGATCGTGCTGCGGCTGTTCGACGTGCACGACCCCGAGGCCGAGGAGCTCTCGGACCGCGTGTGCACCGCGCTGCAGCTGCTGGAGCACTGGCAGGACGTGGCCGAGGACCACGGCAACGGCCGGATCTACCTGCCGCAGGAAGACCTCACGGCCTACGGCGTCACCGAGGACGAGCTGGGCGCGGCGCGGGCGTCGCGCCGGCTGAGAGAGCTGATGCGCTTCGAGATCGACCGCGCCGCGGCCCTTCTGGGCAGCGGCGCTGGTCTGGTCGGGCTCCTTCACGGCTGGGGCCGGCTGGCCGTGAGCGGGTTCGTGGCCGGCGGGCTGGCGACCGTCGACGCACTGCGGGAGACGAACGGAGACGTGCTCGCCACGCAGGCCAAGCCGGGCAAAGCGGATGTGCTGGCGTGGCTCGTGTGGCTGCAGGTGGGTGTGCCCAGGACGGGGAGGCGGTCGGGATGAGCACAGTCGAAGAGGCCTACGAGCACTGCGCGCTGGTCACGAAGGAGCAGGCGCGCAACTTCTACTACGGGATCCGGCTGCTGCCGCCCGACAAGCGCTCGGCGTTGTGCGCGGTCTACGCGCTGGCCCGGATCGTCGACGACATCGGCGACGGCGACCTGCCACCCGAGGCGAAGCTGCAGGGCCTGGCCGACATCCGCAAGTCGCTCGGTGACCTGTCCGCGAGCACCGACCCGGTGTACGTCGCGGTCGCCGACGCGGCCCGGCGCTACCCGATCCCGCTCGGCGCGTTCGAGGAGCTGCTCGACGGCGTGGAGATGGACGTGACCGGCCGCGAGTACGTGCGGTTCGAGGACCTCGTGGAGTACTGCCGCTGCGTCGCCGGTTCGGTCGGGCGGCTGTGCCTCGGGGTGTTCGGGAGCAAGCCCGAGCCCGAGGCACCGACGTACGCCGACGAGCTCGGGATCGCGTTGCAGCAGACCAACATCCTGCGCGACATCCGCGAAGACCTCCTCAACGGGCGCGTGTACCTGCCCAAGGAGGACCTCGACAAGTTCGGGGTGGAGCTGAAGGTCGGCGAGGACGGCCGGCTGGCCGACGACGGTGGCGGGCTGACCGCGCTGGTCCACTTCAGCGCCGCGCGCGCCCGCGACTGGTACGCCCGCGGTCTCAAGCTCGTGCCCTCGCTCGACCGCCGCAGCGCCGCGTGCTGCGCGGCGATGTCCGGGATCTACCGCACGCTGCTCGACCGCATCGACGAACAACCCTCGCTCGTGTTCGACCGCAGGCTTTCCTTGTCCGGCCGGGAAAAGGCGGTGGTCGCCGTGCGGGCGCTCACGGGGATCGGCCGATGACAGCCGAAGTCGCCGTCGTCGGTGGCGGACTCGCGGGCATCGCCACCGCGCTACGCTGCGCCGACGCAGGGCGCCCGGTGACGCTGTTCGAGGCGCGGCCGCACCTGGGTGGGCTCACGCACTCGTTCACGCGCGGCGAGCTGCACGTGGACAACGGCCAGCACGTGTTCCTGCGCTGCTGCACCGCGTACCTCGCTTTGCTCGACCGCCTCGGCGTCGCCGACCGCGTGACGTTGCAGCCGCGCCTGGAGATCCCGATCCGCACTCCGGGCTCCACGGAGTCGACGTGGCTGCGCCGCGGCGACCTGCCCGCGCCGCTGCACCTGGCCGCGTCCCTGCTGCGCTACGACCCGCTGCGCCCGCTGGACCGCGCGCGCTTCGCGTTGGCAGCGCTGGCCTTGCGCCGCGTGGACCCCACCGACGACCGCACGGACCGGCAGTCGTTCGGTGAATGGCTGCGCCGCCACGGACAGAGCGCAGCCGCGATCGAGGCGCTGTGGGACCTCGTCGGGGTCGCGACGCTCAACGCGACGGCCGACGAAGCATCGCTTTCCCTGGCCGCCACGGTGTTCCAGGAGGGCCTGCTCACCGACCCGGCCGCGGCCGACATCGGCTGGTCGCTCGTGCCGTTGCGCGAGCTTCACGGCGACGCGGCGCTCGAAGCGCTCACCACGGCCGGCGCCGACGTGCGGACCGGCACGAAGGTGCGCGCCATCGAGGAGACGGCCGGCGGCTGGCGCGTGCGCACCGACGACGGCGAGGCCACGTTCGGCCAGGTCGTGCTCGCCGCTCCCCCGCCCGTCACGGAGAAACTCGCGCCGCCGGGCGCGATCCCGCTGCCGCACGGCTGGTCGGGCGGGCTCGGTAGCTCGCCCATCGTGAACGTCCACGTGGTACTCGACCGGCGCGTGCTGGACGAGCCGTTCGTGGCTGGTGTGCGCACGCCGGTGCAGTGGGTCTTCGACCGCACGCGCCAGTCGGGCCTGGCGTCCGGGCAGTACCTGGCGATGTCGCTCTCGGCCGCCGACGACCTGATCGACCTGCCGACGGCGACGTTGCGCGAGCGCCTGTTGCCGGAGCTCACGGGGCTGCTGCCCGAAGCGCGCGGCGCGCAGGTGCTGGATTTCTTCGTGACGCGGGAACGGCACGCGACGTTCCGGCCCGGCCCGGGCACGGCGTCGCTGCGCCCGGCCGCGGAGACGTCCGCGCGAGGGCTCTACCTGGCCGGGGCGTGGACCGCCACCGGCTGGCCCGCGACGATGGAGGGCGCCGCCCGCAGCGGTGCGGCCGCGGCGACCGCCCTTCTCGAGAAGAACGTGCACGAGGAGAAGGAGGGAGTCGGAGCATGACCGCCACCATGCGACCCGCCGCCGAGGCGGCCCCTGCGGTGCCGGCCGCACTCGGCCGCACCCGTGACACGGTGCAGCCGGCGCTGCGCGAAGCCGTCGGCCGGCTGGACGAGACCAGCCGCGCCATCAGTGCGTACCACCTCGGCTGGACCGAAGCCGACGGCACGCCGGTGAGCGGCAACGGCGGCAAGGCCGTGCGGCCGGCGCTCGCGGTGCTCTCGGCGCTGGCCGCCGGCGCGCCCGCCGAGACCGGCGTGCCCGGAGCGGTCGCCGTCGAACTGGTGCACAACTTCTCGCTCGTCCACGACGACCTCATGGACGGCGACACCGAACGCCGCCACCGCCCCACCGTCTGGGCGCTGTGGGGCGCGCCGGCGGCCATCCTGACCGGCGACGCGATGCTCGCGCTCGCGCAGGAAGTGGTGCTGGACAGCGGTTCCCCGCACGCGATCCCCGCCGCGCGGCTGCTGTCGGAGACCACGCGCCGGCTCATCCACGGCCAGGTGCTCGACGTCCAGTTCGAACAGCGCGACGACGTGACGCTGCCCGAGTGCCTCTCCATGGCCGGCGGCAAGACCGGCGCGCTGCTGTCCGGCAGCGCCGCGATCGGCGCCGTGCTCGCCGGCGCGCCCGCCGAGACCGTCGACGCCCTCGCAGTGTTCGGCGAGGAGGTCGGGTTGGCGTTCCAGCTCGTGGACGACGTCCTCGGCATCTGGGGCGACGCGGCCGTGACCGGCAAGCCCGTGTACTCCGACCTGCGGGCGCGCAAGAAGTCGCTGCCCGTCACCTATGCGGTCACCCACGGCGGCGCGAAGGGCCGCGAGCTCGCGGAGTGGCTCGCGGGCGAGGAAACCGGCGGTGCGGCCGACGAGGCCGAGCTGGCGCGAGTCGCCGCGCTCGTGGAATCGGCCGGCGGCCGCGAGTGGGCCACGGCCGAGGCCGCCCGCCGCGTCGCGACGGCCGAGCGCGCGCTGTCGGCGATCCCGTCCGGGCCGCGCGAAGAGCTCATCGACATCGCCCGTTTCATCGTGCACAGGGAGGCGTGAATGACGCAGACCGTCCCCGGGACGTCCACTTCGGACACCCCGCGCGAACGATCGCGTACTCCGGAAGAAGCCCTCGCCGCCGGCGTCGAGTTCCTGCGCGGCGAGCAGCACGCGGCGGGCTGGTGGAAGGGCGAGCTCGCAACCAACGTCACGATGGACGCCGAAGACCTGCTGCTGCGCCAGTTCCTCGGCATCCTCACCGAGCAGCAGAAGCAGGAGTCGGCTCGCTGGATCCGTTCACAGCAGCGCGACGACGGCACGTGGGCCAACTTTCCCGGCGGCCCGGCGGACCTGTCGACCACGGTGGAGGCGTGGGTCGCCCTGCGGCTGACGGGTGACCCGGCCGACGCACCGTGGCTCGTCGAGGCGGCCGGCTGGATCCGCGCGAACGGCGGCCTGGAGAGCACCCGCGTGTTCACACGGATCTGGCTCGCGATGTTCGGGCAGTGGTCGTGGGACGACCTGCCCAACCTGCCGCCCGAGCTGATTTTCCTGCCGCCGTGGTTTCCGCTCAACGTCTACGACTTCGCGTGCTGGGCGCGCCAGACGATCGTGCCGCTCACGATCGTCGGCACACTGCGGCCGAAGCGGCGGCTGCCGTTCGACGTCGCCGAGCTGCGCGTCGGCAAGACCCCGAAGAAGTCCGCGGCGCCGTGGTCGTGGGACGGGGTGTTCCAGAACCTCGACACCGCACTGCACACGTACGCGAAGCTGCCGTTCAACCCGGTGCGCAAGGTCGCGATGCGCCAGGCCGCCGAGTGGATCCTCGCGCGCCAGGAGTCCGACGGTTCGTGGGGCGGCATCCAGCCGCCGTGGGTGTACTCGATCCTCGCGCTGCACCTGCTGGGCTACCCGCTCGACCACCCCGCGCTCAAGGCCGGGCTCGAAGGTCTCGAGGACTTCGCCATCCGCGAGGAGACCGAGCAGGGCTGGGTCCGCCGGCTCGAAGCGTGCCAGTCGCCGGTGTGGGACACCGCGCTCGCGATGACCGCGCTGCTCGACGCGGGCGTCTCCCCCGGCGACGAGACGCTGGTGCGCGCGACGGAGTGGATGCTGGGCGAGGAGATCACTGTGCCGGGCGACTGGACGGTGCGCCGCCCGTCGCTCGCGCCCGGCGGGTTCGCGTTCGAGTTCGCCAACGACGGTTACCCCGACACCGACGACACCGCCGAGGTCGTGCTGGCGTTGCGGCGCATGGGCCGGCCGGACCACCTGCGCATCCGCGGGGCGATCGACCGCAGCGTGAAGTGGCTCGAAGGCATGCAGTCCAGCGACGGCGGGTGGGGCGCGTTCGACGCGGACAACACGCAGGTGCTCGCCACGAAGCTGCCGTTCTGCGACTTCGGCGCCGTGATCGACCCGCCGTCGGCGGACGTCACCGCGCACGTCGTGGAGATGCTGGCGGCCGAGGGCAAGGCGCACACGATCGAATGCCGCCGCGGCGTGAAGTGGCTGCTGGACAACCAGGAGGCCGACGGTTCGTGGTTCGGCCGGTGGGGCGCGAACTACGTCTACGGCACGGGCGCGGTCGTGCCCGCGCTGGTCCTGGCCGGCGTTCCCGCGTCCGACGTCCGGATCCGCCGCGCCGTGCGGTACCTGACCGAGCACCAGAACCCGGACGGGGGCTGGGGCGAGGACTTGCGCTCCTACGACGACCCGGGCAAGTGGTCGGGCCGCGGCGAGTCGACGCCGTCGCAGACCGCGTGGTCGCTGCTCGCGCTGCTCGCCGCCGGCGAGCAGAACGCGGCCGCGACGACCCAGGGCGTGGCGTGGCTGTGTGAGCAGCAGCGCGAAGACGGCGGCTGGGACGAGGACTTCCACACCGGCACCGGCTTCCCCGGCGACTTCTACCTGTCATACCACCTCTACCGCGTGGTGTTCCCGCTGTCGGCGCTGGGCCGGTACGTGCGGAGCGACTCGTGAGACCGGCCGTGCTGTGCGCGCCGCTGCGGATCGAGCGGGCCGCCTTGCGCGCCGCCGGCCTGCCGGTGGTGCGCACGGGCCTGGGCCCGCGGCGGGCGGCGGCCACCGCGGCCCGGTTGCCGGAGGGACCTCGTCTCGTCGCCGGGATCGGCGGTGGGCTCGCGGCGCACGTGCGGCCGGGTGACGTGGTGGTGGCCGACGAGGTGCGTGGGCCGGACGGCGTGGTCGAGGTGCCGTCCGCTCCCCTGCTGGCCGGCGCGTTGCGACGGCTCGGTTTGACGGTCCACCTCGGACCGGTACTCGGCGTCGACCACGTGGTGGGGGAACGGGAACGCGCCACGCTGGCCTCCTCGGGCGCACTGGCTGTCGACATGGAGTCGCACCGGCTGGCCGCTGCCGGGCAGCCGTTCGCCGTCGTTAGGTCCATTGCGGACACAGTCGGTGCGCCGCTGGTCTGGCCCGGCACGGTTTCCCACGGCCTGGCGGGGCTGCGCAGCCTGCGGGCGGCGGTACCGGCGCTCACGGCGTGGGCGGCGGCGACCGGGCCGCGGCAGCTGGTGATGGCGAGCCCGCGGTCCTTCTGCGCCGGCGTGGAGCGGGCGATCGACATCGTGGACCGCGCGCTGGCCAAGCACGGCGCGCCGGTGTACGTGCGGCGCCAGATCGTGCACAACACCCACGTGGTGCGGCAGCTGCAGAAGCGCGGCGCGGTGTTCGTCGACGAGGTCGAGGAAGTGCCGGAGGGTGCGACGCTCGTGTTCGCCGCCCACGGCGTGACCCCGGCGGTGCGGCGCGACGCGGCGGAGCGCGGCCTGTCGGTGATCGACGCGACGTGCCCGCTGGTGACCAAGGTGCACAACGAGGTGCGCCGCTACAGCGGGCGCGGCGACACGGTGTTCCTCATCGGGCACGCCGAGCACGAAGAAGTGGAAGGGACCGTCGGGGAGGCGCCCGGTTCGGTCGTGGTGGTGGAGGACGTCGCGGCGGCCCGCACCGTGCAGGCCACCGGAGCCGTCGCCTACACCATGCAGACCACGCTGGCGCTCGACGAGGCCGAGGAGATCGCGTCCGTGCTGCGCGAGCGGTTCCCCGCGTTGTCCGCGCCGCGCAAGGACGACATCTGTTACGCCACCACCAACCGGCAGCAGGCGCTGCGGGCGATCGCGCGCGAGGTCGACCTCGTACTGGTGGTGGGCTCGGCCAACTCGTCCAACTCGCGCCGGCTCGTGGAAGTCGCCGAGCGCGAGGGAACGCCGGCCGTGCTGGTCGACGGAGTTTCGGACATCGACCTGCGCCGCCTGGCGAGCGCGGGCCGGATCGGCCTCACCGCGGGCGCCTCGGCGCCGCCGCACCTCGTGGACGAGGTCGTGGCGGGCCTGCGCGGACTCGGGCCGGTCACCGTCGCCGAAAGCCGGCTGACGGACGAAGAAATCACTTTCACCCTACCTCGGGAGGTGCTCTGAGCCATGGCCATGCCGTTGCGTCAGTCCGTGCGACTGGGCGGTTATCTGATGAAGCAGAAGCTGCTGCGCAAGGAAAAGTTCCCGCTGCTGGTGGAGCTTGAGCCGCTGTTCGCTTGCAACCTCAAGTGCGCCGGCTGCGGCAAGATCGAGCAACCGCACACCTTGCTCAAGCAGCGGATGCCGGTGGAGCAGGCCGTGGGTGCTATCGAGGAGAGCGGCGCGCCGATGGTGTCCATCGCCGGCGGTGAGCCGCTGATGCACCCGAAGATCGACGAGATCGTGCAGCAGCTGCTCGACCGCCGCAAGATCGTGTTCCTCTGCACCAACGCCCTGTTGCTGCACAAGCACATCCACAAGTTCAAGCCCCACCACAACTTCGCGTGGATGGTGCACATCGACGGCCTCGAGGAGCGCCACGACGCGTCGGTGCGCAAGGAGGGCGGGTTCGCCGCGGCCGTCGAGGCGATCAAGCTCGCCAAGGAAAAGGGCTTCCGGGTGATGACGAACACGACGTTCTTCAACGGGGACACCTCGCAGGACGTGATCAACGTGCTCGACTACCTCAACGACCTGGGTGTCGACAACATGCAGATCTCGCCCGCGTACGCCTACGAGAAGGCACCGGACCAGGACCACTGGCTCGGCGTGAACCAGACCCGCGAGCTCTTCGCGAAAGCCTTCGGCGGCGGCAACCGCAAACGCTGGCGCCTCAACCACTCGCCGGTGTTCCTCGACTTCCTCGAAGGCAAGCGCGACCTCGAGTGCACGCCGTGGGGCATCCCGTCGTATTCGTTGCTCGGCTGGCAGCGCCCGTGCTACCTCCTCGACGACGGCTACGCGAAGACCTACAAGGAACTCATCGAGGAAACCGACTGGGACGCCTTCGGCCGCGGCAAAGACCCGCGGTGCGACAACTGCATGGCGCATTGTGGTTACGAGCCGACCGCGGTGATCGCCACGCTGGGTTCACTGAAGGAGTCGGTGCGCGCGGCTGTGGGGCACTGAGGTTTGGTGCCGGCGAAAGCCGCGGGTCCTTCGGGACTCGCGGCTTTCTTCTGGAAGCTGCCGACCTTCACTCTCCGAAGGTGAAGAGGATCTTCCCCCGGCGGCCGGGCGTCAGGGAGTGGGCGAAGGCGCCCTCGTAGTCCTCCAGCCGGTAGGTCGCCTCGACCGGCGCGGTGAGTTCGCCGGTGGCCACGAGGTCGGCGAGGTCGGAGTACAAGGTGGTCACCTCGGCGGCCGGGGCGGTGCGGAGCCAGTTCATCAGCCAGAAGCCCGTCAGCGAAATCCCGCGGAAGACCACGTCCGCCGGCGAGATCCGTGGGGCGCCTTCGGGGAAGGCGTAGGTGACGACGGTGCCGCCGTTCTTGAGGGAGCGGGTGAGGTCCTTGATGACCGGGCCGCCGGTGGCGTCGAGGATGAGGGAGAGCTGCTCGCCGGCGAGGGCCGATTCGAGGGAGGCGCGGAGGTTGCCGTCGGAGACCACGGCCTGGTCGCCACCCGCGGTGAGGACTTCGGGGGCGGCCTCGGGGCGGCGGACGACGTTCAGGGTGCGCAGGCCGGCGCGCCGGGCGAGGGTGATGAGGTAGCGGCCCATGGCGGAGTTCGCGGCCGTCTGGGCGATCCACGAACCCGGCTCGAGCCGGCCGTGCAGGCGGAGCAGCTGGTAGGCCGTCGCGGGGTTGACGGCGAGCATGGACAGCTGCAGGACGTCGGCGTCCTCGCGGATCGGCAGCACGGTCCGCCGCGGGAGCACCACTTTGTCCGCCCACAGGCCCTGTTCCATCGTCGGCAGGATCAGCACACGCTTGCCCACCAGTTCGGCGTCGCCCTCGACGACCCGGCCCACGCCCTCCGCGCCAAGGGTCGCGGGCAACGCCGGACGGACGCCGTAAAGACCGCGCACCAGCAGGAAGTCCGCGGGGTTGAGCGGGGCGGCGAGCATCTCGACCACGACGTCGTCCGGCCCGGGCGCCGGAGCCGGGGCGTCGTCGAGCCGGACGGAGGTGGCGGGGTCGCCGAACTCGGTCAGCAGGAGACGGGCCATCGGGGCAGTCCTCTCGGGAAGTCGGCAGAAGGAACGGATCAGTGCGAACCCGCGGACCACCCGGGGATCGGTCACCCGAGAAGACTATGACACCTGTCATAGTTGTCAAGTGCGGCAGACACAACCAACCGGCGCACGGCTCTATCGGGTCAACAGATCGTGCAGCGCCGCACCGACGACGGCCGCGCCCGAGTGGGTCATGATCGTGGCCGCGTGGTCGGCGCCGGCGATGCGCCGGGGGCGGCGCAGAGTGGGCAGGGCGGCGCGGAACCCGACCAGGGCTTCGTCGCTGTACGCGGGCGGCGTGCCTGGCCCCGAGCTCCACTCCGCGCACACCAGCTCGGTCGGCACGGCGATCTCCCGCCAGCGCGGCTCGCCGAAGAACACGTCGGTCGCATCGGCCAGGACGGCTTCGCGGCTGAGGAACACGCGACCGTCGGAGAGGTCGTGGTCGAGGCAGTCGCGCAGGAGCGGGTCGGCGGCGTCGAGCAAGGGGTTGGCGCGCGTGAAATAGGCCAAGTACTCGTCGACGTCCGCCCAGCGCCGCGAGACGCGCTCCAGCTGCGGCGCGAACGCGGCGGGCACCGTCTCAGGGGTGAGGCCCGGGGGCACGGCCATCGGGAGCCCGCCGTCGACCAGCACGAGCCCGCGCACGCGGTCCGGCCAGCGCGTGGCGAGCTCGACCGCCACGAACCCGCCCAGGGACATCCCGCACACGTCGACCACCGGGTGACCCAGCGCGTCGAGCACGCGCACCAGGTCGGAAGCGTGCTGCCGCAACGAAGACGGGCCACTCACCGCGAAGCTGCCCGCACGCCCCCGCAGGTCCGGCATCACCAGCGACAGATCCGGTGCCTCGGCCCGCAGCCAGTTCCACAGCCGGCGGTTGCTCGTCACCCCGTGCACGGCGAGCACCGGCGCCGAAGCCGCGGCCACCACCTCCACGGCCAGCGCCCCGCCCTCGACCGCCACCGACACCGTCCTCGCGTCACCCACCATGAGGACACCGTAACGACTGCGGACCACTGTGGACACTCCCGGCCCGACACTCCCGGCCCCACACTCACGGCCCGGCAGCCACCGCCCGGCAGTCACGGCCCGATCGGCTCCCAGTCCCGGTGGTGGTCCACCCACCACTGCGCGATGTCGAGCCGCCGCAGGAAGCGGACACCCGGCTGCTCCGTGGCATACCGGACGAAATCCCGCACGGCCGCCGCGCGCCCGGCCTGTCCGCTCCACCGCGGGTGCAGCCCCACGGTCATCATCCGCGCCCCGAAGCCGTCGTCGGCTTCCTCGCACATGTAGTCGAGCGCGAGCCGCAGGCTTTCGAAGAACTGCGCCGGCGAGCCGTAGGTCGGGCTCAGCAGGTAGCGGGTGTCGTTGTACACCTTGGAATACGGCACGATCAGCAGCCCGCGCTCCGAAAAGTACGGCAGCTCGTCGTTGCACGGATCCGAATCGTAGAGGAATCCGCCTTCCGCCACGAGCAGGTCGAGCGTGTGCTCGCTCGGGAACGACCGCACGTACCACCCGCGCGGCCGCTGCCCCGTCGTCCGCTCCAGCGACTCGATCGCGCGGTGCAGGTGGTCGCGCTCCTCGTCGACGGGCATGCGCGCGTAGTCGAGCCAGCGGTAGCCGTGGCCGATCACGTCGTGGCCGCGTTCGCGGATCCACTCCGCGACGGCCGGGTTGCGCTCGAGAGCGACCGCGCACGCACCGACGCTCACCGGCACCGCGTAGCGGTCGAAGATCCGCGCCAGCCGCCAGATGCCGACGCGGCTGCCGAACTCGTAGTGCGTCTCGGTGCCGAGATCACGCACCTCGGGACCGACCTCGTAGGCGTACTCGCCCCAGCCGTCGTTGCGGCCGTCGCCGTCGGGGATCGAGTACTCGGCGCCCTCCTCGTAGTTCACGACGATGTTCACCACGACCTTGGCGTCGCCGGGCCAGCGCACCCGGGGCGGGTACCGGCCGTAGCCGACGAAGTCACGCGGCGGCGCTGCGGCCGGGTCACGGGGTTCGGGCACGAACCCAGCGTGGCACGGCCGCCGCATCCCGGCAGGGTCAGTGCGGCGGGAGCTTCGCGGCCAGCACGCCCACCGGCGTGATCGTCGGCGGCACGGCGAACAGCTCGTCGCCGCGCAGCTCGATCTGCCTGCGCACCTCGCCCTGAAGGTGGGCTTCGCGGTCCTCCTCCGTCTCGAACGCGTCGAAGATCCGGAACGACGACGGCCCGAGGCGGAAACCGAACCAGGCCAGCGTGCCCGGTTCGGCGTCCACAAGGGACTTGGCGTCGACGAGGAACTGGGCCACGTCGTCCTCCTTCCCGGGCTTCGCTTCGAACTCGACGAAAAATCCGTACGCCGGCATGGTTTCCTCCTCACCCGGGCCACCGTGGCCCGGCTGTCCGACGCTAACCGGCGGGAAGCGTGCAGGACGCTCGGATCCCGCCGGATCGGGCCTCACCCGGCGCCGGGTTCGTCACGACGCGGCCGGAGTGGCGCGAAAGGTGGCCCGGTAGCTGCCCGCCGTGGTGCCGACCTGGCGTTCGAAGTGGCGGCGCAGCGTCTCCGCGGACCCGAACCCCACCATCGCGGCGATCTCCGAGATCCGGTGATCCGTCGTCTCCAGCAGCACCTTGGCGGCCGCCACGCGCTCGCGGTTGATCCAGTCGAACACCGTCATCCCCGTGGCCCGGCGGAACTTGCGCACCAGGCTCCGCTCGCTCAGGTGCACCTGCGACGCCAGCCCGGCCAGCGTCAACGGCTCGTGCAGGTGCTCCCGCAGCCACGCCAGGAACGATCCGAGCGCCGGCTCCCCCGCGATCCGGATCGAGTCCTTCACGAACTGCGCCTGCGCACCCGGGCGCCGCGGCGCCGTCACCAGCAGCCGGCCGACGTCGCCGGCGTAGGCCTGGCCCAGGTCCTCGGCCAGCAGGTGCAAGGCGAGGTCCGTCGCCGAGAAGATCCCGCCCGACGTGTGCACCCCGCCGTCGTCCACGTACAGGCAGCCCGGATCCAGCTTGACCTGCGGGAACTCCCGGCAGAACTCCTCGGTGAACAACCAGTGCGTGGTCGCCCGGCGCCCGTCCAGCAGCCCGGCGCGCGCCAGCAGGAACGCGCCCCCGCAGAACGACACCATGCGCGCGCCGGCCTCCGCCGCGCCCCGCAACGCCCGCACCACGGATCGCGGCCGCTCCGCCAGCGGATTCTCGACACCCGGCACCATCACCGTGTCGGCCGTCAGCAAGGTCTCCAGCGGCGCGAGCTCCCCGAAGTCCACGCCCGAAGGCAGCACCTGGCGCGGCTCCTCGCCGCAGAGCACCACCTCGTACGCGCTGCCGACGTCGCCGGTCAGTTCGGCGATCGCCGCCATCCGCGGGCCGAACACCTGGTGCACCACCGTGACCTCCAGCGCCACGGAATCGGGCACGACCAGCACCGCGATCACGTGCTTGGCGCGGCCGCGCGAGGTGACGGGCGTCTTGGCGGGGTGCATCACTGCTCCTGATCCGGCGGGTGCCCAGGAGACCGGGGCCCCGCCGCCGAGCGGGGTCACAGCCGGACCGCTTCGAGCACGGCGGCCACGAACGCGCGTGGCTGCTCCTGGGGCAGGTTGTGCCCCGCGCCGGGCACGCGGTGGTGCACGCGCGGGCCGGTGAAGTGGTTCGCCGACGCCGCGCCGTCGGTCGCCGGGAAGCTGCCGTCGGCGAGCCCGTCGAGCGTCACCGCCGGCACCGTGATCGGTGGCTGCGCCAGCAGCCGCGCTTCGAGGGCGGCGTAGCGAGGATCGCCCGGCGCCGCGCCCTGGCGCACGCGGTAGTTGTGGATGACCACGTCCACGTAGTCCGGATTGTCCATCGCGGCGGCCGCGATGTCGAGGTCGGCGCTCGTGAAGGGCCACTGCGGCGAGTTGCGCCGCCACACCACTTCCGCCAGGTCACGCCGGGAACGCGTCAGCGCGGTGCGGCCGCGCTCGGTCAAGAAGAAGTAGAAGTACCAGTGCGCCGATTCGGTGCCGGGCGCGTCCGGGGAGGACGCGAGCACGGCCGGGTCCAGGTTCTGGATCAGGTAGCTGCTCACCGACACCAGCGCGCGGCACCGCTTCGGCCACAGCGCCGCGGCGACGTCGAGGGCGCGCCCGCCCCAGTCGTAGCCGCCGAACACCGCGATCTCGACGCCGAGCGCGTCGAGGAACGCGATCAGGTCGCGCCGAGCGCGGCCTGCTGGCCGGAGCGCATCGTCGCGGCGTCGCGGAAGCGGGTGGCGCCGTGGCCGCGCAGGTAGGGCACGAGCACGCGGAAGCCGCGGCGCGCCAGAGCGGGCGCGACCTCGGCGTAGGCGTGCGGGCTGTAGGGCCAGCCGTGGCCGAGCAGCACCACGTCGCCGCGGGCCGGCCCGACCTCGTGGTAGGCGAGGTCGAGCAGGTCGGTGCGCACGTGGCGGACCGGGCCCAGCCCGGAGACCACGGCCGGGGTGGCCGCGGCCTCCGCGGAGAAGGCCGGGAGGGAGGCGACGACCGCCCCCGCTCCCACGGCCTTCCCGAACGCCCGCCGGGAGATCATGGTGTGCTCCTCGTCGGTCGGGCGCACCGTCAGGCTACGGTCGCGACAGTGGCGTCTACGGTGACCTCGACGTTTCCGCGGGTCGCCTTCGAGTAAGGGCAGATCTGGTGCGCGGCGTGGCCCAGCTCTTCGGCGGTCGCCTGGTCCACACCGGACACTTCGAGGTGCAGGGCGGCGCTGAACCAGAAGTCGGCCGTTTCATTGTGCAGGGTGATGTCGGCGACCACGGCGAGGTCGGCGAGCTTCACCTTCTTCTGCGCGGCAACGATTTTCACCGCGCCGAGGAAACACGAGGCCCACCCGGCGCCGAGCAGCTGCTCCGGGTTGGTCGCGCCGCCGTTGCCGCCGAGCTCCTTCGGGATGGCGAGCGTGACGTCGAGCGAACCGTCGGCGGCGGTGGCACGGCCTCCGTTGCGGCCCTCGCCGGTGGCGGTGACGACCGCGGTGTAGGTGGTTTCAGTCATGGCAACTGTCCTTTCTCGACAGAATTTCGGGAGAACTTCGGGGGTCAGGCGGGGATCCGGGCTTGCGCGAGCAGGACGTCGCGCAGGATTTCGAGCTGGCCGTGGTGCTGGAGGAGGTCGGCGCACAGGTGCAGCAGCGCGCCGCCGGCCTCGAGCGGGTCGCCGAGCCCGGCCAGCGTGGCGGGCACGGTCGCGTGCGGGTCCGCGCGGGGCACGTCTTTCCCGAGCTGCCGCACGGTCTTGCGCACGCGGTCGAGCAGCGGCGCGACGGGGCCGGCGGCAGTGAACTCGGCGTCGCGGTCGCGATGGCCGGCGCGGCCGGAGACGACCTCGCCGGCCCAGTAGGCCGTGGCGCCGAGGCAGTGGTTGAGCACCGCGTACGGCGTGTTGGCGCCGGGCAGCTCGAGCCGGGTGTTGGCCAGGTCGTCGCCGAGCTGCTCGACGATCGCGGCCATGCCGGTCAGGGCCCGGGTGACGACGTGCAGGTACTGGCCAGTGGTGATCACAGGTACTCCCCTGGCCCGAAACCGGGCACCGGGGTGCCGGTGAGCGCACCCATGGTGACGAGCAGGTTCCGCAGGACGAGCAAGAGCGAGACAGTCGGATCCATCGAAGGTGAGACCTTTCCGGACGGGGGCCGCCGACCGCGGTTTCCACGGGGCCCCGGTGGCGATGCCGAAACTCTCGCACGCTCATTCATCACCAGTCAACACGGTTACGAATTTTCGCCACATATTCCAGTCAAATTACTTTTACCGGTTAGCAATTGTTGCGCTCTTTTTCGTCACCTGTCAGACTGGTGCGATGGAACACGCCTTCCCCTGCGGGAACCCGGCACTCGACTTCGTCGGGACCCTGCGCGCCCGGCGCAACGCCGAGCCCCTGGAGAAGCTCGGTTCACCGCGCAACCTCGACGCGTGGTTCCGCGAGTCCGGGGTCACCGACACCGGCCCGGGCAGCCGGGCGCAGGACGTGACCGCCGCGATCGAACTGCGTGAGGCGATCTACGCACTGGTCGCGGCGCGGCTGACCCACCACGAGCCCGACCTGCGGGCGATGGACGTGGTCAACGAGTTCGCCGCGCACCCCTCGACCGTGCCGCAGCTGTCACCCGAGGGCCGCCGACTGGAGGCCACCCCCGGGCAGGCACTGTCGTCGGTGGCCCGCGAGGCCGTGGAGATCCTCGGCGGACCGGACGCCGACCTGCTCAAGGAGTGCGGCCGGCCCGAGTGCACCCAGGTCTACCTCGACCGGTCCCGCGGGTCGCGGCGCGAGTGGTGCGCCATGGCGACCTGCGGGAACAAGATGAAGGCCGCCGCCTACCGGGCGCGCCAGCGCGGCAACCCGCCGCTGTCCCCGTCGCGGCAGGTCGGCTGACCCGCTCCCCTCCGACGACCAGGCCGGTGAAGACACTCCGCCTTCACCGGCCTTTTTCGAAGTCATAACCACTCTGAACGGTTACGAATAGCCGCTAGGCTGCGAGCAATTCGTCCCCGGGGAGAAATCATGCTCACTCTTGTGCTCGCCGGTCTGCTCGCAGGTGCGGTCACGAGCATTTCGCCGTGTGTGCTGCCGGTGCTGCCCGTCCTCCTCACGGCCGGGTCTCGCCGGCCTGTGCGCGTGGTGGCCGGCCTCGTGGTGAGCTTCAGCCTCGCGACGCTGTTCGGCTCACTCATGCTCAGCGCGTTCCACCTGCCGCAGGACCTGCTGCGCGACGCCGGGATCGTGGTCCTCGCCCTGCTCGGGCTCGGCCTGGTCTCGCGGCGCGTCGGCGCGCTGCTGGAACGGCCGTTCGCACGGCTCCGCGGACGCGCGGCCGACCCGGACGCGGGCGGGTTCACGGTCGGCCTCGCCCTCGGCCTGGTCTACGTGCCGTGCGCGGGCCCGGTACTCGCGACCATCGCCGTGCTCGGCGCGACGCACCGGATCGGGTTCGGCGCGCTGGTGCTCACGGCGGCGTTCGGCGTCGGGGCCGGGGTCCCGCTGCTCGCGCTCGCCCTGGCCGGCGACGCGCTGACCCGCCGCGTCCGGTACCTGCGCGCCCGCGCCCGGGCGATCCGCGTGACCGCCGGCGTCGCGCTGCTGGCCGTGGCGGCGGCCACGGCGTTCGACCTCACCGCCGGCCTGCAGCGCGCCGTGCCGGACTACACCGCGGCACTGCAGCGGTCGTTCGAGGCCGGCACTTCCACGGCCGCGAGCCTGCACGGGCTCACCGCCGCGCCTGAGCCCACGGGCATCACCGCGTGGCTCAACACCCCGGGCGGGCAGCCGCTGACGATCGCGAGCCGGCACGGGAAGGTCGTGCTCGTCACCTTCTGGACCTACAGCTGCGTGAACTGCCTGCGTGCCCTGCCGCACTACGAAAGCTGGTACCGCACCTACCGCGGTTCAGGGCTCGTGGTACTCGGGGTGCACACGCCGGAGTTCGCGTTCGAGCACGAGCCCGCCAACGTCGCCGCCCAGGTCAAGGCCCTCGGCGTCGATTACCCCGTGGCGATCGACAACGACTACGCCACCTGGACCGCCTACGGCAACCAGTACTGGCCGGCCTCTTACCTCGTCGACGCGTCAGGCCAGGTCCGCGGTTCCCACTTCGGCGAAGGCGGCTACACGGACACCGAGCAGCAGATCCGCGGCCTCCTCACCGACGCCGGCGCCGGTCCGCTGCCGCCGCCCACCGACGTCCCCGACCGGGCCCCGGTGGAAGCCACCACGCCGGAGACCTATCTCGGCCCGGCCAACGCGCCCCTCGACATCACCGGCGACCAGCCCCCACCCGGTCGGACCCGCACGCTGCGCTTCCCCGCCGCCGTCGCCTCCGACACCTTCGCCCTGGACGGCACCTGGACCGCGTCCGGCGAATACCTCACCGCGGGCCCGTCCGCGCGCCTGCGCCTGGACTTCCGCGCCCGCGCCGTCCATCTCGTCCTCGCCGGCACGGGCACCCTCACCGTCGAGGTCGACGGCACCCGCACGACAGTGGCGGCCTCGGGCGTGCCGAAGCTCTACACGCTGGTTTCCGGCCCGGCGGCGCGACATTCGACGTTGACGCTGTCGCTCACGCCGGGCCTTCAGGCGTACGACTTCACGTTCGGCTGAGCTGTCCGAGCCGACCCAGCCGACCGGCCACAGTGGACTATCCCTGCCCCCGCAACGGCAGCTTCGTGATCTTCCCTGTCGGCCCCTTCGGCAGCTCGGCGACGATCCGCACCCGGCGCGGATACTTGTAGGCGGCGATCCGTTCCTTCGCCCACGCCACGATCTCCTCCGGCTCCGCCGAAGCGCCCGCCTTCAGGGACACCACCGCGACGATCTCCTCACCCAGCCGTTCGTCCGGCTCGCCGATCACCGCGGCCTCCGCGACGGCCGGGTGCCGGTAGAGGAGCTCCTCCACCTCACGCGGGTACACGTTGTACCCGCCCCGGATCACGAGGTCCTTCTTGCGGTCCACGACGAACACGAACCCGTCCTCGTCGACGTAACCCAGGTCGCCGGTGTGGAACCACCCGCCCCGGAAGGCTTCGGCGGTTTCGGCGGGCCGCTTGTAGTAGCCCTTCGTGATGTTGTGCCCGCGCAGCACGATCTCGCCCACCTGGTCCGCGCCGGGCGGCAGCGGCCGGTCCTGCGCGTCGACGATACGCAGCTGCACACCCCAGATCGGCTTGCCGATGGAGAGCACCTTGCGGTTCGCGGCGCCCGGGTTCACCGTGGTCGTCGACGCGGACTCGGACAGGCCGTAGCCCTCCAGCACGGGGATGCCGTACTTTGCCTCGAACGCCAGCAGTACCTGCTCCGGGATCGCGGCGCCGCCGGAGCTGCCGATGCGCAGGCTGCTCGTGTCGTACGCGGAGCTGTCGGCGACGGCCAGCGCGTGGTACATCGTCGGCACGCCGGCCATGATCGTCACGCGGTCGCGCTCGATGGCCTCCAGCACCGCCTTCGGCTCGAACCGCCGGACCACCGACACCGTGCGCGCGTGGCGGGCCGCGGAGTTGAGGATGCTGGACAGGCCGTAGACGTGGAAGAACGGCAGCACGGCGAGCACCACGTCCTCGGGTTCCGTGCCGAAGGTCTGGCCGCCGATCGTGCACGTCATGTACAGCGAGAAATGCGACAGCTCGGCGCCTTTCGGACGTCCGGTGGTGCCACTCGTGTACAGCAGCACGGCGGTGTCATCGGCGGCGCCCGGGTACAGGTCGCCGTCGTCCTCGGCGTCGAGCAGCTCGGCGAACTCGACCGCGCCGGCGGGCCACCCGGCCAGACCGCCCACGACGACCGCGGCCACCTCCGGCACCTCGGCCAGCGCCTTCGCGACCTCACCGGCCAGCGCCGTGCCGGCGATGAGCAGCCGCGCGTCGGAGTCGGCCAGGTGGTAGGCGATCTCGTCGGCTTTGAGCAGCGGGTTCAGCGGCACCATGGTGAGCCCGGCCTTGAGGATCCCGAAATAGGCGAACACGAACTCGGGGACGTTGGCCAGTTGCACGGCGATTTTGTCGCCCGGTGCGAAACCCCGCGCACGCAACGCCGTCGCGACCCGGCCGGAGGCCTCGTCCACCGCGGCGTAGGAGTGGATTCCACCCGGAAAACGCAGAAAGTCCTTTTCCGGCTGGGCGAGCGCGGACTCGTGCAAGATCGTGGCCAGGTTGAAGCTCACGCTACCTCCGAACCTCGTTCTGCCCGCAGCGACGACGAGCAGAGAACTCCGTTGTCGACCCAGTCCGGTCGACCCCAGGCTACCGAATCCTGTTCGGTCCGCCGAGACCACTAGTTCGACGATCGAACAAACAGGGGTTACAGTCGGATCATGCCGTCCCCCGGAGAATCCCGCGAGCAGACCGCGACAAGCGCCGTGCGCGCCCTGGCCCGCGTCTCGCGGCTGCTCGAGCGCTCGTCGGGAGAGCTGAACCTCGCCCACTACCGCGTGCTGTCCGCCATCGCCTCGGGCGACGAGCGCGCCTCCCGCGTGGCCCGGCGGCTCGCGCTCGGCCGTCCGGCGATCAGCGCCGCGGTCGACGCGCTCACGAAACGCGGCCTTCTGGTCCGCGGCGATGTCGACGCCGACCACCGCGCCACGGCGCTTTCCCTGACCTCGGAAGGCGAACGGCTGCTCGCCACCACCGAGGCCGAGATGATCAAGGGGCTCCTCGCGCTGGTCGCCCGCACGCCCGACGGCGACTTGGTGCTCCAATCGCTCGGCCGGCTCGGTGACGCGATCGACGAGGTCATGGCGGAGGGGCTGGCCGGGAACCGGTGAGCGAACCCGAAGAGAAGTCCCGCTGGTTGCGCCGCCTCGGCGGATACGTGCTGCGCCACCGCCGCGAGCTACTGATCGCCTTCGGCGCCGCCGTGCTCGGCAGCGCCTGCCAGACCGTGGTGCCGCTGCTGGAACGCCAGATCGTGGACGGGGTGATCCTCAGCCGCTCGGCGTCGCTGTGGCCGTGGCTGATCGCGCTGCTCGTGCTCGCCGCGGCCGCGTTCGTGTTCGCCTACCAGCGGCGCTACCACGGCGGCCGGGTCGCGCTGGCCGTGCAGTACGACCTGCGCAACGACATCCAGGCCCACCTGCAGCGCATGGACTTCGCCAACCTCGACCGCATGCCCACGGGCCAGCTCGTGTCCCGCGCGACGTCCGACTCCGCGCTCGTGCAGGGCCTGCTCAGCCTGCTGCCCATCATGAGCGGCAACATCCTGCTGGTCCTGCTCTCGCTCGGCGTGATGCTGGTCCTGTCGCCGCTGCTCGCGCTCGTGAGCCTGGTCGTGGTGCCGCTGCTGCTCGTGGTGTCCTACCGGATGCGCCGGCGGATCTTCCCCGCCACCTGGGCCGCTCAGCAACGCGAGGGCGACGTGGTGCAGATCGTCGACGAGGACGTCAACGGCGTGCGCGTGGTCAAGGCGTTCGGCCAGGAAGGCCGGGAGCTGGGCCGCCTGGCCGACACCGCGGGCGACCTCTACGGCATGCAGCTGCGGGCCGTGCGGCTGCAGTCGCGTTACCAGCCGCTGCTGCAGGCGATCCCCGCGCTCGGACAGGTCGCGATCCTCGTGCTCGGCGGCTGGCTCGCGCTGCATCACGGGCTCAGCCTCGGCACGTTCCTCGCCTTCTCCACCTACGTCGGCCAGCTGATGGCCCCCGCGCGCCAGCTCGCCGGCGTGCTCGCGATCAGCCAGCAGGCCCGCGCCGGCGTCGAGCGGATCTTCCAGCTGATCGACCTGGCGCCCGCCATCGCCGACGCCCCCGACGCCGTGGACCTGCCGACGGCCAAGGGAGAGCTCAGGTTCGAGAACGTCCACTTCGGATACTCGCCCGACGCTCCCGTGTTGCGAGGCTTCGACCTGCACATCGCCGCCGGCGAGCGCGTGGCGCTGATCGGCCCGAGCGGCAGCGGCAAGACCACCGCCACCACGCTCGTCTCCCGCTTCCACGACCCGGAATCCGGCACCGTGCTGCTCGACGGGCACGACCTGCGCACGGTGCGGCTGCGCTCCCTGCGCTCGCAGGTCGGCGTGGTGTTCGAGGAGAGTTTCCTGTTCTCCGACACCATCCGCGCCAACATCGCCTACGGCAGACCGGGCGCCGCCGACGAGGAGATCCTCGCCGCCGCCGAGGTCGCCGAGGCCGACACCTTCATCCGCGCGCTGCCCCAGGGCTACGAGACCGTGGTCGGCGAGCGCGGGCTCTCGCTCTCGGGCGGGCAGCGCCAGCGCGTGGCCTTGGCCCGCGCGATCCTCACCGATCCGCGGGTGCTCGTGCTCGACGACGCCACCAGCGCCGTCGACGCCAACACCGAGGAGTCGATCAACGCGTCGCTGCGCACGGTGCTGGCCGGGCGCACCACGCTGCTCGTCGCCCACCGCCGCTCGACGCTGCACCTGGCCGACCGCGTGGTGGTGCTTGACGGCGGCGTGGTCGCCGACCAGGGCACCCACGAGGAACTGGTCGAACGCAGCGCCCTCTACCGCACGTTGCTCACCGGGCTCGAGGAGGAAGCCGCCGAGCGGGTCGGTGACCGCATCGAAGCCCTCACCGTGGCGGGGACCACCGCGTCGGCTTGGCGTGGGGAACGCAACGGGCACAACGGAAACGGGCAGAACGGAAACGGCCGGCGTTTCACCACCCGTGCCACCGGAGCCGCGGGCATCGGCGCCGGGCTCGGCGGCTCGGCCGGCGGCAGCGGCTGGCGCGCCGCGCTCCCGCCGACCCCGCAGTTGCTCGCGCGCGTCGACGAGCTGAAACCCGTGCGGGACTTCGCGAAGGTCGACCTCACCGCGGAAGCCCGCCAGCACCGCTCATTTTCCCTGCGCACGCTGCTGCGCGAGTTCCGCCGTCCGCTGCTGTTCGGGCTGCTGCTCGTGGTGATCGACGCGGTCGCCTCGGTCATCGGGCCGGTCTTCGTGAAGAGCGGCATCGACGACGGTGTGCTGCAGGGCTCGCAGGCCGTGCTCTTCGGCGCCGCCGGGCTGTTCCTGCTGATCACGCTGATCGCGTTCCTCGACGAGGTGGCGCAGACGTTCGTGACCGGCCGGACCGCGCAGCGCGTGATGCTGTCGCTGCGGATCCGGATCTGGGCGCAGCTGCAACGGCTTTCGCTCGACTACTACGAGCGCGAGATGGCCGGCCGGATCATGACCCGGATGACCACCGACGTCGACCAGTTCGAGTCGCTGATCCAGAACGGGCTGCTCTCGGCGCTGGTCGCGTTCGTGACGTTCGCCGGGGTCGGCGTGACGCTGGTCGTGGTCGACCCGCTGCTGGGCCTGTGCACGCTGTCGGTGGTGGTGCCGCTGGCCATCGGCACGGTGATCTTCCGCCGGCGCGCCGCGAAGCTGTACGACGTGGCCCGCGACCGCGTGGCGATCGTGAACGCCGACTTCCAGGAGAGCCTTTCGGGCGTGCGCGAGTCGCAGGCGTTCGCGCACGAGGACGAGACGATCCGCCGGTTCCGCCGCCTCGGGCGCGACTACCTCGATTCGCGCTACTCCGCGCAGCGGCTGGCCGCCACGTACTTCCCGTTCGTGCAGTTCCTTTCGGCGGGCGCCGACGCGATCGTGCTCGGCGTCGGTGCCGGGATGATCTACTCGGGGCAGCTCACACCGGGTGCGCTGATCGCGTTCATCCTTTACATCGACCTGTTCTTCTCCCCCATCCAGCAGCTGTCGCAGGTGTTCGACTCGTGGCTGCAGACCCGCGTGTCGGTGAGCCGGATCTCCGACCTGATGCGGCTGGAGACCCTCACCCCGCCGGCTGTCCAGGCGATCGACCCCGGCCGGCTGCGCGGCGAGATCACGTTCGACGGCGTGCGCTTCGCGTACCCGTCGGCGCCGGCGCTGGGCGCGGGTGAGCGCCGCGGCCCCGCCGACCCGCGGCTGGTCGCGGGCTCGCAGGCCGTCACGATGCCGCCGGAGGCGCTGCGCGAAGTCGACCTGACGATCGCGGCCGGCGAGACCGTGGCGCTGGTCGGCGAGACGGGCGCGGGCAAGTCGACGCTGGTCAAGCTGCTCGCGCGCTTCTACGACCCCGACACCGGCAGCGTCCGCGTCGACGGCCACGACCTGCGCTCGCTCGACCTCGCCGCCTACCGCCGCGCGCTCGGGTACGTGCCGCAGGAGGCGTTCCTGTTCACCGGCACCGTGCGCGACAACATCGCCTACGGCCGGGCCGACGCCACCGACGCCGAGGTGGAGGCGGCCGCGCGGGCCGTCGGGGCGCACGAATTCGTGGCCACGCTGCCCGGCGGCTACCTGCACGAGATCGCCGAACGCGGCCGGTCACTCTCCGCCGGGCAGCGCCAGCTCCTCGCGCTCGCCCGCGCGCAGCTCGTGGACCCGGTGATCCTGCTGCTCGACGAGGCGACGTCGAACCTCGACCTCGCGGCCGAAGCCCACGTCGCCGAAGCCATGCGGACGCTCTCGGCCGGGCGCACGACCATCGTGATCGCCCACCGGCTGCAGACCGCGCAGTCGGCCGACCGCATCGTGGTGCTCGACCGCGGCCGCATCGCCGAGGCCGGCAGCCACGACGAGCTCCTCGCCCGCGGCGGGCGCTACGCCGGGATGTGGGAGGCGTTCGAGCTCCTGTCGGGGCAGCGTTCGTAGGTTTCGAGACTTCCGGCCGATCTTCGGTTGGCCACTTACCAACTTTCGGCATCTCTTTGCCAGTTGTTGACCAAGGACGTCCTTCGGGGTTATGGTCTAGACCACAGACATCACCCTTCGCTCGCGCACCTCCCCGGCGGCACGCCAGTGCGCCCTTTCGCCGTCCCCGCGGCCGGGAAGCGAGCATTCCCCGAAGGAGCTGGCATGAAAGCGAACCGGAAGATCCTCGCCGGACTCGCGGGCGCCGCGCTCGCGCCGGTGCTCGTCCTGGTCAGCCCCGCCGGCATCGCGAGCGCCCACGGGTACGCCAACTCCCCCGCCAGCCGGCAGGCGCAGTGCGCGCAGGGCGTGCTCGACTGCGGTGAGATCAAGTACGAACCGCAGAGCGTGGAGGGGCCGAAGGGCCTGCACAGCTGCAACGGCGGGCTCGCGCAGTTCGCCGAGCTCAACGACAACTCCAAGCCGTGGCAGGCCGCTTCGGTCGGCAAGACGGTCACGTTCACGTGGACCTTCACCGCGCGCCACAGCACCGCGAGCTACGAGTACTTCATCGGCGACGAGAAGGTTGCGAGCTTCGACGGCCACAACCACCAGCCGCCGGAAACCGTGACGCACCAGGTGGATCTGAGCGGCCACACCGGCCGCCAGACCGTGCTCGCCGTGTGGAACATCGCGGACACGGCCAACGCGTTCTACTCCTGCATCGACCTCCAGGTCGGCTGAGCGGGATCGCCTGTACCTGACGAGAGGGCGGGCGCAGGCGATCCGTACCACCCTTCGAACCCCAGGAGTCGGTTTCCTTGATTTCCCGGCGAGCTTTTCTCGGCGCGTCCGCCGCGGCAGCCACGTTTCCTTGGTGGGGCTGCGGAATCGCCTCCGCCGCGACACCCGACACGGTGAAGGTCGCGTTCGACGACCGCTCCGGCGCCGGCGAAACCTACGCGTACGTCACGGGCATCGCGCCGGACGGCAAGGTCGTGATCCTCAAGGCCGACGGCACGCCGTACAACCCGCCCTCGCCCTCGGCGGACCAGACACCGCTCGCCGAGGACTGCGCCATCCCGGTGAAGTCACTGCCGCAGCTGAGCGTGCCGAAGATGGCGGGCGCGCGGATCTACGTGGTGACCGACGCGAAGCTCGACTTCTTCGTCAACCCCGGCCCCGCACTGGTGCACCCGAGCTTCGTGAACACCGCGGACCCGAACCACGGCCGGAACTGGTCGTTCTGCGAGTTCACCTTCAACGACGCGGTGCTGTTCGCCAACATCAGCTACGTCGACTTCGTCGCGATCCCGATGGGCCTGCACCTGAAGACGACGGGTTCGGGCGACCAGACCGTGCCCGGGCTCCCCGCCGCGTCGCTCGACCCGATCTGCGACGCGCTCAGGGCCCAGGGCGGCGCGTGGGCCGAGCTCGTGGACGCCGGTTCCGACGGCCGTCCGCTGCGCGCGTTGTCCGCGCAACACCGCGCCGACCGCTTCACGGGTTACCTCGACGGGTACATCGACTCCGTCTGGCAGAAGTACTCGGGCTCCGACCTCACCGTCGACTCGCAGATCCCGGGCCTGGGCAAGTTCACCGGTCGCGTCGGCAGCGACGGCCTGCTGGCCTTCACCAACGGCGAGCGCTTCGCCAAACCGGTCACCGCCGACGTCTGGAGCTGCAACAGCGGTCCCTTCGCGCTGAAGGACGGCGACAGCGCCGCGCGCAAGGCGATCGTCCCGAGGCTGGCGGCCGCGCTGAACCGCACGACACTGCTGGACAACCCGAACCAGCCGGACGACGAGAACCCGGCGAAGTTCTACACCGCCGCCGAGACCAACCACTACGCCCGCATCGTCCACAGCCGCCTGCCGGACAACCGCGGCTACGCCTTCCCGTACGACGACGTCTCCCCCGGCCCCGACTTCAGCGGCGCCGTGCAGGCGGGCGATCCGGACACGCTCACCATCACGATCAACGCGCTGCGCTGACCTTCCCGAAAAGTCCGCCCGGCGAAAATGTACTGTATGGTACAGACTGTAGGCGGGCACCGGCCCCGCCGGAGGGACGGGCCCGAGCCGATGCCACGTACCGATTTCCTGGTCACCACCGAGTGGCTGGCCGCACACCGGCACGATCCGGACATCCGGGTCGTCGACATCCGCGGCTCCGTGCCGCCGCTGCCCGGCCAGGGCGCCGGGACCTCGTCACCGCGGCCGGCCGGCCTCGGCTACGAGAGCTCGGCCGACGAGTACGCCGCCGGTCACGTGCCCGGCGCGGTGTTCCTCGACTGGACCCGCGACATCGTCGACCCGGACGACTCCGTGCCCGTGCAGGTGGCGACCGAGCGGCAGTTCGCCGACGCCATGGCGCGGGCCGGGATCGGTGACGAGCACCTCGTGGTGGCCTACGACACGCACCCGGCGTCGACGTTCGCCACACGCCTGTGGTGGGCACTGCACTACTACGGCCACCACCGCGTGGTCGTGCTCGACGGCGGTTTCACGAAGTGGCAGCAGGAAAACCGGCCGGTAGACACGGCTGTGCCGGAGCACCCGTGCGCGGTGTTCACCCCGCGTACCCGACCCGAACTGCGGGCCACGGCCGAGGACGTGCTGGCCGCGCTGGA
This sequence comes from Amycolatopsis sp. 2-15, assembly GCF_030285625.1. NCBI lineage: Bacteria > Bacillati > Actinomycetota > Actinomycetes > Pseudonocardiales > Pseudonocardiaceae > Amycolatopsis > Amycolatopsis carbonis. The sequence goes on from NZ_CP127294.1 coordinate 8,186,833, forward strand.
CAAGCCGGAGATCCAGCTCGTCGACGCCCGCGATCCCGGGCAGTACACCGGCGAGATCGCCCGCCCCGGCAACCGGCCCGGGCACATCCCCGGCGCCGTGAATGTGCCGCGCGAAGACCTCGTGGACCTCACCACCGGAACCTGGCGCTCGGCAGCCGAGCTGAAGGACCTCTTCACCGCCGCCGAGCTCGACCCCGGCCGGCCGGTCGTGGCCTACTGCAATGGCGGCGTCGCGGCCTCGACCGTCCTCTTCGGACTCGCCATCGCCGGCTTCCCGCCTGGGAGCAACTACGACGGCTCCTGGAATGAGTGGAGCGCCCGCGCCGACCTGCCCGTCGAAACCGCCTGAGGGAGGCAAACCATGGTCACCGAAGTCGCCACCCTCACCGCGCTGCCCGGCGGTGAGGACGAGCTGGGCCGGGCCATCGCCTCGGGTGTGCCCTACCTGCGTGAGCACCCGGACTGCCTGTCCGCGACGGTCAGCCGCTGTGTGGAGGAACCCGGCCGCTTCACCGTGGCGGTGGACTGGACGTCGGTCGAGGCGCACGAGCAGGGTTTCCGCGCCGGTCCGCTCTTCCAGCAGTGGATCGGCTCGATCGCGGGCAAGTTCGACCCCGCGACGCTCGACACCCGCCACTACGAGACCTATCCCGCGTAGATGCGCCCCGAACCGACCACGAGCCGCGGCCGCCGCACGCGCGAGAAGATCGTGACCACGGCCGCGCGCCTGATGCACGAGCGCGGCATCGGCGGCACGCCGCTGGAGGACGTGCTCGCCGAGAGCGGCACCGGCAAATCCCAGCTGTACCACTACTTCGGCGGCAAGCAGGAGCTCGCCGTCGCTGTGCTGGAGCACCAGTTGGAGCGCGTGCTGGCCGCGCAACCGTCGCTGTCCGACGAGGAGTGCACCGACCTGCGCCGCTGGCGCGACGAGGTGCTCGCCGCGGCCGACGAGAGCGGTTACGGCAACTGCCCGCTCGGCGCCTTCGTCGGCCAGGTCGACGACGACACCGAGCTGCGCACCACCCTCGCGCGCCTCTTCGACCGCTGGCAGGACGCCCTCACCACGCTCGTCCGCCGCGCCCAGGCGGCGGGCGAGATCCCCGCGGACGTCTCCGCGGAGCACCTCGCCCTGACGCTGCTCACCGCCCAGCAGGGTGGCACCACGCTGTCCCACCTGCACGGCTCGCCCGAAGCCCTGGCGGGTTCCCTCGACGACGTGCTCGCGCGCGTCAGCCGGTGAGGTCGCCTTCGGCGGCGTTCTTCGCCGTGTAGAAGGCGAGCTTGTCCTCGTCGACCTCCACGCCGAGGCCGGGGCCGGTCGGCACGCGCAGGCGGCCGGCCTCCAGGTGCAGCGGCTGGACGATGTCGTCGACGTGCAGGTAGTACATGCTGTCGATCGCGCGCGAGAGCACCGGCGTGCTGGCGACCACGGCGAGGTGCGCGGCCGTCGCGATGCCGAGCTCGCCGCCGCTGTGCAGGTTCATGCCGAGGCCGAACGTCTCACAGTGCGCGGCGAGCGCCTTCGTCGCAGCGATGCCGCCCCACTTGTAGACGTCGCCGTGGATCACGTCCACCGCGCCGAGGCGCACCGCCGGGGCGAACTCCTCGAACCGCACCACGCACATGTTGGTGCACAACGGGATCCGCACCTTCGCGCGCACCTGGCTCATGCCCTCGATGCCCACGCACGGGTCTTCGAGGTACTCCAGGTCGAGCTCCTCCAGCGCCAGCCCCGCGCGGATCGAGTCGGGCACGGACCACGCGGCGTTCGGGTCCACACGCAGCTGGACCTCCGGCAGTGCCCGCCGCAGCTCCCGCATGATCTTGACGTCACCGAAGACGTCGGTGGTGCCCTTGAGCTTCACGGCCGTGAAGCCGCCCTCGGCCACAACCTTCGCCGCGTGCTCGGCGATCCCCTGCGCCAGCTCGAGGCCCTGCGCGCCGGGCGCGTCGGCGCGGGTCACCAGCGCGGTGATCGGCACCTCCTCGCGCACCGGACCACCGAGCAGATCGGTCACGCGCTGACCGGTGGCCTTGCCCATCACGTCCCAGCACGCGACGTCCAGAGCCGCCAGCGCCGCGTAGCCCAGGTAGCCGTGGAAGAAGGGCACCATGTGGTGGCGCCGGTGGAACGCCTCCAGCGCGAACGGGCTCTGGCCCACCAGCTCCGCGCCGAGCTGGCGCGTGAGCTCGGCGACCGGCCGGCCCCACATCGTCTCGCCCCAGCCCTCCACGCCGGTATCGGTGCGCAGGCGCACGACCGTGCGGGTCTCCCCCGTCTTGGTCTCGAACGAGCTGGTGAACGGGTTGGTCAACGGCAGGTTCACGACCTGCACGTCGACGTCGGTGATCTTCATGCCTCCCCTTCGGTGTGTGCGTGTTCTCCGGTGGCCGCGGTGGCGTTGTGGAAAGCGCGGATCGCGGCGGCGAGTGCCGCCACCCGCCGGTCGAGCAGGTCGGTGCCCCGTTCGGCGGTCGCGGCCGTGGCGTCGTCGGTGGAGCCGCCGACGCGGGCCCATTCGCCGTGGCGCTCGACCGTCAGCCCCGGGTAGGGCGGCCGGTCGAACAACGGCGGCGGTGTCACGTCCGGGCGCGGCGCGGGTTCGCGCACGAGATCCGGCTTCGCGGCGAGCATCAGCGACGTCTCGAACAGCCCGGCGTGGCCGGGCGAAGCGGCTTCGCCGAGCGACCAGTACGAGCACGCGGCGAGCGCGACGTCGGCCTGCAGCGCGTACTGCTTTACGGCCAGGCGCATGATCTCGTCGTTGCCGCCGTGGCCGTTGACCACGAACACGCGCCGGAACCCGCTGCGCACGAGCGAATCGAGCACGTCGGCGAGCACGGCCTGCAGCGTGGCGGCCGAGAGCGACACGGCCGCGGCGAACAGGTGGTGCGGGCTGTGGCCGAACGGCAGCGCGGGCAGCCGCACGACCTCCGGATCGCCACCGAGGCGGGTGAGCGCGCCGTCGACCACGGCCTCGGCGAGCATCGTGTCTGTGCCCATCGGCAGGTGGCCCGCGTGCTGCTCCTGCGAGCCGATCGGCAGGACCGCGATGGCCGACGGCGCGGCCGCGCGCACCTCCCGCCAGGTCATCCGCGTCAGTTCGGGCATGTGGGCTCCCCTCGTCGGGCCGGGCGTGGCATCGTGACCGCATGAGTTCCGGCGAACGGCCAGCACTGCGGCTGGTCCCGGCCCCGGCCGCCGAGCCCTCCGCGCCGGTGCACAGCGCTGCGCCGGCCCAGAACACTGCGCCGGTGCTGGGCGCGGTCGAACTGGTGCCCGGACGCGTACGCGCCGCCTTGCTCGACCTGTCGGGCACGGTGCTCTGGCAGGCCGAGGCGACGTACCCGCACGGCACGGCCGACCCCGGCGAGATCGACGCCGCGCTCGCCTCGGCGGTGCGGTTCCCCAGCCCGCCGGCCGGCGTCGGGATCGCCGCCGCGGGCCTGGTCGACGCGCCGGCTGGCGTGATCATCGAGGTCAACGAGGTGCCCGCGCTGCACGGCTACCCGGTGGCCGACGTCGTGACCCGGCTCGTGGGTGTCCCGGTGCACGTGGAGCACCGCGCCCGCGTGCAGGTGCTCGGCGACCGCTGGTTCGGCCCGGGCCGCGGCCGCACGACGTTCGCGTCCGTGTCGACCGGCGAGGTGCTCGGCGTCGGCATCCTCTACGACGGTGAGGTGCTCGCCCCGCCGGGTGGCCGTAGCGGCGCGCACATGACGGTGGCCGCCAGCGGCCTGCCCTGCACCTGCGGCGCGCGCGGCTGCTGGAAAACCGTCGCGACCACGTCGTGGCTGCGCGCCGAGGCCGAGCGGCGCGGCCTGGCCGCTCGCAGCGTCCGCGAGCTGGCCGGTGACCCGCTGCTCGACGAGTACGCGGGCAACATCGCCCTGGGCCTGGTCAACATCCAGCAGCTGTTCGCTCCGGGCCTCTTCATCCTGCACGGCGAAGCGTCCGAAGGCGGCGAAGCGTTTCGCGCTCGCATTGAGCACCGGCTGCGCGAGGACTCGTCGTGGGCCACCGGCTCGGAACCCCCGCAGGTGCTGGTCAACACCGGCCCGGCCGACGACATCGTGCTGCTCGGCGGCGCGGGCCTGGTGCTGTCGCGGCACTGAGCTCACGTCAGCCACCTCACGACACGGCCCGTCGCCTGGCCCGCCGCGGATCCGGGTCCGGCACCGCGTCGAGCAAGGTCCGCGTGTAGTCGTGCTCCGGCGCCGCGAACAGCTGCCGTTTCGACGCGAGCTCCACGATCTTCCCCGCGCGCATCACCGCCACCCGGTCGGCGATCTGCTGCACCACGGCCAGGTTGTGCGACACGAACACGTACGTCAGCTGCAGCCTCGACTGCAGTTCGGCGAGCAGGTCGAGGACCTGCGCCTGCACGGAGACGTCGAGGGCGCTCGTCGGCTCGTCCAGCACGACCAGCCGAGGTTCGAGGGCGAGTGCGCGGGCGATGGAGATGCGCTGCCGTTGCCCGCCGGAGAACTCGTGCGGGTAGCGGTCCTGCACCTCCGGCGCGAGGCCGACGGCGTCGAGCAGCTCCCCGACCCGCGCCCGCAACCGCGGGCGGCCACGGCGGCCGCGCAGGCCGCGCTCGTGCGTGACCAGCGGTTCGCCCACGATCTCGGTGACACGCAGGCGCGGGTTCATGCTGGAGTACGGATCCTGCAGCACCACCTGCATCTGGCGGCGCACCTTGCGCAGCCGGGCCGCCGGCAGCATCGCCAGGTCGGCGCCGTCGAAGCGGACGATGCCCGCCGTCGGTTCGGCCAGCCGCAACAGGAGCCGCGTCAGCGTCGTCTTGCCGGAGCCCGATTCGCCGACCACGGCGAGCGTCTCGCCGGAGACCACGTCGAGGTCGACGTCGTCCACGGCGGCCACGGCGCCGTAGTCCTTGCGCAGGCCCCGGATCTCGACCAGGTTCGTCATACCCGCTCCAGCTTCGGTGTGGCGCGCAGCAGCTCGCGCGTGTACTCCTCTTGCGGTGTCTCGAACACCGGCAGCACGGCGCCGGTCTCGACGACCCGGCCCGAGCGCATCACCACGACCCGGTCGGCGACCTCGGCAACCACGCCCAGGTCGTGGGTGATGAGCACGATCGCCATGCCGTGCCGGCGCTGCAGCTCCACGAGCAGCTCGAGGATCTGCGCCTGCACGGTCACGTCGAGCGCGGTCGTCGGCTCGTCGGCCACCAGCACCCGCGGCCGGCCGACGAGCGCCATCGCGATCATCACGCGCTGGCGCAGCCCACCGGACAGCTGGTGTGGGTACTGGGCCGCCCGCCGTTCCGCGTCGGGAATGCCGGCTTCCCGCAACGCTTCGACGGCGGCAGCCGCGGCCTGCGCGCGGGAGGCCCCAGCGTGGCGCCGCACGACTTCCGCGACCTGCGCGCCCACCCGCTTGACCGGGTTGAGGCTCGTCATCGGGTCCTGGAAGACCATGGCGACGTCGTTGCCCCGAATGCGCCGGAGGTCCTTTTCGGACAGTCGCAGCACATCGCGGCCGTCGAGCAGCACCTCGCCCTCGTAGACGCACGGTGGCTCGGGGTTGAGCCGCAGCAACGACAGGGCCGTGGCGGTCTTGCCGCTGCCCGACTCCCCCACGACCGCCAGCGTCTCGCCCTCGTCCACGGCGAAGCTCACGCCGTCGACGGCCGTCACCGTGCCGGTGTCGAGCCGGAACTCGACCCGCAGGTCCTTGATCTCCACGAGGCTCATGAGCGGTACGCCTTCGGGTCCGCGACGTCGCGCAGGACGTCGCCGGTGATGTTGACGGCCAGCGCGGTGAGCATCAGCGCGATGCCGGGGAACACGGCCACCCACCACGACGTGCCCAGGTACAGCTGGCCGTCGCTGAGCATGCCGCCCCACGTCACGGTCTGCTTCGGCACGCCGAGGCCCAGGTAGCTCAGCGACGCCTCGGCCACGATCGCGGCGGCCACGTGCAGCGTGCCGATGGTGGCGAGCGGCGCCATCACGTTGGGCAGCAGGTGGCGGCGCATGATCGCGAGGTCCGTGACGCCGATCGCCCGCGCCTCCGTGACGAACTCCCTGGTGCGCAAGGAAAGCACCTCGGAGCGGATCACGCGGGCGTAGGAGACCCAGCCCGTGAAGCCGAGCACCAGCACCACGTACCACAGCCCGGAGCCGAGGAACCCGACGATGGCGAGCGCGAGCAGGATCGGCGGGAACGCGAGCTGGATGTCGGCCAGGCGCATGAGGATCCGGTCGAACCAGCCGCCGAGGAACCCGGCCACCAGCCCGATCGTCGCGCCGACGATCCCGGCGAGCAGCGCCGCGCACGCGCCCACCAGCAGCGAGATCCGGGCCCCGTAACAAAGCCGCGAAAGGATGTCGCGCCCGAGCTGGTCGGTGCCGAGCAGGTGACTCGCGTCGCCGCCCGACTCCCACGCCGGCGGGTGCAGGCGCACCAGCAGGTCCTGCGCGCCCGGGTCGTACGGCGCGATCAGCGGCGCGAACACCGCGACCAGCACCATCAGCACGAGCACGGTCACGGCGACGGCGCCCAGCCGGTTGCGCAGCATCGCGCGCACGGCGCTCGGCCGGGCGGATCGAGCGGTGGCGACAGCGGTGATGGCGGTCATGAGGTCACCCGCACCCTCGGGTCGAGAATCGTGTAGGACAGGTCCACCAGCAGGTTCACGATCACGAACGTGGCGGCGAAGAACAGCACCGCGGCCTGCACGAGCGGGAAGTCGCGGTTCTGGATCGCCTCGACCGTGAGCCGGCCGAGGCCGGGCCACGAGAACACCTGCTCGGTGAGGATCGCGCCGCCCAGCAGCGAGCCGACCTCGAGGCCGATGACCGTGACCACCGGCAGCGCGGCGTTGCGCATGCCGTGGCCGAGCACGATCCCGCCGGTGCCGAGACCCTTGGCTTTCGCGGTGCGGATGAAGTCCGAGCCCAGCACGTCGATCAGCGACGAGCGCAGCAGCCGCGCGATCACCGCCACCGAGTACAGGGCGAGCGTGATCGCGGGCAGGATCAGGTGCTCGATGCCGCCGTAACCCGAGGCGGGCAGGATCTTCAACTGCACGGCGAAGATCAGGATGAGCAGGATCCCGACCCAGAAGGCCGGAGTGGACTGTCCGACCAGGACACCGGCCATCACGCCGGAGTCGCCGGCACGACCGCGCCGCATCGCCGCGTAGGTCCCCGCCGGCACGGCGAGCGCCAGCGCCACGAGCAGCGCGGAGCCGGCCAGCTCCAGCGTCGCCGGGACGCGGGAGAACAGGACGTCGGTCACCGGCTGGTCGTAGACGAGCGAGTTCCCGAGCTGAAGCCGCGGCAGGCCGGCGAGGTAGTCGAGGTACTGCGTGATGAGCGGCCGGTCGAGCCCCAGGCTCGCCCGCAGCGTCGCCTCCTGCGCCGCGGTGGCGTCGGGCGGCAGGATCAGCTTCACGGGGTCACCCGAGAGCCGCACGAGCAGGAACGCCGCCGTGGCCACGAAAAACAGCACGACGATCGCCGTGAGCACCTTCGTCACGACCACCCGCAGCACCCCGGCGCCGGCTCGCGCGGGCGGCCGGACGGCGGTCGTCACCGGCGCCGTCACGAGGTCACCGTCGCCGAGGCCATGTCGAGCACGCCGACGACACCCGGCTGCCAGCTCGGGCGCGTGTTGACCGCGTAGACGTTGTCGATCTGATAGAGGAACACGAACGGCGCCTCCTGCTTGAGAAGTAACTGCAAGGACGTGAACGCCTTCTGCCGGTCGGCGGGGGCGAGGGAGAGCTCCTCGGCGTCGACGAGCCGGTCGGCTTCGGGGTTGTGCCAGCGGCTCTGGCGCCGGTCGTGGCGCACATTGGACTGCACGAGGCTCTCGGCGTCGAGCGTCCAGCCGGTGCTGGCGGCGAGGTACATCGGGCCGAGCGCGCCGCGGTTGTTCGACGTCAGCCGGCTCGTGTAGGTGCCGGTGTCGACGAGGTCCACCCGCGCCCGCACCCCGGCCTTGGCCAGCAGACCGGAAATCGCCTCGGCGATGTTCGAGTCGGCCGTCTGCGCGGTGAGGGAGGTGTCGAACCCGTCCGGGAAACCGGCCGCGGCGAGCAGGCGCTTGGCCTCACCGAGGTCACGCGTGTACGGCGCGATCGACGGGTCGAAGCCGAACGACTCGCGCGGGAACATCGTCGGCACCTCACGCGCCTTGCCGTCGAGCACCGCCTTGATCAGCAGTGGCACGTCGACGGCGTGGTTGAGCGCCTGGCGCACCCGCACGTCACGCAGCGGGCCTTGCGTGGTGTCGAGTGAGAGGTACGAGGTGCGGATGCCCGGGAAGTGGCGGATCTCGACGCCCGGGTACCCCTGGATCTGCAGCGCCGCGTCCGGGGTCAGGCCGGCGACGATGTCCACCTCGTCGCTCTGCAGGGAGGCGAGCGCGGACGACGGGTCGGGCATCGGCAGGAACACGAGCTCGTCGTAGGCCGGTTTGCCGCCCCAGTAGGCGGGGTTCGCGCGCATCCGCATCTGGTGATCGCGCTGGAACTCCTCGAAGGTGAACGGCCCGGTGCCCACCGGGTGCTTTGCGAAGCCCGCCGAACCGACCTGTTTCAGGTACTTCGGCGGCACAGCGACGCCGCCGAACAGCGACACCTTCGCGGGGATGATCGGGTCCGACTGGCTGCAGCGCAGGTAGACCGTGAGCGGATCGACGACCACGGCCTGCTTCACGTAGCGCAGCTCGACGATCGGTGACTTCGTGGCGGGGTCGAGCAGCCGGTTGATGCCGAAGGCCACGGCCTGGGCGTCACACGGCTCGCCGTTGTGGAACTTCACGCCGGGCCGGAGCTTGAAACGCCAGGTCAGCGGGTCGGGCGAGGACCACGACAGGGCCAGCCCCGGTTTCAGCTGGTTGTCCGGACCTCGCGTGGTGAGGGTGTCGAACAGGTTGATCAGCACGTTCATGGAGGTCAGGTCGCCCTGTTTCTGGGGATCCAGGGTTTTCGGGTCCGAGGTCTGGGCCACGCGCAGCACGGTGCCGGGAGTGCCGGCGGCGCTGCCGCACGCGGTGAGCAATCCCGGCAAGGCGAGTGCGGGCACTGCCAGGCCGCCGAGCCGGAGGGCGTCGCGGCGGGACAGGCGGGGACGCGAAGAGGCCACGGGGTGCCGGCTCCTTTCGATCGTTTCGTGAAGTGAAAGACCGTTCCGTCAGATGGAATGCGATTGCGCTAAGGTAGGCGCCGTGACCAAGGCTGTCAACGACTCGGCGAACAGTCCCCGCGGCGCGGTGGACAAGGCGCTGGAAGTGCTGGCGACACTCGCGCTGCCGGGTGGGCCGCACCGGCTCGCCGATCTCGCGAAGGCCTGTGACCTGCCGAAACCCACCGCGCACCGGATGCTGCAGACCTTCGCGGACGCCGGTTTCGCGACCGCGACGGGCGGTGGCCAGTACGACGTCGGGCCGCGGCTGCTCGGACTTTCGGCCGCCGTGCTCGCGGGCAGCCGCGCCACCCGGGCCACCCGGCCCGTGCTCGCGGACCTGCGGCGGAGGACCGGGCACACAGTGCACTACGCAGTGCGCCACGGCGACCGGGCGGTCTACGTGGAGAAGCTCGAGCCGGAGCAGGCGTACCGGCTGAACACCCGGCCGGGCGGCGAGGTGCCGCTGTACTGCACGGGCGTCGGGCGGGCGATCCTGTCGCGGCTGCCGGAGGCCGAGGTCACCGCGATGCTCTCCGGGCCGGTGAAGGCGTGGACGCCGAAGACGCTGACCGATCCGGCCGCGATCCGCGCTTCGCTGGCCACTGTGGACAGTCTCGGGTATGTGGTGGACGACGAGCAGTACGAGGCGCACGTGCGCTGCGTGGCCGCGCCCGTGGTGGATGCCGACGGGGCGGTCGCCGGCGCGGTCAGCGTGTCAGGGCTGACGTTCACGCTGCAGCCGGAAGCGTTTGCGGCGCTCGGCCCGCTCGTGGCCGAGGCGGCGAACCGGATTTCGGCGAAGCTGGGGCCGGTCGGTTTGCAGGCGGTGTCCGATGAGGACTGAGCTGCGGGAGCTTCTTTCTTCCACGACCGGATTGTTCTCGGCCGCGGCGTGGTCGGTCGGAACCGCTGACGGCGTGCTCGACCGCGGGGTGCTCGGCACGCGCTGGCACGGCGGTCCGGCGGCGACCGAGGAGAGCCGGTGGGATCTCGCGTCGGTGACGAAGCCGATTGCCGGGATCGTGGTGGTGGCGCTGGCCGAGCGGGGGCTGCTCGACCTCGACGAGCCGCTCCCCCGGTACCTGCCGGCGTATGCGGGCGGCGACAAGGCCGGGATCACCGTGCGGCAGCTGCTCGCGCACACCTCCGGATTGCCGGGCGGAACTCCGCTCTATCGCGAGCATCCGACGCGGGAATCGCTACTGGAGGCGATCCGGACCGGGCCGCTGCGTGCCACGCCCGGCGCCCGGGTCGAGTACTCGTCGCAGGGGTTCATCCTGCTCGGGCTGATCGCCGAGGCCGCGGGTGGCGCGCCGCTCGACCGGCTCGTGGCGGAGCTCGTGACGCAGCCCTTGGGGCTCACGGCCACCGGTTTCGGTCCTGGCCAGGGTTTGCCGGCCGATGCGGTGGCCACTGAGGACTGCCCGTGGCGTGGCCGGGTCGTGTGTGGACAGGTGCACGATGAGAACGCGGTGGTGCTGGGCGGAGTCTGCGGGCACGCCGGGCTGTTCGCCACCCTCGGTGATGTCGAACGTCTCGGCCAGGCGCTGGCCGGCGGGGCGCAGGCGTTGCTCAAACCCGCGTCGCACGCGGAGATGATCGCCTGTCACACCGAAGGTCTCGCATTGCGCCGCGGACTCGCGTGGCAGGGCCTCGACGTGCCGGGCTCGCCCGTCGGCACCGCCCTGGAACCCGCCGCCTACGGCCACACCGGCTTCACCGGGACCAGCCTGTGGATCGAGCCGGAGCGTCGCCGTTTCTACTTGCTGCTGACCAACCGGGTGCATCCGTCGCGGTCCACACCGGGGATCGAAACGGTGCGGCGCGAATTCCACGCGTCGGCCGCGATGCTCTGATCCCACATCCTGGACGTCGGCCGATTTCGCCGCCGGGCCGGAAGTCGTTGGGGTAAAACGACATCCGCGCTACCGTGTCCGTTTTGAGGCTTTTCCATCCAACGGCTGGACCACGATCCACTCCCTACTTTCGGCGCTTCTGAGTTTCGGACCGGAATCCGAGACTTCTCGCACGGGCCACTCGGGTTGGCCCTCTGTGCGGAAGGTAGACCGTATGTCTTCGAAACGGCTGGCCGTGCTGGCGACAGCAGTGACGGCTTCGTCGATCCTTGTGGCCGCCGGTGGCGCCGCGAGCGCGTCGCCCCAGCAGACCCAGGTGAGCACCGACTCCCTCGGCCGCGTCATCGCCGTCCAGCCCGCGGCCCCGATCGCCGCCCGCGGCCTCGCCGGGAACGCCGCCGCGGCCGCGCAGTCGCACACCGCGGACCTGGCCCGGCAGTTCGGTCTCGCCGTCGGCGACCTCACGCTCACCAGCGTGCAGTCCCTTCCGGGCGGCAGCGTCGCGCGTCTGCAGCAGAACGTCGGCGGGGTACCGGTGTACGGCGCGCAGATCGTGCAGGACCTCGACGGCAGCGGCGCGCTCATGGCCGCGCTCGGCAAGACCACGCAGCGCACGCAGGGCTCGTTCCCGGCCGACGCGAAGGGCGCCCAGGACCGCGCGGCCGAGGCCGCCCACGCCGCCGTGGCGCAGAAGGACGCCGGCGTACTGAAGACCGGCGCGGAAACCGCGTACTGGTACGACGCGAGCCTGGGCGGCGACGGCGCGAGCGCCACCGCCGTGCCGACCTACTTCGTGCCCGTCAACGGCGTGGACCCCGAGGACAAGTGGACCGTCGTCGTCGGCGCCGACACCGGCAACGTCCTGCAGGTGTGGGGTGAGTCGGAGGCCGCCACCAACCGCGTGGTGTGCGACGCGAAGCGCAAGGTCGTGGACCTCGACATCGCCACGCTGGCCGACCTGCGCTGCGGCGTCGGCACCGCGTTCGGCGTGACCCGCGGCGAGGGCCAGGCCGCGGTCGCGACAGCGGACGTCAACAGCGTCTACGACTTCTTCGGCAAGGCACAGGACTTCTACTCCCAGTTCGCCTCGTACGACCTCACGGCCAACATCGGCGCCGACTACCACGACGGCAAGGGCAAGGCCCTGCGCGGCACCGTGCGCATGTGCGAGGTCGAGACCGAATCGGACGGTCGCCGCCACACGCAGTGCCCGTGGGCCAACGCCTTCTGGGAAGGCGAGCAGATGGCCTTCGGCGAGGGCGTGACCACAATGGACATCACCGGCCACGAGCTCACCCACGGTGTCACCCAGCACACCTCGCAGCTCGGCAACGGCTACGCGGGCGCGCTCAACGAGGGCATGTCCGACGTGATGGGCCAGTTCATCGCCATCAAGTCCGGCGACGCCAACGTGCAGGGCGAGAACCGCTGGCTGATGGGCGCGGGCTCGTCCATCGGGCAGGTCCGGGACATGAAGAACCCGCCCAACTCGGGCGAGGGCCCCAGCCCCGACCGCGTCAACGGCCAGTTCTGGGTCGGCGCCAACGGCGACCCCCACATCGACGCCGGCGTCGTCGACAAGACGGACTACCTCATCACCGACGGCGACACCTTCAACGGCCAGACCGTCCGCGGCATCGGCGAGGACAAGGCCATCGCGCTGTGGTGGAAGGTCGAGAACCTGCTGCGCCCCACGTCCACCTTCAAGGACCTCGGCACGGCCCTGAACTCCGCCTGCACCACCAACGCCCGCACCGGCGTCGCCGGCACCACCACGGCCGACTGCACACAGGTCGCCAACGCGGTGAAGGCCACGCAGCTCAATCTGGCTCCGTAAGGGGTTCCGCTTCCCGGCCGCTGCCGGCGCTCGCTTGTGCGGGTGCCGGCAGCGGCTTTTCGCGTGTGTGTCGCGAACTTGCCAGCCTTCGCGATGCGAACGCGAGACACGCCCAAGTGCACGGCCACTCGCGGCAGCAGCCACGCAATCCGGCTCGCTCCCGCCTGCCGTCGCCGCCCCCTCTTCAGGTGCCAAGCGGTCTCTCTGGCGTCCGTGTCGCGAACCTGGCGGCCTTCGCGATGGGACGCGAAACACGGGGTTTCGCGTGCGTGTCGCGAACTTGCCAGCGCTCGGTGCCGCGAGCAGGGACGATGGGGGCTGTGTCAGTCTTCCGAAAGCAGCTGCGCCAGGACGGCGGCCTGGCTGATGTCCAGGGCGCGGCTCGCGGTGAGCAGCGTGAGCGGGCCCTGTGCGGCGCGGTCGCGCAGGGCGGCGAGCGCGTCCGCTGCCGGGCCGGGGGCGGCGAGCTCGTCGCGGTAGCGGCGGGTGAACTCGGCGAACCGGTCGGGATCGTGGGCGTACCACTTGCGCAGCTCGGTGGTGGGGGCGACGGCCTTGCACCAGTCGTCGAGGGCGGCGGTGGCCTTGGCCAGGCCGCGCGGCCAGACGCGGTCGACGAGGACGCGGGTGCCGTCGTCGGGGCCGGCGGGGTCGTAGACGCGTGCGATGTGGACCATCGAGCCATTGTCGCCCACCCGATCGTCCGGCACAGCATTGTCCGGCACCGCGTTGTCGAGCACCGTGTTTTCAGCCACGGCGGAGCCGGCCGTGGCTAGCGCGCCCGAGCGCAACCGGGTGACGCCGCTGGGCGAGATCGTCGCGATCCCGCTGCGCGGCGCGTGGACGGGCAACCGCGGCATCCTCCACTCCGAACACGAGATCGTGCGCACCCACGCGAGCGACCTGTGGATCACCTGCCGGCTCGAGTTCCGCGGCCGGTGGCGCGAGCAATGGCTGCCGCACCGCTACACGCACCTGTACTTCCACGACGAGGCCGTGTCCTTCGCCGCCGGCCACCGCCCGTGCGGGGAGTGCCGCCGCGCGGACTATCTGCGGTACCGCGACGCCTGGGCGGAGGCGCTCGACATCGCGCCGCCGTCCGCGCGGGCCATGAACCGGCAGCTGCACACCGAACGCGTCGACGGTCGCCGGCGCCGGCTGCACGAGCGGCCGTGGACGGAGCTGCCGGATGGGGCGTTCGTCCTGCGCGAGGACGGGCCCGCCCTGGTCGTCGACGGCGGCCTGACCGGCTGGACGACCTCCGGCTACGGCCCGCGCCACACCCTGCCCCGCCGCGGAACGGCCCAGGTCATCACGCCACCCGCGACCATCGCCGTCCTCCGGGGCGGCTACCCGGTCGAGATCTCCGCGACGGCGCTCTAATTAATGGCACTGAGTGCACTTATCAGTCCGAATCCTGGAAGGCCGCACCGAGCCGGGCCATGACCTCCGGCAACGGCGTCGCGGTACTCAGCACCGCGACCACCGTCGTCTCGGCGTTCACCGGCCGGAAAGCCTCTCCCACCAGGGCAAATGCCCGCGCCGCACTCACCGCGATGTCGTCCTTGCCGCCGCTGCGCAACCACCGCCGCAGCACGTGGTTGTTCGCTGCCGCGATCGCCGCCGCCGCGACGGCCGCCCGGAGGCTCGCCGTCTCGTCACCCTGCTCGGCGAACCGCGTCTGCAGGTACCGCGCGAGCACACGCTGGTACCGGTCGACCGTCGCGACTTCCTTGTCCCGCAACGAAGCCACGGTGCGCGTGAGCGTGAACCGCTTGAGCGACACGTCGAGGTCCGCGGCGTAGTAGTCGAGCACCAGGCTCACTGTCGAGCACGCCACCTCGACGGGGTCGCGCGACGGATCGGCGCGCTCGAAGGCCTGCTCCATCTCCGTGACGATCTCGTCGTGGTTGGCGAAGAGCACGTCGTCCTTGGTGTCGAAGTACCGGAAGAACGTGCGGCGCCCGACTCCCGCCGCGGCGGCGATCTCGTCGACGGTCGTCGCCTCGTACCCGTTGGCCACGAACAAGTCCACGGCCGCCGAGGACAGCGCGCGGCGCAGCTGCCGTCGGCCGGCGGGCGTCGCCCCGACCCGGGTGGCCGGCGCGCGGCGCTGCGATTCCGTCATGCCCGAAGACGGTAGCAGGCCGCCTTGCTAGTGGCACTGAGTGCCGTTAGACTCGTGGTCGGACCTCGGACCCCTGTAACCACTCCCCCGCAACCGGAAGGCGTCGACGATGAGCCTCGACCAGGAGCTCCAGCCGACCGAGCTCGCGCCGGCAGAGCGCGCCCACGAGCGGTTCGACGCCTACTACGGCCGCCTTTTCGGCTGGTCTGTCCGCTGGCAGGGCAGCCGGCTGTTCCTGGCGCTCGAAAACGGGCTGTGCGCCGTGACCCTGCCGAAGCTCGCCGCCGGCCCGGTGCTGCGCCACCTCGCCGACACCGGCTGCCAGGGCCCCGTCCTGGTCCTGCCCACGCAGCACGGCCCGCGCGTCGCGATCCTCGCCGAGACCGACGGCCTGGTTCCCCCGCGCACCACCCTGCCCGCCGACGTCGACCTCCTCGACTGCGGCGCCCTCGTTCCGCTGCCGATCGGCCCGCAGGTCCCCGGCGTCTCCACCGAATGGCTCGCCGCCCCGGACCCACGCCAGCGCTGGCTGCCGAGCCTCAGCGCGGTGCTGGCCGGGGTCCGCGTCCGTCACTGACCGCCCTCAGGCTCGCCAGATCTTCAGCGGACCGCCACCCACACAGGCGCCTGCCCGCGACGAGCACCGTGGTGTCGCTGACGAACACGCTCAGACTTCCGGCGGCACCGAAGCCGTAGTCCTCGACCGGCGCCCGTTCCCAGCGCGCGCCATCTTGAGACAGCCACACCACCACCGGCGGCGGAAGCACCGCCGCGACGACCAGCCCCACCACCGCGTCACCTGACCGAAGCGCTGCTCTTCGGGCTTCCCGACGCCGGCGTCCGGCAGCATCCCGACCGTGATGTCGCGGGACGCGGTCCAGTCGTCCCCGCTTGCGGCGCCACGCGGTCGGGCGCCCGCGCAGGGAACCAGGCTCGTCGGCTGTCCACGAAATGGGGGCCACCGAGGAGAACGTCAGCGCTTCCATCCTGTTCGCTGGCTGTCGCTCGATGTCTCCGGCCGGAAAATGTGTCCGCTCTGGCGTCGTGGCGACGGCAAAGGCACCGACCCTGTGAGGATTCGGACACCCCGTTGAGGGGGAAGGCTCAGCGGCTGGCCGCGAGCTGTCCCCGAGAATGTGCGCGGCCTGGTCCACGAGGTCGTCCACCCCGGCGACGAGGGTCTCGATCTCGGCCCACCGGCGGCGGTCGCGGTCGGCGTCGGGCGCCAGCGCGGTGTCGACGAGCAGCAGGAGGGTGTCGATCTCGTAGACGAGGTCGGCGAGTTTCAGGAACGGCACGTGGTCCGGCAGCGAGCCGGCCGCCGCCGCGCGGGCGCAGGCGGCGTGTCCCATGCTGCGGCAGACGGCCTGCAGCCGGGCCCGGATCTCCTCCTTGCGGGCCCCCGCCCGCGGGACGCCGGTGCGGATGTTCCAGGCCACCGAGAGAAGGCAGCGGCCGGCGTCGTCGAGGGAGGTGTTCATCACCGCGCGAGTCTGGTGGACACGCGGTGGTTGCGGGCCCGCTCAGCCGTTCGACACGCGAAGGCCACCGGATCGGGTGAACGGCTCTGAGGTTCCCTTGCTGATCGTCGGTTTTCCGCGTGCGGCACCACGTCCCGCTCACCGAGCTCGGTGCGACCGGTCCCGCCACGGGTCTGTGCTGGGCTCGTGCGAGACGGATCTCCTCATGTTTGTCCTTTGTGGACTAATGGCCGGCGCCCACCGGTCCTCGGTTCGAGGGCGCCGGCCAGGCTCGTGCATCACTGACCGAGGTGGCCGAGCTCGCCGGCGTCACGCGCGCGGCCGCCCGCCGCTTCCTCCTCACGCTGGCCGAGGTCGGCTACGTGCACACCGACGGCAAGCGGTTCTGGCTGCGGCCGCGGATCCTCGAACTCGGCAACGCGTTCCTGTCGAGCCAGGCGCTCGCGGAGGTCGCACGCCCGCACCTGGACAAGCTGGTGGCGGAGGTCGACGACTCGGCCGCGCTGTGCGTGCTGGCAGACGACGAGATCGTCTACGTCGGACTGGTCCGCACCCCGGCGCGGCGGATCATGGCGCTGAACGTGACGATCGGCAGCCGGATCCCGGCGCGCCCATCGTCGATGGGCCGGGTGTTGCTCGCGTTCCAGCCCGAACAGTGGCGGGCGGAGTACCTCAAGCGCGTCGAGCTGCAGCGTTCACGCCAGACGGACAGGTGTACGCGTCGCTGAACGTCTCGATGCACTCCACCCGGCGCTCGAAAGAAGAGATGCGCGCGCAGCTGCTCGAACCGCTGCGCCGCACCGCCGGCGAGATCGAAGCAGACCTGCGCGCCATCGCGCGGCGGCGCCAGTCGTTCGGCGTCGGCGACGAGGACGGGGCCTGAGCAGGCCGTCCTCGGCCGGGTGTGACCCGGGCCCCTCGATCGGTGGTAGTGGGTGGTGCGAAGTTACCATCGGGTCATGGATGACTTCGCGGTCCAGCTGAAGCGGAGGGGACTGCGGAACACGGCCCAGCGCCGGGCGGTGCTCGGTGCCGTGCGCGACCACCCGCACACCACGGCCGCCGAGATCGCGGCGGCCGTCGAGGCCGGCACGGGCGGGCTGTCGCGGCAAGGGCTCTACAACGTGCTGGACGACCTCGTCGGCATCGGCCTGCTGCGCACGCTCGAACCGGCCGGCTCACCCGCGCGCTTCGAGCTCGACCGGCACGACAACCATCACCACCTGGTGTGCCGCGGTTGTGACCGGATCGAGGACGTGCCGTGTGCCGTGGGCTCGGCGCCGTGCCTGCACCCGTCGTCGGCGCCGGGGTTCACGATCGACGAGGCCGAGGTGACGTGGTGGGGGCTGTGCGCCGAATGTGCGGCGCGAGCCTAGACCTGCTCGGGTCAGTCCGGCGCGGCGTCAGTCCCGCTCGGGTTCGGCTCGGGAGCCGCAGTCTCCGGGACGGCCGTCTCGCGGGTTGTGGTGTCGGGAGTCGCCGTCTCGTCGACGGTCAGGGTGAGCAGGCGGATCATCGCCTCCACCGGCAGCTTGCTCTCGTCCGCGTGATCGAGAAACGACAACACGCGCAACCCCTCCGGCGTGAGCGCCGAGGTGTCGTCGCCGACCTGCGCGCTCGCCGCTTCGAGGGTGCCGAGGCCGGCGTTGTGGTGCGCGTCGCGGACGGCGTTGCGCAGCACGGCGAGTTCGGCCGGCGACGGTCCACGTTTCTCTTCGCGCAACCTTTGCACGATTCGCACCACCTGAGGTGACCTCGCCGCCACGGACTGGCGGGCCGCGAACGACGCCACCATCCGCGGGGTCGAGCGCGTCTCCTGCGGGGACGCGGGGATCACGGGTGCGGCGGCACCTTCCACACGCAGGCTGTCGAGCGCCGCGGCCCGGCGTTGTTCACTTTCGCGCAGCCGTGCGAGCGGATCTTTACGCCGGGAAGCCGCGAATGTTCGAGCTTCATCACGCGCGCGTTGCCCCGCCTCGGTGACCCGCGGGCGCCGCCGGCCCGTGCCCTCGGCCGCGGCCTGGCGGCGGTTGTTCTCGAACCACGCCTCGAACGACTGCCCGCGCCGCGGCGGCTCGTGGACCTCGGTCATCGCGGCCTGGGCCGCGTCGTTGAACCAGCCTTCCAGCCGCGAGCGCAGGAAGCCGCCGGGACGTTCACCGGACTGGCGGGGCCGCTGGCGGGTGCCGTCGGGCAGAGTGCTGAGCGCGATCAGCAGCGCGTCGGGGCAGTAGCCGCTGCTGTACCAGAACTCGAGCTGGCGCTCGACGTCCTCGCGCTCGTCACGCGTCAGCGTCTCCGTCACCCAGCCCATGCGCCGGAACAGGACACCGGTCGCCTGCGCGCGTTCGTGCTCGTCGCTCGGGATCACCGTCGACGGCCACGCGCGGTCCGACATCCGCACCATCCGACACCTCCTGCACCGACGGTACGGCGCCCGCGTTCGCGCCCTTCACCCGACACGCCGCCACCGTGTCGGCCGCCACGATCACCCCGATCGCGGCCAAAGACAGGGCGTCGAGCCGCTGGTGGAGCACCACTTCGCCGACCAGCGCGGCCAGCACCGGGTTCACGCTCATGAAGACCCCGAAGAACCGCGCCGGCACCCGGCGCAGCGCCAGCAGGTCGGCCAGGAACGGCAGCGCCGACGACAGCACCCCCGCGGCGAGCGCGGCGCCGAGCGCGGCCGGTGTGGGGCGGTGGTGGAAAAACACCACGATTCCCACGGGCAGGTACAGCAGCCCGGAGACTCCCGCCGCCGCCGCGGCGGAGCCCTGCGCGCCCGGCAGCCGGCGGCCGACGGTGCGGTTGAGCAGGATGTAGCAGGCCCAGCAGCCGGCGGCGACCAGCGCGAGCGCGACGCCGAGGTAGTCGGTGCTGGGGCGGGGCCGTGCGAGGATTCCGACAGCCGCGGCGGCCGCGAACGCACACATCAGGTCCGTTCGGCGACGCGAACCGGCCAGCGCGACAGTGAGCGGGCCGAGGAACTCCAGCGTCACGGCCAGTCCGAGCCCGATGCGGTCGATGGCGGAGTAGAGCGAGAGGTTCATCGTCGCGAACACCACCGCGAGCGCGAGGACCGGACGCCACTGGCGGGCGGTGAACGACCGGAGCCGCGGGCGTCCTACGGCGAGCAGCAGCACCGCGGCCACCCACTGGCGCATGGCCACCACGCCGACCGGCCCGAGCACGGGAAACGCCAGCGCCGCCGCCGCTGCGCCGAGCTGGTTCGCGGCCGCGCCGCCGAACATCAACGCCACGCCGGTGCGGTTGTCCTGGGTCATGGGGCCGAGCCTGCGGCACGGCCATGCATGCGCAAAATGCATTCACCGCGCCACGCATACGCTGAAGTCATGGATCTGGAGCTGCGGCACCTGCGGTGCCTGGTGGCGATCGTGGACACGGGTACGTTCACGGACGCGGCAATCGAGCTCGGCGTCTCCCAAGCCGCGGTGTCGCGCACCCTTGTTTCGTTGGAATCCGCACTCGGCGTGCGACTTCTCCACCGCACGAGCCGCAGCGTCACCCCCACGACGGCCGGCGTGCAGGTGCTCGCCCGCGCCCGGCACCTGCTGGCCGAGGCCGAAGACCTCGTGCGCGAGGCCACGACGGGGCACACCCGGCTGCGCGTCGGCCACGCCTGGTCCGCGATGGGCCGCCACACGGCCGAGTTCCAGCGCCGCTGGGCCGATCGCCACCCCGACGTCGAGCTCCTGCTGGTCCGCACCAACACCGCGACCGGCGGGCTGGCCGAGGGACTGTGCGACCTCGCCGTGGTGCGCACCGCCGTGGACACCCGCAAGTACGCGCACGCGACCGTCGGCCACGAAGCCCGCTACTGCGCCATGGCCACCGACGACCCGCTGGCGCGCCGCCGCACCGTCACGCTCGCCGATCTCAGCCCGCGCGTCCTGGTGATCGACCGCCGCACCGGCACCACGACCGCCGACCTGTGGCCGCCGGCCGAGCGCCCGCGTATGGAGCCCACCCACGAGATCGACGACTGGCTGGCCGCCATCGTCACCGGCCGCTGCGTCGGCGTCACGCCGCACTCCACCGTGACCCAGTACCGCCGCGACGGCATCGCCTACCGCCGCGTGCGCGACGCGGCCCCCGTTCCGGTGCGGCTGATCTGGCACGGCCGCGACCCCCATCCGGCCACGCACGCCGCGGTGGCGCTGCTGAGCGAGCTCTACCGGGCCCGCTGAACCACCACTGTGGACGGTCACCCCTTCGGGCGTAAGGACCGCGCGGGGGCAGACATAATCGGCTGCGGGCGGGATGCTCCATTTCGGACAATCGCGAACAGGAGGGGGCGTTTCATGAGGAATCTCCGCTTCCGCGCCGCCGTGCTGGCGACGCCGCTGGTGGCCGCGAGCCTGCTCGTCGCGCCGGCCCCGGCCTCCGCGGCGCCCGCCGTCACCGATCTCGACTGCGGGTTCTTCGCGTGCAGCTGGGTGTTCAGCAAGAGCGCCACGAAGCTGATCGCCGAGGGCGCGCCCGCGACCCGCGTCTGCAAGAACATCCCGAAGCCGGGAAACCTGGCGTGCGGCGTCGCCATCGCGGCGCTGGTCGTGACCGCGAAGAAGGCCCGCAGCGAGGGCAAGTGCGCGAAGATCACCTGGACCAAGACCCCGGCGCCGCCCCTGGGCACGTGGTGGCCGTCGGTCGAGGGTGGCAAGCGCTGCAAGTAGGTTCCCTCCGGCCGTCGGGGTGACGAGTACCCGCCGGCCGGGGCGGTGCGGGGCCGTCCCGTCCACTGTGGACGCGTGGACGGCCCCGCGAAACATTTCCGGGGGCCGGCGAGGTCGTTCGCCGGGCGAATTATCACCGTTGACGCCGTCGCGCGAAGTCGGTCATGATGTGGTGGTACACCATCGACCGAGGAGTGACGAGAATGTTCGGCGGCGAAGAGCGCATGGCCTGTCCGGGGTGCTTCGGCATCGCGGGCGATGCTCGGCGCCTGCCTTACGCTGCCGAGACACCAGGCTCCACGCCGTGACGCACCCAGAAACGCGTCGCAGCAGGGAGCCGCCCGTCGGGAGACCGATCAGGGCGGCTTTTTCGTTCTCCGTGACTATTTCGTGACATTTTCGGCCTCGATTTCCGATCCTCTTTCCGACCACGTGCCCGAACGGCCAGGGAACCGCCTGCAAAGCGGATCAAACCGGTTCGACTCCGGTCGCGGTCTCCACCCGAGCGAAAACCGAAAAGGAGGTGCCCGCCGCCATGGCTGTCCTGGTCCTCAACGCCGGCTACGAGCCCCTGCACACCGTCTCCGTCCCCCATGCGATCCGGATGCTCGTACGCCACGTCGCGGTCGTCCACGAGAGCGACGGCGCCGACCTGGGCATCTTCCCGCGTCCGAAGGTCGTGCGGCTGCTGCGGTACGTGGTGATGAAGTGGCGCTACTCCGGCCCGCCCCGGTGGTCGCGCCGCGGCGTGCTCCAGCGCGACGGCTACACGTGCGCCTACTGCGGCCGCCACGCGACCACGGTCGACCACATCGTCCCGACGTCCCGCGGCGGCGAGCGCACCAGCTGGCTCAACACCGTCGCCGCGTGTGGCGGCACCGCGCGCAGCTGCAACGCCCGCAAGGCCGACCGCACCCTCGCCGAGACCGGGCTGACGCTGCGGATCACCCCGCACGTGCCCACGTGGGACCAGCTGCACCTGCTGCGCTGACCGTCCACATGCGACACCTGCCGGCGACGGCCGGGCGGCGCTAGGCTGGCTCCATGAAGGGGCTGCTGTTGCGCCTCTCGGCCGTCGACTCCGACGCCGAGGCCGCGGTACGGGTGATCGCGTACTTCGACGAGCTCGTCGCCCACCACGCCACGATCGCCGACCTGGTCCGCGCCACGGCCTCCCTGGCCAATGCGTCGCCGGCCTCCAACGCGGCGCCGAACCGGCTCTGCGCTTGCGCCCCGAGGGCACCCGCGCGACCGGACCGGAGCCGGTGACGACTCCGGTCTCCGCGCCAGCGCGCGACGGCGGGCCGCCGGCCGAACCTCGGCACAAGGCAACCGACCTCGGCGGCGGGCCCGACAGCGACCCCTGCCGAAGCGCGCACCCCGGCGAGCGACATTGGCAGCAACACGCAGACAACACCACGCGCCACGGCAACCGACCTCGGCAGCGGGCCCGACAGCGACATCACCGAAGCACGCACCCCGGCGAGCGACGTCGGCGGCAAGCCACAGGCAACACCACGCGCCATGGCAACCGACCTCGGCAGCGGGCCCGACAGCGAGACCCTCACCGAGGCCCCCGCCCAAGCGAGCGGGCGCGCTACCGGGGCCCTCGCGGGGTCCTCACTCGCCGCGCCCGGCTCGCATTTGTTCGCACACCGACTCTCGCACCGCACCTGACCCGCCGCGCCCGACTCACCCTGGTGGCACCTCGCCTCGCGCACCGCACCCCAACCAGCCACAGCCGGCTCACCCCGTTCGCACACCAGCCCGACCCACCACACCCTGCCGGCACACCGCCTCGCGCACCGCACCCGGCCACCCACCGCCGACATCAAAACCCAAGCCACACAACGAAAACGCGGCGCCCAGGCCAGCACCCGGACGCCGCGTCACCGACAAGGCCGTCAGCTCAGCTCCACACCCAGCGCCCGCGCCAGTACCGCGCGGGACTCCGCGGCCTCGCGGCGGGTGATCGTCGCGTGGCGGACCATGGCGGAGCCGTGGAAGGTGCCGGGGAACAGGTGCAGTTCGGTGGGTACGCCGGCGGCGAGCAGGGCCTGCGCGTAGGCGATGCCCTCGTCGCGCAGCGGGTCGAACTCCATGACCGAGATGTACGCCGGCGGCAGGCCCGCCAGGTCGGTCGCGCGGGAGAGCGCGGCCTAGACGGCCACGCCGCCGGTGCCGCGGATGCCCGGGCCGAGGTAGGAGTCCCAGCTGAACTCGGCGTTGGGGAGGTTCCACAGTGGAGTGTCGTCGAACCGGCGCATGCTGGGCGTCTGCAGGCGGTCGTCGACCTCCGGGACGCCGAGGAACTGGAACACGATGGCCGGACCGCCGCGGTCGCGGGCCGGCAAGGCGAGCGCGGCGCACAGGCCGCCGCCCGCGCTGACGCCGTGGATGACCACGCGCTCGGGGTCGATGCCGAGCTCGTCGGCGTGCTTGACCGACCACACGAGCGCCGCGTAGCAGTCCTCCAGCCCCGCCGGGTACGGCGCCTCGGGCGCCAGCCGGTAGTCCACCGACACCACGACGACCCCGAGGTCCCGCGCGAGGTCGAGCACGACCGCGTGATCGGTGTCGAGGTCGCCGACGATGAAGCCGCCGCCGTGGACGTTGAACAACAACGCGGGAGACGTGATGTTGTCCGGTGTGTAAATCCGAACAGCCACGTCGGGCGCGCCCTTCGGGCCGGGCACGGTCGTGTCGCGCACGGTCACGCCGGTCTCGTCGACGTCGCCGAGCAGTTCGAGCATTATCTCCTTCATCCTGTCCCGCGCCGCCACGACGTCCTTCAGGTCGCCGAGGTCGGGGAGCATCGGGAGAGCGGCGGCGAGCTCGGGATCGAACGCGTAGTCCATGCGGGCCCCCAGGAGTGCGGTTCCCGCCATCCTCCCGGTTCCCGCACCCGCGTTCATCCGCCAAGCGTCGCCGACCCGCGGCCCCGGGCCCGCCACGCGGCGGAGCTCAGCCCAGGTGCCGGAACACCGCCGTCGCCACCGCGGCGTCGGCCACCCCGACGCCGGTGAGGTCCGCGATCGTCAGGCCCGCGCGGTTCGGCACGCCGTCGCGCAGGACGAGGCCGGCGGCGACGTCCGCATCGTCGGCGACCGTCCCGGCCCGCACTGCGTTGCCGAAGTCGCCGTGCGCGAGGCACTGCGCGTGGTCGTCGGTCGCGATCGTCGTGGCGCGGGCGAACAGCCCGGCCGGCAGCTCCGCCTTGCCCGGCAGGTCGGTGCCGATCCCGGTCACGTGCACCGCGGCGAACGCCTCCGTCGGCGCCACCGGGCTCGTCGAAGCCGTCGCCGTGATCACGCACGGCGCGGCCGCCGCCTCCTCCGCCGTCGCGGGCACCGCTGTCAGCCCGGCTTCGCCCAGCTCAGCGCACAGCTTCCGAACGGCCTCCGGCCGCCGGCCGCACACCCGCACCCGGGTCAGCGGCCGCAGGTCCGCGAGCCACTCGCCCTGCAGCCGCGCCTGCAGTCCCGTGCCGAACACGGCCACCTCGTCGACGTCCGGCGGGGTCAGCGCGTGGGTGATCAGGGCGCCGGCAGCGGCCGTCCGCCACGCCGTGAGCCAGCCCTCGTCGGCGAGCACCGCGGCGGGCACGCCGGTCCCCGCGTCGAAGACCAGCATGAGGCCGCTGTTGGTCGGCAGGCCGCGCTCGGCGTTGCGGTAGAAGCCCGAGGCCACCTTCACGCCGAAGTGCGAGGCACCTTCGAGGTAGCCGGCCTTCACGTGGCAGTCACCCTCGGCCTCGGGGAACCACATCGCGATCGGCGCGGGCATCTGCGCACGCCCCTCGGCGTGCGCGATCAACGCACCGCGCACGGCGTCGAACACCAGCCCCCGCGTCGCCACGGCCTCGATCTCGGGCAGCCCCACCACGTCCAGCGTCATCGCCGCTCCTCCAGGAACTCCGCCCACGCGGCCAGCCCTTCGTCCGGACCACGACGGCCCACGCCGACGCGGAACCGGTCGCCCGGCGTCGTCGTGAGGTCGGATCGGTAGATGCTCGCCGGCAGCAGCAGCACGCCACGCTGCTCGACGAGCTCGGTGCACATCGCCTCGACGCCGTCGGCGCCGAGGTAACGCGGAAAGCACACGCAGCCACCCTGCGGAGGTGCCCAATCGAACAGATCTTGGTAATTCTCGAAAAACGCGTCGAACTTCGGCACGTTCTCCGCGATCACCGCGCGGTTGCGCGCCAGGATCGCGTCCCGCGCGCGCAGCCCGATCAGCGCGAGCACCTCGCTCGGCGCAGAGTTGCAGATCGACGTGTAGTGCTTGGCCCGTTCGAGCCGCCGCAGGATTTCCGGGTCACGGCAGGCGATCCAGCCCACGCGCAGGCCCGGCAGCCCGTAGGCCTTGGACATCACGTTGAGCGAAAGCGCCGACGCGGACAGGTCGGCGGCCTGCGGCAGCGTCGCCGACGGGTCGAGCTCCAGCCCGCGGTAGACCTCGTCGCTGAACAGCAGCACGCCGCGCTCCTCGCACAGGCGCACGAGCCGCGTCCAGGTCTCGACGTCCGGCACGGCGCCGGTCGGGTTGTTCGGGAAGTTCACCGACACCAGGCGCGTGGCGGGCCGCAGCTGCCGCTCGATCTCGTCGACGTCGAGGGCCCAGCCGTCCTCGGGCCGCAACGCGACGCCGGACACCTCGCCGATCGAGAGCGGGATCGTCTCGGCCGCCTGGTAGTTCGGCGTGATCACCACGGTGTGGTCGCCCGGTTCGAGCAACGTCCGCATCGCCAGGTAGAGACCTTCTTCGGCACCGGCGAAGCACAGCACGTGCTCAGGTCCGACGTCGGTGTAGGTCGCGGCGATCTCCTCGCGCAGCGCGGGCAGGCCGTAGGTCTCGGTGTAGCCCAGCGCGAGGGTCTCCCAGCGTTCGCGGCCGTCGTCGTCGGCCAGCGCCAGCAGTTCGGCGACGGTCATGGTCTGTACGTCGGACGCCGTGAGGTGGTGGCGGGCGGTGAACTCCCAGCGGGAGAAGTACGTCTCCAGGCGGAAGTCAGGAAGCGTCGGCATCGGGCTCCTTGCGCATCTCGGCGAGCAGTTGGTAGGTGGCCGAACGGGAGATGCGCAACGCGCGCGCGACCACGGGCACGGATCGTCGCTGCGCGAACACGCCGGCCGCGTCCAGACGTGCGAGAAGCACCAAACGCTGTTCGCGGGTCAACACCTCGACCGGGGTCGCTTGATCGCGAACGAACTCGCCCACCACGTCGTTGAGCGTCTCGGTCCAGTCGCGCTCGAACAACGCCTGAGGCTGTCCGGTCACCGGAGCCGCGAACCCGGACAACAGCTGCGCGGCCTGGTCGAACGCGGTGCGGTCGACGTTCACGCACAACACCACTTCGGCGTTGCCGTGTTCGTCTCTCACCACCGCACTCACACTCGACAGCCGCCGCCCGTCGGGCAGCGACTTCGGGTACGGACCGTAGACGTCTTTCCCGGCGGGGCGCAGGCCGTCGAGCTCGCCGAGCAGCGACGGGTCCCCGGGTTCCCGCCCGGAGAACGCGTTCCAGATGCCGAGCACGCAGTCCGTGCGCGGGTCGTGCAGCACCACCTCCGCGTGCGGCGATAGCAGGCGCACGATCGCCTCGCACACCGGCGCCCAGCGCGCCGTCCTCCCATCCATGGTCCTGGACACTACATCCAACATGGACGAAGAGTCCAGCCATCCACTGTACCAAACAGTACACTTCGTTCTGTACGATCCAGTACAGACACTCAGACAGTCGACGGAAGGAACCCGCGTGCCCGATCTCTGGAGTCCCGTCGACGTCGGCCGCATGCGTTTGCGCCACCGGCTGGCGCTGTCGCCGATGATGCGCAACCGCGCACTGCCCGACGGATCGCCCACCCCGCTCGACGCCGAGTACTTCGCGCAACGAGCGTCACTCGGGCTGCTGATCACCGGCGGCACACAGCCCTCGGCCGACGGGCAGGGCTTCCTGCTCAGCCACGGCTGCCACACCGACGCGCACATCGCCGGCTGGCAGCAGGTCACCAAGGCGGTGCACGACGCGGGCGGGCACCTGTTCGTCCAGCTCATGCACGCCGGCCGCGTCGCGCACCCCGACAACACGCCGCACGGCCGGGCGCCGGTCGCGCCGTCGGCCGTCGCGGCGGGCGTCGGCATCCACACTCCGAGCGGCAACCAGCAGGTCCCGCCGCCGCGGGAACTGTCCACGGAAGAGGTCTGCGCGACCGTCGAGGATTTCCGCCGCGCGGCCGCCGCCGCGATCGAGGCCGGTGCCGACGGTGTGGAAGTCCACGGCGCCAACGGTTTTCTCGTGCAGCAGTTCCTCTCCGCCAACGCCAACCACCGCACCGACGCATACGGCGGGTCCGTCGCCGGCCGCACGCGGTTCGCCCTGGAGGTGACGGAGGCCGTCGCCGCGGAGATCGGCGCCGACCGCACGGCCGTGCGCCTCTCCCCCGGCCTGCGCGGCTTCGGCATCGACGAGGGCGAGACCGGGCCGGCGACCTACACCCACCTGGTCCGCGCCCTCGCCGGCCTCGACCTCGCCTTCCTCCACCTCACCCACCACGGCGACGAAGCGCTCCTGACCGAGCTGCGCACCGTGTTCCCCGGCCCGCTGCTGCTGACCCGCCCGGGCGCCACCATCGAAGAACGCGCCGCCGACGTCGAAACCGGACTCGCCGACCTCGTCACCCTCGGCCGCCTGGCGCTGGCCAACCCCGACGTCGTCACGCGCCTGCGGACCGGCGCCGCCCTCAATACCCCCGACCCCGCCACGTTCTACGGCGGCGGGGCCGAGGGCTACACCGACTACCCGGCGCTCTGAGCCAGCCCGGCGAGCTCACGCCACTGCGGCAACGACAATCCGTCGACGCCCAGCACGTGAAGGGCCACGTGGTCCGCGCCCGCCTGGAGGTGCTCCGCCACGCGCTTGCCGATCGCGTCGAGGTCGCCCCAGGCCAGGACGCTGTCCACGAGCCGGTCGCTGCCGCCGTCGGCAAGATCGGCTTCCGTGAACCCCTGCGCCAGCAGGCTCTTGCGGTAGGCGGGCGCCCCGAAGAACCCGGTGAGGAAACCCCGGCCGGCTGCCCGTGCCTTCGCGGGGTCCCGCTCCAGAGTCACGGCCTGATACGGCGCGAGCAGCGGCCCGGTACCGAGCAGTTCACGCGCCGTCGCCGAGTAGTCCGGTGTGACGAGGAACGGGTGCGTCCCGCCGGCCCGCCGCCGCGCCAGACCGACCATCTTCGGCCCCATCGCCGCGAGGATCAGCCGCTGCGCCGCCACCGGCTCCGGCTCGGCGTCGAGCTCGTCGAGGTACGCGGCCATGTCGTGCAACGGCCGGTACTCGTGGCCGTGCTCGGCGGCGGTGCCCGGGTCGCTCACGCCGAGACCGAGCAGCACCCGGTCGCCGTAGGCGCGCGTGAGCCGCGCGTGGCCCGCGGCCAGCTCCTTCGCCGGGTGGCGCCAGATGCTCGACACCGCCGGCGCGACCGTGAGCCCGCGGGTCGCCTTGAGCAGCCGTTCGAGGTCTCCCACGATGTCACCGCCACCCAGACCGGGGATCCACAGCGCGCCCAAGCCCAGCTCGTCGAGCTCCGCCGCGGCGTCGGCGATCTCACCCGGCGCGGCCGTGCGCAGCTCGACGCTCCAGACCCCGACCCGGCCGATGTCGGCAGTCATACCTGGTTCGCCCCGCCGTCGGCGAAGAGCTCGGCGCCGGTGACGAAGCTGCTCGCGTCGGTCGCCAGGAACAGCGCCACCGAAGCGATCTCCTCCGGCCGGCCCATCCGTCCCAAGGGGACGGTCGACGCGAGCGCGGAAGTGAGCTGCACGGCCGCTTCGCCGCCGCCCACGAGCCCCGAGATCCCCGGCGTGTCGACCGGGCCGGGGCTGATCGAGTTGACGCGGATCCCGCGCCCGCTCAGCTCCTGCGCCCACGTGCGGGCGAACGAGCGCACGGCCGCCTTCGACGCGCCGTACACACCGAAAGCCTCGTTGCCCTTGGTACCCGCGGTGGAAGCGGTCAGGATCACCGAAGCGCCGTCCACCAGTAGAGGAAGCGCTTTCTTGACCGTGAACAGCGTGCCCTTCACGTTGGTGCCGAAGGTGTCGTCGAAGTGCTTCTCGGTGACCTGCTCCAACGTCAAGAACTCGCCGCCGCCCGCGTTGGCGAACAGCACGTCGATCGGCCCGCCGACGGTTTCGTACAGCCGCTCGAGGTCGGCCAGGTCGGAGCTGTCCACCTGGACCCCGGTCACGTCGCCGCCGATCTCCGCGACGGCGGCGTCCAGGACGTCCTTGCGCCGCCCGGTCACGAAGACGCGCGCGCCCTCGGCCGCGAACAGCCGGGCCGTCGCCAGCCCGATCCCGCTCGTGCCACCTGTGACGACGGCGGTCTTCCCCTGTAGTGCGTTCATTGCCGTGTTTCCCGTCCGTGTAATCACCCGGCCCAGGCGTGGTCGTTCCGCTCGGCCGGTCTCCGCGGGACAATGGGGCCCCTTCGCTCCACCGCCGACCACTACGACAGATTACGGGACATGTCACCTAAAAGCAAAGACGACCCCTGGCTCGACGCACGGCAGCAGCGCGCCTGGCTCGCCTACATCCGCGTCCAGCTGCGGCTGAGCTACGAGATCAACCGGCAGCTGCAGACCGACAGCGAGCTGTCCATGCCGGACTACGACGTGCTCACCGCGCTCGCGAACGCCCCCGGCGAGCGGATGCAGATGACCGCACTGGCCAACCAGATCGGCTGGGAACGCAGCCGCACCGGCCACCACGTGCGCCGCATGGCGACGCGGGGACTCGTCGACGCGCGCACGTCGAGCAGCGACCGGCGCGCCACCGAGGTCAGCTTGACCACGCCGGGCCGGGAGCTCCTGGAGAAGGCGGCACCGGGCCACGTCGAGCTCGTGCGCAACCTCTTCTTCGACGGCCTGCCCGCGGAGCTGCTCACCCCGCTGACCGAGGCGATGGAGAACATCTACGCCAACATCCTGGAGCGCGGCACGCTGCCCCCGCCGTGAGACTGCCGCTGCCGCAAGGAAAAGCCGTCCCTGCCAGTGGCACACGGGTTTTCGCGCCCGGTGGACCAGACCATCCGGGGTGAAGTAAATTCACTTTTCACGCACGGTCCGCCGGCCTGCGCCCCTGTTCTCAAAGTCGTGGACGAAGGGCAGCTCATGCACCGGAAGTTCGTTCGTTGCCTGGCGGCCGCGGCCGCCACCGCCGTGGTGATCGCCACCGGCCCGGCGGCCGCCGCCCAGCCGGCCGCGCCCGCGGCGCCGACCGCGCCGGCCACCTTCACCCACCCCGGTGTGCTGGTGAGCCGGGCCCAGCTGGACACCATGCGCCAGCGCGTGCAGGCCGGCACGCAGCCGCAGAAACAGGCGTACGACTCGATGATGGGCTCGAAGTACGCGTCGCTGTCCTACACGCCGCACCCGCGGGCCGTGGTCGACTGCGGGCCCAGCTCGATGCCCAACAACGGCTGCACCGACGAACGGGAAGACGCGATCGCCGCGTACACGCAGTCCCTGGCCTGGTACGTGACCCGCGACGCGCGTTACGCGACCAAGGCGATCCAGATCATGGACGCGTGGTCAGCGACCATCAAAGACCACACCAGCGACAACGCGCACCTGCAGACGGCGTGGTCGGCCTCGACCTGGCCGCGCGCGGCGGAGATCATCAAATACGCCTACGGCACCTGGCCGAACTCCGGGCGCTTCGCCACGATGCTGCGCTCGGTCTACTACAACGAGATCCAGGGCAGCGACGGGCGCACCGGCAACTGGGAGCTCAGCATCGCCGAGGCCATCGTCGGCATCGGCGTGTTCCTCGAGGACAAGACGATCTACGACCGCGGCATGTCGATTTACCGCAACCGCGTGCCCGCGTTCATCTACCTCAGCTCCGACGGCGCGCTGCCCAAGACCGTGCCCGGCAGCGGCCTGACCACCCGCGACCAGATCATCGGTTACTGGCAGGGCCAGTCCACCTTCGCCGACGGCCTCACCCAGGAAACCTGCCGCGACTTCGTCCACACCGGCTACGGCATCGCCGCGATCGCCGAAGTGGCCGAGACCTCCCGCATCCAGGGCCAGGACCTCTACGGCACCGACATCGGCGAGCGGCTGCGCCAGGCCCTGGGCTTCCAGACCAAATACGAGCTCACCGCTCCCCCGTCCTGGCTCTGCGGCGGCACGGTGAAGCGCGGCCTCGGCCCCGTTACCGAAGTGGGCTACAACGCCCTGCACAACCGCCTCGGCATCGCCATGACCAACACCCAGGCCTACACCACCGGCCACCGCCCCCAGGGCAGCAACAACCTCTTCGTCTCCTGGGAAACCCTCACCCACGGCGACAACCCCGCCTGACCGGGTTCGGTTCCGGGGCCGCCTCGCCGAGCGCGGCGGCCCCGGAATCCGCGAAACCTCCTCCCGCCGGCCCCGGCGAGGTGTTACCAAGAGCGCATGAGAAAAGCGCTCGCCTGCTCGTTCTTGCTGCTCGCGGCGGGCTGTTCGACGCCGCCGCAGCCACCCCCGCCGCCGCCCGACCCGATCGTGACGTCACCGGTCGTGACGCCGTCCGTCTCGACGGTGCCGGCCCGGCCCACCACGACCACGGCGTCTTCACTGGCCGCCAAAGACGGGTCCGACCTCACCGCGTGCCGCGACGGTTCGTGTGACGTGCTCATCCACGGTTCGGTGACCGTGCCGCTGGACGCACGGTTCGGCACGCGCCGGCTGACGCTCACGCAGTCGCCGCCGGACCGGCTGGACTTCGCCATCGACCGCACCGAACTACCCGACACCAAGGGCCACTTCCGCGGCGAGGGCTACGTGAGCCTGGCCAACCGGATCACCGTCACCGTGCTCGACATCGACGCCACCGGGGCCGTGATCCGTGTGTCGCCGTCGAGTGAGTCGTCCGAGGACAAGATCTGGGGTGACGACTCGCGGTTCGACTGAGCATCTCGACTCATGTAGTCGTTGACTAGATTGTTGTCGACGTCTACATTGGCGGACGCCTACCGAAAGGACTCCGCCGTGTTTCCTTCCACCCAGACCTGGTTCATCACCGGCGCCGGTTCCGGCTTCGGGCTCGAGGTCACCGCCCAGCTGCTGGCCGGCGGCCACCGCGTCGCCGCCACGAGCCGCGACCTGAGCCCGGCGTTGAAAGAACTCGCGCAGCAGCACGGTGCCCGGCTGTGGACCGCGGAGCTCGACGTCACCGATCCCCAGACCGTCCACACGACGATCGGGCAGGCCTTCGCCGAGCTCGGCCGTATCGACGTCGTGTTCTCCAGTGCCGGCTTCGGCGTGCTGGGTGCGGCCGAAGAGCTGTCGGACGAGCTGCTGAACCGGCAGCTCGCCGTGAACCTGCTCGGTCCCATCCACCTCACACGCGCGGTCACGCCGTGGCTGCGCGCGCAGGGTGGCGGACGGATCATCCAGATGTCCAGCTCCGGCGGCCACGTGCCCGACCCGGGCATGAGCTTGTACAACGCGTCGAAGTTCGGCGTCGAGGGCTTCTTCGAGTCGGCGGCGGTGGAGCTGGCGGCGTTCGAAATCTCGGTGACGCTGATCGCCCCGGGCGGCACGCGCACGGCGTTCAACGCCAACATCGCGCAGGCCGAACCGCTGCCCGCCTACGAGGACGGCGCGCTCGGCCAGGTGCGCGGCGCACTCGCGGGCGGGATGGACGAAACCGCGCTGCGCCACGCCGTCGCGGGCGATCCGGCGAAGATCGCGCGCGCGATCATCACCTCCGCGAGCACCACACCCGCGCCCCGGCGGCTCGTCTTCGGCGCCGCGGCCTACGAGGCCATCACGACGGCGTGGCAGCAGCGCCTCGAAGCGCTCACCGCCCAGCGCGACCTGGCCCTGAGCTCCGACGCCGACGACGTGCTCGCCGACCGCGCCTGACGCGTCAGTCTTCGAGAGCCCCCGGCCCGCGGCGGTAGGCGACCTTCGCCGGGTCGACGACGTGGCCGTCTTCGTCGACAAAAGCCAGGTGCACGGGCCGGTCGTCGGTCGTGTCGACGTAGATCGTCGCCGGGCCGTGGCCGGTCGGGAGGTACTCGTCGCCCCACTCCGACAGCGCGGCCAGCACCGGCAACAGGTCCTCGCCGACAGGCGTGAGCACGTACTCGACGCGGGCCCGCTGCCCCGGCTCCTGATACGGCCGCCGAGCGAGGATTCCGGCCTCGACCAGGGACTCCAGCCGCGACGCGAGGAGATCAGTCGGCACGCCGATCTTCTGGAACTCGGCGAAGCGGGTCCGCCCGTGGAACGCCTCGCGGACGATCAGCAGGCTCCACTTCTGCCCGAGCACCTCCAAGCTGCGCGCGATCGAGCAGCGGCTGTTGGTCGGGATCGCCATGGCCTTCATGACCCCCATCGTACGTCACACTTGGCATTTCGGAGTCAGCTTGCTAGCTTGGAATTACCAAGTAAGAGAGCCGGAGGAAGTCATGACACGTCTGCAGGATGCCGTTGTCCTGGTCACCGGGGCCAACGGCGGGCTCGGCCTCGAGTTCGTCGACCAGGCGCTGGAGCGCGGGGCCCGGCGCGTGTACGCCACGGCGCGCACCCCGCGCCGCTGGGACGACGAGCGCGTGGTGCCGCTCGCCCTCGACGTCACCGACGAGGCCTCGGTCGCAGCAGCGGCCGCGGCTGCCTCGGACACCACGGTGGTCGTGAACAACGCGGGCGTCAGCGGACGGCAGAGCCTGCTCACCGTGCCGCTGGCCGACGTGCGCGCGGTGTACGAGACGAACGTCTTCGGCGCGCTGGCCGTCGCGCAGGCGTTCGCGCCCGTGCTGGCGGCCAACGGCGGCGGCGCGCTCGTCGACATCCACTCGGCGCTGAGCTGGCTGGCCACGTCGGGCGCGTACTCGTCGAGCAAAGCGGCACTGTGGCAGATCACCAACTCGCTGCGGCTCGACCTCGCCGGCCAGAAGACCCAGGTGCTCGGCGCTCACCTCGGCTACACCGACACGCCGATGACCCAGGCCCTGACCGTCGAGAAGGAAGACCCGCGCGACATCGTGGCGGCGATCTACGACGGTCTGGAGGCGGGCGCGCTCGAGGTGCTGGCGGACAAGACGTCGCGGGACATCAAGGAAAACCTGTCCGGCCCGGTGGAGGCGTTGTACCCGGAACTGACCGCGACGGTGTGAGCCGGCGGGTGTGATTCCGCGCTCTGAATCCACGCCCTGAGTCCCGCGCTTTACGTCCACTGTGGATCGTGTGGTGTGCGACGTGTTCGAGGTGTTAAGAATCGAACGTTCGGAATCGCACGTGCGCTGTGCAGCAACTCTCAGTGCGCTGTGAAGCACGTCACAGGTGGCCCCCGTGCCTACGTTCGGTCGGCAACAACCGGCACCACGTTCCCCGGAGGCCACCATGACCCACCACGAAACGGCGGGGTGACGCCGTGGAATCCTCGATCGCCGAGCACTTGCGCGTCGAGCGGGTCCACCCGCGCCGCAAGCCGGACAGCTTCCACCCGCCCTACCCGTCGTTCTCCGCGCGCTTCGACCCCGCCGTCGACCAGGTGGTGATGGCCTACCTCGGTGTTCAGTACCGAACACCGGAGCCACCGCCGGTGGTGCTCGCCGCACTCGCGGAGCTCGACACCGCACACTCGGGCGAACACGCGCCCGACCACCACGACCGGGCGCGGTTCGTGGACGAAGCCGGCTACGCGACCGTGCTCACCACCTTCTACTGGACCGACCCCGCCGGGTACGACCGCTGGACGAAGGCCCGCGAAGCGTGGACCGGCCCGCAGCACCGGTCCCCCGACGCCGGGTTCTTCAGCGAGGTCGTGCGCCCCACCGTGCGGCGGTTCGAGACGCTGTTCTCCAGCGACCGCACCGAAGGCGTGTCCGTGGCCGCCGGCGAGCTCAGCGGCGAGATCCACGAACACGGCTACTGGGGCGGGGCCCGCGACCGGCTGCCGGTCGCGCAGACCGACCGGCTCGAACCCGGCACCCGGCCGACCGCGGAGACCGATGCGGAGACCGGCGTCGTCACGGTGCGGCCGCAGGGAAACCTGTGCCTCATCCGCTCCGGGCAGGAGTGGACCGAAACCGAGGGCGACGAACGCGAAATGTACCTCGGCGACGTGGAACCCGTGCTGCGCGCGGGCATGGAGTTCCTGCGCGACGACGGGCTCGGCATCGGCTGCTACGCCAACCGGTACGTGCGCGTCACCGACGAAACCGGTGCCGAGACGGACAAGAGCTGCGGGATGAGCTGGTGGCACAGCCTCGCCGACCTCGAGGCATGGGCCGAATCGCACCCGACCCACGTCGCGATCTTCCGCGCCGCCATGAAGTACCTGTCCACGCACGCGCCGGCGGCGCGGCTGCGGCTCTACCACGAGGTCACCGTGACCGACGCCGACGAGCAGGAGTTCCGCTACCTCGGCTGCCACGACCGCACCGGCCTGCTGCGCGCGGTCCGGTGAGGGTCCCCGGTGCGCCGCCCCCGGCCCGGGCGGCGCACCGCGGACGGCGTCAGGCCGGGTCTTTGTGGAACCGGCCGTCCTTCATGATGGCGTGGAGCTTTTCCTTGTCCTGCAACACGGTGATGTCGGCGAGCGGGTCGCCGTCCACGAGCAGCAGGTCGGCGAGGTACCCGGGCTGGACCTTGCCGAGCTCGTCGCCGCGCAGCATGATCTCGCCGCCCTGCGCGGTGGCGGCGAGAATGGCCTCCATGGGGGTGAACTCGAAGCGCTCGACGAAGTGCTGCAGGTCGCGCGCGTAGGTGCCGTGCGGGGTCCAGGCGAAGCCGTAGTCACCGCCGGGCAGCACGCGGATGCCGCGCCGGTGCATCTCGATCATCGCCGCCGTCGCCTTCTCCAGCTCGCGCTTGTAGCCGACGGCTTCGGCCGCTTCCTGCGGGAACCCGAAGTCCGCGGCTTCGTAGAGCGTCGCGATGAGCCAGTTGACGCCTGGTGCCACGAAGACCCAGTCTTTGGCCTGTTCCAGCAGATCCATGCCCTCGGGGTCGGTGAAGCTGGCGTGGTAGACGATGTCGACGCCGTGGCGCACGCACATCTTCACGCTCTCGGCGCTGCGCGCGTGGGCGCACACCCGCTTGCCCCGCCGGTGCGCCTCGGTGACGGCCATCGCCACCTCCTCGTCGGACATGTAGGTGTCCTCGGCGCGCTGCGTGCCGGTGATCTCCTCGCCGGTCATCGACAGCTTGATCTGGTCGACGCCGATCTCGATGAGGCGCCGCACGGCCTTGCGCATCTCGTCGGGGCCGTCGGCGAACCAGGTGATGCCCTTCACGAGCTCCCCGCCCGTCACGGCGATCTCGGGCCCGTTGGCCAGGTAGCGCGGGCCGGGGATCCGCCCGGCGTTGATCGCGTCGCGGCACACGACGTCGAGCCGGTCCTTCGCCGACGCGGCGCCCAGGCACATCGTGTAGCCGGAGTCCAGATAGGACTTGGCCGACTCCACGGCGAACAACAGGTCTCCTCCACCGGCAAGGCGGCCAGCCCGTCGAGGTCGGCGCTGTTGTTCCAGGTGAAGTGGGTGTGGGCGTCGCACAGCCCGGACATCAGCGTGCGGCCGCGGCCCTCGACCACCCGGGAGCCCTCGGTGGCGGCCGGTTCGACGGTGCCGACGGCGGTGATGCGGTCGTGGTCCACGAGCACGTCGCCCCGATAGGGCAGCGCGCCCGTGGAGTCCAGAATGGACACGTCGCGGAACAGGGTCTTGTCGGCGGTGAGCGGCACGGTGGTTCCTCCTCGTCCTTGAGGCGCGAAAACGGTGTGGTTACAGGAACTTCAGCAGCATCGAGGTGACGTCGGCGGCGGCTTCGAGCGCGGTCCAGTGCCCGACGCCCGGCAGCACCTCCACGTTCGCGCTCCCGTGGGCGGCGGCGAGCGCCTCGCTCACGGCGGGCGGGCCGACCCTGTCTTCGGCGCCGGTGATCAGCAGCAGCGGCAGCGCGGGGTCGACGGGCCCGGGGTCGGTCGCGGCCGCGAGCGCCTCGCAGTTGCGCGCGTAACCCTCGGCGTCCTGGCGCATCACGAGCTCTCGCACGAACGCCGCCACCTCGGGCTTGTCGCGGCGGGTTGCTTCGGACAACGCGTTGGCGACCACGCCCGGGGCCACGGCCGCGGTGCCTTCCGCGCGCAGCAGGGCCGCGCGGTCGTGCTGGGCCTTGCGCCCGGCCTCGGGCGGCTCCGCGACGGCACCGAGCAGCGCGAGCGCGGTCACCTTGTCCCGGTGACGGGCCGCGAAACTGCGGGCGACGAGCGTGCCCATCGAGTGCCCGACCACGGCCGCGGACGCGACGCCGACCTGGTCGAGCACGGCGGCCAGGTCATCGGCGTGCGACTCGATGCCGATGCCTTCACGCAGGCCGGAGCGCCCGGCGCCCGCGGAGTCGACGCGGATCACCTGGTGGCTCGAGGCCAGCGCGTCGGCCTGGACCTGGTAGAAGTTGCCGGTGCCGCCGAGGCCGTGCACCAGCAGCACGGCGGGACCGCTGCCTTCGACCTCGACCGCGAGGTCCGTTCCGTTGATCTTCATGCGGGTTCCTTTCGGTGCGGGGGTTCAGGCGACCTGGTTGCGCAGCACGCCGAGACCGGTGATGGCCACCTCGACGACGTCGCCGCTCGCCAGGAACTTCGGCGGGTCGAAGCCGATGCCGACGCCCGCGGGCGTGCCGGTGGCGATCACGTCGCCGGGCAGCAGCGTGAGGCCGGCCGAGAGGGTGGCGATCAGCTCGGGGATGTCGAAGATGAGGTCCTTGACCAGGGCGTGCTGGCGGCGTTCGCCGTTGACGGCGGTTTCGAGCTCCAGCGCGGTGACGTCGGGGATCTCGTCGGCGGTCACCGCGTACGGGCCCATCGGGCAATGTGTGTCGAGCGATTTGCCGAGCAGCCACTGGCGGTGGTCGCGCTGCAGGTCGCGGGCGGTGACGTCGTCGAGGATCGTGTAGCCCCAGACGTGCGCCGCCGCGGCCTCCCGGGTGATGCCGCGGCCACCGCGGCCGATGATCACGGCGAGCTCGCCCTCGTAGTCGAGCTCGGAGGTGAGGCCGGCATGCGGGTCGATGTCGTCGCCGGGGCCGATCACGGCCGTGGTGGCCTTGGAGAACAGGATCGGCCGGTCCGGCAGGTCTTCCGAGCGGTCCGGGCTGTCGTAGCCGCTGCGGCCGAACTCCGCGGCGTGCTCGCGGTAGTTCTTGCCGACGCAGAAGATGTTGCGCCGCGGCGCGGGGAACGGCGCGCGGAGCCGCACGTCGGCGAGGGGTACCGGCGTGCGGTCCGCGGCCTGGTCGGTGAGGATGGCCCCGACCTCGCCCCAGCGTTCGACGGCGCCGAGGAGCGTTCCGCCCGGCACGAGATCGGTGACGTCCTGGACCGCGCTGTCGCCGGTCACGACCCCGACGCGGTCGGCGTTCCCGGTGGAGTTCCCGGTGGAGAAGGTCACCAGCTTCATGTGAGACCAATCTGAACCAATATGAACCAATACGGACGTGATCGACCGTACGCGTCTCGATACCCGTTGTCGATATGCAGGATTTATTCTGGTCACGGCTACGCTGATTGGTCTCGATTGGTCTCAAGTCGTCCGGTAGAGTACGCCCATGACCACGGTGGAACACGCCCTGCGCGCGCTGCTCGACGAAGGCGCGGCCGACGGCAGCCTCGGCCCGGGCGCCAAGCTGCCCACCGAGCGCGACCTCGTGCAGCGGCTTTCCGCGCCCCGCAGTGCCGTGCGGCGCGCGCTGGATTCGCTGGAGCGCGACGGGCTCGTGATCCGACACGTCGGGCGGGGCACGTTCCTCACCGACGTCGCGGCACAGCACGTCGAGCCCGCTCCCGCG
The DNA here is from genome assembly GCF_030285625.1 of Amycolatopsis sp. 2-15. Classification (NCBI taxonomy): domain Bacteria; kingdom Bacillati; phylum Actinomycetota; class Actinomycetes; order Pseudonocardiales; family Pseudonocardiaceae; genus Amycolatopsis; species Amycolatopsis carbonis. The sequence continues at coordinate 8,225,849 of NZ_CP127294.1, forward strand.
GACACGAGCCCGGCCGAGATCATGCAGGTGCGCCAGCTGCTGGAACCGCAGGTCGCGACGCTGGCCGCGCGGGTGGCGACGCAGGCGGACCTCGACCGGATCGGGGCCGCGCTCGGCGCGGGCGCGGCGGCCGGGGACTTCGAAGGCTTCGAACGCGCGGACGCCGGGCTGCATCGCGCGATCGCCGTCGCGGCCCACAACGGGTTGCTGATGAACATGTTCGACGTGATGAACACCGCGCGCTCACTGCCGGTGTGGGGCAGCCTCAAACGGCGCACGTCCACGCCGGAGCTGCGGTCGTGTTACCACGACGAACATACGTCGATCGTCGAAGCCCTGTGCGACCGGGACCCGGTGAGCGCCGGCGAACACATGCGGCGCCATCTCCACCACGTGGCCGACACCCTGCTGGGGCGCGACTGAGTTCTCACCTGACTTGAGTTCTCACGTGTGAGTCGTTGTGCGTCGGGTACCCGCCTCGTGTTCGAATCCCACCACGAGGAGATGGCGAAATGACGCAGACGGAACGGACGACCACCGACGCCGGCATTCCGGTGGAAAGCGACGAACATTCGCTCACCGTGGGCCCGGGCGGACCGATCCTGCTGCAGGACCACTACCTCATCGAGCAGATGGCGCAGTTCAACCGCGAACGCGTGCCCGAGCGCCAGCCGCACGCCAAGGGCAGCGGCGCGTTCGGCCGGTTCGAGGTGACGGCCGACGTCAGCCCGTACACGAAGGCCGCGGTGTTCCAGCCGGGCACGAAAACGGAGATGGTGGCGCGGTTCTCGACGGTCGCCGGCGAGCGCGGCAGCCCCGACACGTGGCGCGATCCGCGCGGGTTCGCGCTGAAGTTCTACACGAGCGAAGGCGTGTACGACATGGTCGGCAACAACACGCCGGTGTTCTTCGTGAAGGACCCGTTGAAGTTCCAGCACTTCATCCGTTCGCAGAAACGCCGGGCGGACAACAACCTGCGCGACCACGACATGCAGTGGGACTTCTGGACGCTGTCCCCCGAGTCGGCGCATCAGGTGACGTGGCTGATGGGCGACCGCGGTGTTCCGCGCACGTGGCGGCACATGAACGGTTACAGTTCACACACGTATCTGTGGGTGAACGCACAAGGCGAACGGTTCTGGGTGAAGTACCACTTCAAAACCGACCAGGGCCTGGAGTTCTTCACACAGGACGAGGCCGATCAGATGGCCTCGGCGGACACCGACTACCACACGCGCGACCTGTTCGAGGCCATCGCGCGCGGCGACCACCCGAGCTGGACGCTCTACGTGCAGGTGATGCCGTTCGACGACGCCGCGGACTACCGGTTCAACCCGTTCGACCTCACCAAGGTGTGGCCGCACGGCGACTACCCGCTGATCGAGGTCGGCCGCATGACGCTCGACCACAACCCCACCGACCACCACGCCGAGATCGAACAGGCGGCGTTCGAGCCCAACAACCTCGTGCCCGGCATCGGGCCGAGCCCGGACCGGATGCTGCTGGGCCGGCTGTTCGCCTACGCCGACGCGCACCGCTACCGCATCGGGCCGAACTACAAGCAGCTGCCGGTGAACGCGTCGAAGTCGCCGGTGCATAGCTACAGCAAGGACGGCGCGATGCGCTACACCAAGGTGTCCGACCCGGTGTACGCGCCGAACTCGAAGGGCGGCCCGAGCGCCGACGTCGAGCGCTACGGCACCCCGGCCGGCTGGTACGCCGACGGCGAGATCACGCGCGCGGCCTACGTCGACCACTCCGAGGACGACGACTGGGGCCAGGCGGGCACGATGGTGCGCGAGGTCCTCGACGACGCGGCGCGGGAACGTCTGGTTTCCAACATCGTCGGTCACTTGCTGAACGGGGTGAGTGAGCCGGTGCTGCAGCGGGCGTTCGAATATTGGCACAACGTGGACAAGGACCTCGGTGACCGCATCGAGTCCGGCGTACGCGCGAAGGCCGACGAGAAGGACCCGAAGGCGGCGGAGCAGGGCAACCCGGCACGCACCGATATGCAGCGGAAGGCGTGAGTCCGTCCACTTCGGACTTTCGGCAGCCACAGGGCCCGGCGGTAAATCGGACGGTGTCCGCCGGGCCCGCCGGTAGAGTGCGCGTCCATGGGTCACCTGGAGGTCGCGCACCTCGACTACTCACTGCCCGACGGGCGGCCGCTGCTCGGTGATGTGTCGTTCCGGGTCTCCGACGGTGCCGTCGTCGCGCTGGTCGGCCCCAACGGCGCCGGGAAGACGACGCTGCTGCGCCTGCTCTCCGGTGAGCTGAAGCCACACGGCGGCACGGTGACGGTGTCCGGCGGGCTGGGCGTGATGGGTCAGTTCGTCGGCTCGGTCCGCGACGAGCGCACCGTGCGCGACCTGCTCGTGTCGGTGTCGCCCGAGCGCATCCGCACGGCCGCGGCGGCGGTGGACGCGACCGAGGAACGGCTGCTGACCGTCGACGACGAGGCCGCGCAGATGAAGTACGCGCAGGCGCTGAGCGACTGGGCGGAGGTGCGCGGCTACGAGTCGGAGACGACCTGGGACGTGTGCACCACGGCGGCGCTCGGCGTGCCGTACGAGAAAGCGCAGTGGCGGCTGGTGCGCACGTTGAGCGGTGGCGAGCAGAAGCGGCTCGTGCTGGAGGCGCTGCTGCGCGGCCCGGACGAGGTGTTGCTGCTCGACGAGCCCGACAATTACCTCGACGTGCCCGGCAAACGCTGGCTCGAGGCGCGCTTGGCGGAGACGCGCAAGACGGTGCTGTTCGTCTCGCACGACCGCGAGCTGCTCGCGCGGGCGGCGAAGAAGATCGTGAGCGTGGAACCCGGCCCGGGCGGCAGCGACGCCTGGGTGCACGGCGGCGGGTTCGCCACCTACCACGCGGCGCGCGACGATCGCTTCGCCCGCTACGAAGAGCTGACGCGGCGTTGGGCCGAGAAGTACGCGCAGCTCAAGAAGCTCGTGCTCGACATGCAGCAGTACGCCGCCCGCAGCGACGAGATGGCGTCCCGCTACAAGGCCGCGAAGACCCGGCTGCGCAAGTTCGAGGAGGCCGGCCCGCCGCCGGAGCCGCCGCGCCGGCAGGACATCCGCATGCGGCTGCGCGGCGGACGCACCGGCCTGCGCGCCGTGACGTGCGAGAACCTGGAACTCACCGGCCTGATGAAACCGTTCTCGCTGGAGATCTTCTTCGGCGAACGCGTGGCCGTGCTCGGCTCCAACGGCTCCGGCAAGTCGCACTTCCTCCGCCTGCTCGCCGGCGGCGACGTCGCGCACACCGGCCTGTGGAAGACCGGCGCCCGCGTGGTGCCCGGCCACTTCGCCCAGACGCACGCCCACCCCGAGCTCACCGGCCGCACCCTGGTCGACATCCTCTGGACCACCCATGCCAAGGACCGCGGCGGCGCCATGGCCGTGCTGCGGCGCTACGAGCTCGAACGCCAGGGTGACCAGCCCTTCGACCGCCTGTCGGGCGGCCAGCAGGCCCGCTTCCAGATCCTGCTCCTGGAACTCGGCGGCGCCACCGCCCTGCTCCTGGACGAGCCGACGGACAACCTGGACCTCGAATCGGCCGAAGCCCTCCAGGCCGGCTTGGAAGTCTACGAAGGCACCGTCCTCGCGGTCACCCACGACCGCTGGTTCGCGCGCACTTTCGACCGCTACCTGGTGTTCGGCTCCGACGGCGTGGTGCGCGAAACCCCGGAACCGGTCTGGGACGAACGGCGGGTGGAACGGGCCCGCTGATCAGCGTGGCAGCGGCGCGGGTCCGGCGCCGAGGCCAAGCGGCCGACGCGGCAGCGACCCGTGGTGCGGTCCTGCCGAACCGCGGGGGCAAAGGCGATCGCCGGGCGGGGGCAGCGCCAGTTGCGCGAGGCACGAGACCGAACCAGGCGCGGCGCACCGGCAGCCAGCTCGCCGACCGGACGAACGGCGGGTGGAACGGGCCCGCTGATCAGCGTCGCAAAAGGCGACCGCCGGGCAGGGTAGACCGAGCTTCGCTGGTCGCGAGACCGAACCGAGGGCGCGGCACCGAGGCCCAGGCCCGCGGCTCCGGCCACACCCGCGCTACGGCGAGTGCAACGGGCCCTGATCAGCGTGGCAGCGGCAGAGCCAGCTCAGCGCGCGTCACCGAGATCGAGCCCAGCGTGTGGGACCACCAGGTCGACGCGAGTTCCTCCAGGAGGAAGCGGCCTTCGACGCGGTCCGGGGACATCGCGGTGGTGTGGGGTTCGTCGGGTTCGTCGCGTTCGACGTCGATGCGCAGGCGGGGCGGGTGGGCGGCCAGGCCGAGGCGCAGGGCGCGGAAGGAGGCGCCGTCGCGGGTGGCGTCGGTGACGAGCTCGTCCATGAGCTGCACGGCGTCGCCGACCACAGGGGCGGGCACGTGGGCCAGCATGGCCCTCAGCGTGACCCGCGCGGCTTCCGCGGTGTCCGGGCCGTTGAACACGGCCGTGGCGGCGCCGGGCGGCCGTGAGTCCTCCGTCATGGTGGTGCCCCTCCCCTGTCGGGCGATGATCGAGCGCAGTGCAGGTACCCAGAGCCTCCAGGGTTCAACCGTCCGAGTTAAGACGCGGCCATATGCTGGAACGGACGACCGGAGGTGAGCAGGTGCCCGACAAGCCACGAAGCACCTGGTCAGCCGCGGAAAAGGCCGCTTACCGGGAGTTCGTGCGCACCCACCACCCCGACGCGGGCGGTGATGCGGAGGCGTTCCGGGAGGGGCTGGCGCGGTTCCACCAGGTGGACAAACCCGCCAGGCAGCCCGCGTCCAGGCAGGCCGAGTCCGTGAGCTTCGTCGTGCGCAGGCGCGGGCTGACGCGGGTGCTCGCCGCCCATCGCAGGCGTAGGCGGACCCGCGTGCGCTGAACCGCACCGACGCCGGAGGCGCGGTCCCGCCGGCTGTATTACTCAACCGGCGAGACCTGGGGCTCGACAGCCGGGCCCTGCCGCCGATGCCATGGGAACCGGATAGACGCCATTACCAGCCCGTAAACATCGGGTCCGCGAAAAGTCCACCACCGGCCACAGTGGACTCCCGCGTCACCGCAGCGGGCCGCGCGCCCGTTCGAAGGCGTCCGCCGCCCGCAGCAGCACGTTTTCCCGCCACGGCGCCGCGCTGAGCTGCACGCCCACCGGCATCCCGGACGCCGGATGCACTCCGCCCGGCACACTCAGCGACGGCCCGCCGTACGCCGACCACGCGTAGGTGAACCGGGCGATCTCCCGCGTCGACGCCGCGAGGTCCAGCCCCTCGCGCAGCGGCACGTCCACCGGGATCGTCGGGGTCAGGACCACGTCGACCTCGGTGAACACCGAGTCCACCCGCGTCCGGAACCCGGTGAGCCACGTCCGCGCCGCCGCCGTCCGCGCCGGAGGCACCTCGAGCCCGAGCAGGAGCCGCCGCCGGACGTCGGGATCGATGCGCTCCGGCGCGTCGCGCAGCCGGGCCGCGTGCACGGCCGCCGCCTCCGGGTACATCACGTCGAGCATCCGCCCCTGCGCCTCCGCGGCCGACGGCACCTCGACCGGCACCACCTGCGCGCCGAGCCCACGGAACACCTCCACGGCCGCGAGCAGCACCGAAGCCACGCCGGGATCGACGCCGACGGCGAAGAACCCGCCCGCCACACCGATCCGCGGCAGGACACCCGACCCGAGCACCGGCTCCTCCCCGGTGAGCGCCGCCAGCGCCGCCGCGGCCGTGCGGACGTCGCGCGCCATCGGCGTCACCGTGTCGAACGACGAGCTCACCGGCAGCACGCCGCGGTTGGAAACCCGGCCGAGCGTCGGCCGCACGCCCACGACGCCGTTCACCGACGCGGGGATCCGGCCCGAACCGCCGGTGTCGGTGCCCAGCGACACGTCCGACAGCCCCGCCGCGACGGCCACCGCCGAGCCGCTGCTGGATCCGCCGGCGATGCGCGCCGGGTCCCACGCGTTGAGGCAATCGCCGAACGCGGCGTTGCGGCCGGTCGCGCCCATGGCGAACTCCGCCAGGTTGGTCTTGCCCACCACCGCGTACCCGGCTTCGCGCAGCGACCGCACGACGTCGGCATCGGCCTCGGCCGGACCGGTGGCGAAGGACGCGGAACCGGCGGTCGTCGGCACACCCGCGACATCGATGTTGTCCTTCACCGTCGCGGTCGGGCCATCAGCCGGGCCTGGGAGCTCGGTGATGAGCGCCCGCAACCGCCGCGTCTCCACCGTCATCCGCCTGTCCGCGCCCCGCGCACGCGGGCCGTCGCCTCCTCGTCGAGCGCCAGCGTCCGCGCGTCGAGCACCACGCCGTAGTGCTCGCGGGCGTCGGCGGCCGAGAGGTAGTCGTCGAGCACGTCCTCGCGCACGTCGCGCGCGTCCCGCTCGAACGGGTCGCCGTAGCCGCCGCCGGAGGGCAGCTTGATCTCCAGCGTGTCACCCGCGGCGCACTTCTCCTGCGTCACCTTCGAGTACAGCAGCTCCTCACGCTCGGTGCCCGCGTTGCGCACGAACGACCCCGCGACGCCGTCGTGCCCGCCCGCGAGACCCCGCGGCGGGTCGGTGCGGTTGTCCGCCTCCGAGCCGATGAAGGTGTCGGTGAGCATCTTCCACTTGCGGATGCTGCCGATGCCCCCGCGGTACCGGCCGGGCGCGGGCGGCTCGTCGCGCAGCTCGTAACGCTCCGCGAGCATCGCGTGGTTGAGCTCGAGCTCCTCGATGGGGTTGTTGCGGGTGTTGGCCATCAGCGCGTCGACGCAGTCGAGGCCGTCCTTGCCGTTGCGCGCGCCGTAGGAGCCCTCGTTGATCTCGATGTAGACCCAGTACGACTGCCCGTCGGCGGCCAGGCCGGAGTACGCGATCGCGCACAGCGCGGCCGACGAACCCGCGACGGCCCGGTCCGGCAGCACGTCGGCCAGCGCCAGGTTGATCGAGTCGAAGATCCGGTTGATCTGCGAGAACCGCGCGAAGCACGACGCCGGGAAGTCCGGGTTGAACAGCGTGCCCTCCGGCGCGTACGCCTTCGCCGGGCGGAAGCAGCCGTCGTTCTGCGGCACGAACTCCTCGGTGAGCGCCTCGTCGAGCAGCAGCGTGCGCACGGCGGACGCGACGGTCGGCAGCACCGAACCCTCGAACGGCACGTTGAACGCGGTCGGCACCTGCCCGTGGGAACCGGTGAGGTCGACGACGATGTCGCTGCCCTCGACCTTCACCGTCACCGCAACCTTGAGCGGGATGTCGCGGTTCTTGCCGTCGTCGTCCAAAAAGGACAGCGGGGCTTCGTAGCTGCCGTCGGGGATCTCCTGGATCCGGCGGCGCAGCATGTCCTCGGAGTAGTCCATCCACTTGTCCGCCGCGGACATCACCACGTCGAGGCCGTAGCGCTCCAGCAGTTCGAGGAACCGCTTCTCCCCCAGCCGCGCGCACGCGATGAGCGCTTCGAGGTCGCCCGCGTTCTGCTCGGGGGTGCGCACGTTGTCGAGGATGTGCTGGATGAGGGCTTCGTTGCGCACGCCGCCGTCGTAGATCTTCACCGCGTCCATGAGCTTGCCCTCGGCCCAGACGTCGACCACGTCCATGCACAGGCCGGGGAAGTTGCCGCCGATGTCGGACACGTGCCCGGTGCAGCCGGCGAAGCCGATGTGCTTGCCGCCGAAGAAGATCGGGATCATGATCCCGTAGTCCGGCGAGTGCGCCGCGCCGTGGTACGGGTGGTTGTGCAGCACCACGTCACCGGGCCGGTAGGTGCCGGCGAGCTTGCGGTTGATGCCACGGATGTAGGCCGGGATCGAGCCGCAGTGCATCGGCGTGGAGTCCGATTCGCACAGCTCGCGCCCGTTGGCGTCGAAGATGCCGGCGCCGAGGTCCTCCGATTCGCGGATGAGGCTGGAATACGCCATCCGGTAGAGGATCTGGGCCATCTCCTTGGCGATGGAGTTGAGCGCGCCGCCGATCACGCGCAGGGTGATCGGGTCGACGTCGACGGTCGTGAAGTCGCCGGGGGCGACTCCGGCGAGCGAAACGCCGGCGGGGTCGAGAGCGGTCACGGCTGGCCTCCTTCGATGGCTCGGCCGGGCTGGGCCGCGGCGGTGTCGATGACAAGGTGGCCCACGCGGTCGACGGTGGCGCGCTGACCGGGGCCGATGATGGTCGTGGAGTCGAACTGCTCGACGATCGCGGGACCTTCGAGCACGTTGCCCGCCTTGAGCAGCGCGCGGTCGTAGACCAAGGTGGGGAACGGTGTGGCCTCACCGGCGCCGGACCAGAACACCGCGTCGGTGGTGGTCTTCACCGCGGCCGACGGGTCGGTGCCGCCCGCCTCGACGTCGGCCAGCGGCACGTGCCCGACCTTGCCCACGGCGGTCACCCGCACGTTCACCAGGTGAACGGGTTTGTCGTCGAACCGCTGCAGATATGTTCGTTCGTGAACATCGTGGAACGCCGCGGCCGCGCGAGCCACCCAGCCGGCGTCGATCTCGCCGGACGGCGCGGGCACGCGCAGCTCGTAACCCTGGCCGATGTAGCGGCAGTCGAGGCTGCGTTCGATCACCACGTCCTCGGGCGCGAGACCGTCGGCGCCGAGCGCCCGCGTCGGGCTGGCGGCACACGGCGGTTTCCACGACGCGGGCTTCCACCCGACCGGTGTGGCCGGCGCGTTCGGCTCCGCCGTGGCGGCAGCGAAGCTCGGCGGTCTCGACGCCGCCGGGATCGCGGGCGCGCAGGAGATCGTGGGCTCGATGGCGTCGGGAATCCTGGAGTTCCTGGAGGACGGCGCGTGGACGAAACGCCTGCACCCGGGCTGGGCCGCGGCGTCGGGCCTGACCGCGGCGGCGTTCGCCCGCGCGGGCTGGCCGGGCCCGGGCCGGGTGTACGAGGGCCGATACGGTCTCTATGCCACACACCTGGGCGGTCGCTCCTGGGACCCCGACGCGCTGACCGCCGACCTCGGCTCCCGCTGGGAACTGCTCACGACGGGCGTGAAGCCCTACCCGAGCTGCCACTTCAGCCACGGCTTCGCCGACGCGTTGCTCGCCCTGCGCGCAGACGAGGGCTTCACGGCCGACGATGTCGAGCACATCCGCTGCCTCATCCACCCCACCGCCGCGGCGGCCGTCTTCGAGCCCGCCGAGCGCAAACGCCGCCCACGCGACCTGTACGACGCGAAGTTCAGCGTGCCCTACATCGCGGGCGCCTGCCTGACCCGTGGCCGGCTCACGTTGGCGGAGTTCACGCCGGCCTCGCTCGACGATCCGGCCATCCACACGGTCGCCGACCGGGTGGATTTCGCGGACGACCCGGAATCGCGGTTTCCGGAGGCGTATTCGGCCGCGGTGGAGGTCACGCTGCGGGACGGGCGCCGGTTGTTCCGGCGGGAACAGGTGAACCGCGGCCATGCCGAACGGCCACTGTCCGTTGAGGACATTTCAGCCAAGTACGCGGCGAACATGGCCCTCGTCGTGGACGACGCCACTGCGAAGCGGGTTCGCTCCGCAGTTTTGGCTCTGGGCACCGACGACACGACCCCGGCACGGGAGTTCGGGGAGGCTTGCTCGCGCGCGGAGTGAGGGCGGCCGGCCTTCCTCGATAGGCTCCTCCTTCGACCCGTGGAGGACTTCGTGAATCAGCCCGCGCCGGTGTACCTGGACTACAACGCGACGACGCCCGTCGACCCGCGGGTAGTGGAGGCGGCGCTGCCGTTCTGGGCCGAGTGGTTCGGCAATCCCTCCAGCGACCACGCGTACGCAGCCGTGCCGCGGCGGGCGCTGGGGGAGGCGCGTGAGCAGGTGGCAGAGTTCGTCGGGGCGCGGTCGGACGAGGTGGTGTTCACCGCGTCGGGGTCGGAGGCGAACCTGCTGGCGCTGCGCGGCGCGGTGGCCGGCTCGGACGCGCACCTGGTCGTCCAGGCGACCGAGCACCCGTCCGTGTTGGAGACGGCGCGAGCGCTGGCGCGGCTGCACGGCACCCGCGTGACGGTGCTGCCGGTCGACCACAATGGACTCGTCGAGGAGGCTTCCCTCGAAGCCGCCGTGCGCACTCCCGCGGCGAAAACCGTGGTGTCGGTCATGGCGGCCAACAACGAAACCGGTGCTCTGCAACCGATCCCCGAGCTCGCGGCGATCGCGCACGAGCACGGCGCCCTCGTGCACTGCGACGCGGCGCAGGCGTGCGCGAAGATCCCGGTCGACGTGTCGCGGCTGGGAGTGGACCTGCTCACGATCGTCGGGCACAAGATGTACGCGCCGCGTGGGGCAGCGGCACTGTACGTGCGCCGCGGCATCGAGCTGGAACCGGTCGTCTACGGCGGCGGTCAGGAGCGTGGCCTGCGAGCCGGCACCGAGAACGTCGCCCTCGCGGTCGCGCTCGGCACCGCTGCGCGGCTGGCGGCCGACGTCGCGGCGGAAGGTGCCCGCGTCACCGGCCTGCGGGATTCGCTGCACGATCGGCTGGCGGCCGCACTGCCCGGTCGCGTGCAGGTGAACGGCCCCGTGCGGCGGCTGCCGAACACGCTCAACGTGAGCATCGACGGCGTCCGAGGTCACGAACTGCTGGCCGCCTGCCCGCAGCTCGCGGCATCGACCGGGTCGGCCTGCCACAGCGGGGTCCACTCCCCTTCGCCCGTGCTCGCCGCGATGGGCGTCGCGCCGGAGCGAGCGCTCTCGGCGATCCGGCTTTCCCTGGGCCGCTTCAGTGGCTCGGGTGACGTCGACGTTGCCGTGAAGGCGCTCGTCCGCGCCGCGTGATCGCGCAAGCCTCCTACACCGTGAGAGGCTGCCTCCGAGATAGTGTTGACTGATACTGTTTCACCAGACACCAACCTGGGCGTGAACCGGAGGCACGGCCATGGACGTCTACCAGGCAGTCACGAGCCGACGGGCGGTGCGCGGGTTCACGGACGAGCCGGTGGCACCGGAGGTGCTTCGGCGGGTGCTGGCGGCGGCCGCTGCGGCGCCGTCCGGGTCGAACCTGCAGCCGTGGCATGTGTTCGTGGTGACGGGGGCGCCGCTGGCGGAGCTGAAGAAGCGCGCGGGCGAGCGGATCGCGACCGGGGACCCGTGGGACGAGGCTCAGTACGAGCAGTACCCGGCCACGCTGAAGCCGCCGTATGCCGAGCGCCGTGCCGCCTTCGGCAAGCAGCGCTACGGCGCGCTCGGCATCTCCCGCGAGGACGTCGAGGCGAGCCAGCGCGCCGCGGCCGCGAACTGGGACTGCTTCGGCGCCCCGGCCGCCTTGTTCTGTTACCTCGACCCCACCATGGGCCGGCCCCAGTGGTCCGACGCCGGGATGCTCCTGCAGACCGTCATGCTGCTGCTGCGCGCCGAAGGCCTGCACAGCTGCCCGCAGATGGCGTGGGCGAAGTTCCACAAGACCGTCGCCGAGATCGTCTCGCCGCCGGCGGACCTCATCCTGTTCTGCGGCATGTCCCTCGGCCACGAAGACATCACCGTCGACCTCGGCCGCACGGGGCGGGCGCCACTGGAGGAGACGGTGACGTTCGTCGGGGGCTAGCGGAAGGTGGCGCGGTGCCGTCCCGGCTCGTTGCGTGCGGCCGACAATCGCCCGTTCGCAGTATCGAGCCGCGGCCGAACGTCCGGCGACCGGCCGGTTGTGCACGCGAGGTCCACCGGATGTCTTCCTTTTCGCTGCAGGGGTTTGGTACTTCTTTTCGCGGCCGGTGTGGTCCCGGCCGAAAAGGAACGGATGATGCGGTTCATTCCTCGTCGTGCCCTGGCGGTGGCCGTGCTGGTGCTGGGAGCCGCCGGGCTGGGTGTGGTGCCGGCGCAGGCGGCTGCGCAGAGCGGCAGCGGGACACTGTCCGACCCGTGGGTGCCCACCCGGCCGGCGCACATCACGTGCGCGACCGCCACGCTGTTCGGCAACTACACCTCGGGCCAGGGGCACTCGGACCCGATCGACACTCTGGTGCAGGGCAACTACATCGGCGTCCGCTACATCACCGCCGACCACTACTCGGCCGACGTCTTCTGGCACGGCGAGAGCAAGTGGGGATTCCTGCTGCGCAGCTGCTTCAGCCTCGACTGAACCGTCGTCGGCGAACCCGGAACAGGAGAACCATGACCATTCCCCGCCCCGTCCAGGTCCTGGCCGCCACCGCGCTCGTCGCGGCGGCCGCGGTCGGCCTCGCCCCGGCCGCGTCGGCCGGCACGGTGTACGAGATCTGCGCGACCGATCTCTACGTCCGCAACGAACCCGCCGGAGTCATCATCGGCACCCTCTACAGCGGCGACCACTTCGAGCTCTCGCGCTACTCCCCCAGCGGCGGCTGGGCCGAAGGCTACGCGATGGGCCACGTCAACAAGCGCGGCTGGGTGCAGGCCGGCTGGTTCTGCTGACCCTTGGCGCACCTGCGTTCCTTCCCGCGGATCGCTGCCCGGTGGCGCTCCGCGGGAAGTGCGGGGTCTCGCGACGCGTGACATGCCGATCTTGCTTGACGTGCGTGACTACGGTGGTGGTGTGATCGACGACCAAGAAGTCAACGGCCACGGCGAGTCCACCATCACCGTCGTCCTCCCCCGTTCCACCCGCACTCGCGCAGCTCTCCCGCAAACTTCGCTCCGCACGACCCGGCACGGGCCCGAGCCTTCGCCGAGTCCTTCCCCACCATCGAGGCCGTCCTCGAAGAGCTTCCCCACACCGACGCCGTCTCCGCGTCTCCGCACACACGAGCCGACCTGGACCTCGTCGCTGTCGGTTGCTGGGGCGGCATCATCGCCACCTCCGACTTCGCCCTCGCGGACGACGGCCTCGAATGCACGCTGTTGAACGTGACCAGCGCCCTGGCCGAACGCTACCCCGAGGCCAGGATCATCGGGGCGGCAAACATCGACCGCGGCGAAAACCACGACGAGACCGCCATCCACCTGCCCTGTGGACTGACGCTGCACACGAAGGCTGGTCCGCCGCCGATCAGTTCTCCATCGACGGTGACCCGCACGCCATCGTGCGCGCACTCGGCATAAGTGCTGACGTCCTCGCTTCGGCCTACATCGACCTCGACGAGGAGCCTTCGACCGTTCCCTGGGAGCAGTTCGGCCGCCAGCTGCTGGATCCGTACGACCCGTGGGGCTTCGCAGAACTCCAGATGTCCCCTTTCCGGGTGCGCCACACCGAAGAAGCCACGCTCCACATGGAAGACATCTGGCTGGCCGGCGCCGAGTAGTCCCGACATCAACTTGCGTCGAGCCAAATCTCACAGCACTGTCGCAAAGGACATCCGTACGAACGGCGCGTGAGATCACGACATCAGCCGCGAGGCCCGACAGCTCGAGCGGGAACACCCGGCCTCACCTGAAGTCCCGCGATTTCGCGGCCAGTCCCTTCAAGTCCAGGGCCGCCATCCGGTCCGCCACCACCGAGACCGTGCCCTGGCCCACCTGGGCGATGCCGCGTACCAGGATCACCGAGTGGTTCTGCAGCAGGCGCCGGTTGCGGCGCCACACGCCGACGGACACGATGACGTTGGTCATGCCCGTTTCGTCTTCCAGGTTGAGGAACGTGATGCCGCCGGCGGTGGCGGGGCGTTGTTTGTGGGTGACGGCGCCGCCGACGCGGATGCGGGTGCCGTCGGGGACCGACAGGAGCGAAGCGGCCGGGAGGGCGCCCAGGGCGTCGAGGTGGGTGCGCAGGAACGAGACGGGGTGGCGGTCCGGCGTGATGCCCGTGGCCCACAGGTCGGCGGTGGCCAGCTCGAACGCCGTCATGCCGGGCAGCGGGGGCGCGTGGTGGCCGAGCGACAGGCCGGGCAGGTGGTCGGGCCGCGTGGCGGAGGCGGGGCCGGCGGCCCACAACGCCGAGCGACGGTCGCCGAAAACGCCTGCCGTGGCCAGGGATTCGACGACCGGGCGGGCCAGCTGGACTCGTTCGGTCAGGTCGCCGATCGACGCGAACGGCCCGCCGGCATCGCGTTCGGCGACGATGCGATCGGCGACGTCCTGGCCCACCGAGCGGACATCGGCGAGTCCCAGCCGGATCGCGACGCCGCCGGTACCGTCCGAACAGGACTCCAGCGTCGCGTGCGGCAGGGAGAGGTTGAGGTCCGGCGAGCGCGTGATGACGCCGTGGTGGCGCGCGTCGGCGACCAGGGACTGCGGGCTGTAGAAGCCCATGGGTTGCGCGCGCAGCAGGCCGGCGCAGAACGCGGCCGGGTAGTAACGCTTGAACCACGCTGACGCGTACACGAGCAGCGCGAACGACATCGAGTGCGCCTCGGGGAAACCGTAGCCGGAGAAGGCGTGGATTTGCTCGAAGATCCGGGCCGCCAGATCCGGCGGCAGGCCGTTGGCCGCGGCGCCTTCGAAGAACCGGCCCGCCAGCCGCCGCATCTTCTCGCTGGAGCGCTTGGCGCCCATGGCCCGGCGCAGCTGGTCGGCCTCCGCCGCGGTGAACGACGCGACGTCGCGCGCCATCTGCATCACCTGTTCCTGGAACAGGGGCACGCCGAGGGTTCGCTCCAACGCGGGCGCCAGCAACGGATGCGCGTGCGACCACTCCTCCTCGCCGCGGCGGCGCCGGATGTAGGGGTGCACCGAACCGCCCTGGATCGGCCCCGGCCGGATGAGCGCGACCTCCACCACGAGGTCGTAGAACTTCCGCGGCCGCAGGCGGGGCAGCGTGCCGAGCTGCGCGCGGGACTCCACTTGGAACACCCCGACCGCGTCGGCCTCGCACAGCATGTCGTACACGGCCGGGTCGGCGAGGTCGAGGTCGTGCAGTCCGATGTGGACGTCGTGGTGCTCGGCGACGAGGTCGATCATGTAGTGCAGCGCCGACAACATGCCCAGGCCCAGCAGGTCGAACTTCGTGAGCCCGATCGCGGCGCAGTCGTCCTTGTCCCACTGCAGCACGCTGCGGTCGGCCGCCGTCGCCCACTCCACCGGGACGATCTCCGACACCGGCGTCTTCGCGATCACCATGCCACCCGAGTGCACACCCAGGTGCCGTGGCGTGTCCTCCAGCCAGGCGGCGCACTCCAGCACGTCGTCGGGGATCTCGTGCCCCTGCTCCCCAGGCGTCGAACCGCTGGCGACCGACGACCAGCGGTCCACCCGCTTGCCGAACGCGTCCTGCTGGCCGGTGGAGTAGCCGAGCGCCTTGGCGGCGTCGCGGATGGCGGAACGCGAACGATAAGTGATGACATTCGCAACCTGTGCTGCGTGAAAACGACCATGTTTCGCGTAGACGTACTGGATCACCTCCTCGCGCCGGTCGGACTCGATGTCGACGTCGATGTCCGGCGGGCCGTCGCGTTCGGGGGCGAGAAAACGTTCGAACAACAACCCCCACTTCACGGGGTCGGCGTGACTGATTTGCAACGCGAAGCACACTGCAGAGTTCGCGGCCGAACCCCGGCCCTGCGCGAGGATGTTCGTTTCCCGGCAGAATCTGACAATGTCCCACACCACGAGGAAGTAGCCGGGGAACCCGAGCTGCCGGATCACCGTGAGCTCGTGGTCGAGCTGGGCGTAGGCCTTCGGGTTGTCCGCGCGGCCGCCGTAGCGCGCCGCGGCGCCCTCGAACGTCAGGTGGCGCAGGTAGTCGTCCTCGTCGGCGAACCCCGCGGGCACGGCGAACGGCGGCAGTTTCGGGGCCACCAAAGCGAGATCGAACGCGCACTCCACCCCGAGCAGCGCGGCCCGCTGCACCGCGCCCGGGTACCGCGCGAAGCGACCGGCCTGTTCCGCGCCGCTGCGCAGGAACGCCGTGCCGTCGGCGGGCAGCCAGCCCTCCAGCTCGTCGACGGACCGCCGCGCCCGGATCGCCGCGACGGCCGCGGCGTGGCGGGCCTGCTCGGGCCGCGCGTAGTGGACGTTGTTCGACGCCACCGTCGGCAGCCGCAGCTCCCGCGCCAGCTCGTCCAGCCGGTCGTTGTGCACGGCGTCGAACGGCAGGCCCTCTTCCAGCAGCTCGACGGCCACGTTCTCGCGGCCGAACCGCCCGGCCAGCGTCCGCAGCGCCACGGCCGCGCCCGCGTCATCACCCCGCGCGAGCGCGCTGCGGACCGCGCCCTTGCGGCAGCCGCTGAGCACGAGGACGTGGCCGCGCAGCTCGTCGGCCACGTCGTCGAGCGCGAGCACCGGACGGCCCTTCTCCCCCGCCAGCTGCCCGCGCGAGATCACCGAGCACAGGCGCCGGTACCCCTCGAGATCGCGGGCGATGACCTGCAGGTGCGTGCCGACGGGGTCGGCCACCCCGCCCTGCGGCGCCGGCAGGCCGAGCGACAGCTCCGCGCCGTAGCCCGTGCGCACCCCGATCTCGCGCGCGGCCTCGGCGAACCGGACGGCGCCGTACATCCCGTCGCGGTCGGTGAGCACCAGCGCGTCAAGCCCCAGCCGCACGGCCTCCTCGACCAGCGCCTCCGGCGACGCGACGCCGTCGAGGAACGAGAAGTACGAATGCAGGTGCAGCTCCGCGTACGGCACCCGCCGCACGTCGGCCTCCACGTCCGCCCACGGCCGCAACCGCTCGGGCGCCCGGTACCCCTCCCGCTTGCGCGACCACGCGGGCGAGTCCCCGCCGTCGCCCTGCACGGGCGCCCGCCCCGCCGCGATCCGCTCCAGCTCCGACCACCGCATGAGGGGGTTGTTGAAGCCGCCTCGCTGATCCACCGCACCGTCCTCGCGTGAAGCCGCCGCGGGGAAGACAGCGTTTCCGGCCTGCCCCGAACAGGGGAACAGGTGTTCGAACACTCAGCATAACTCGGCGCCCCGCCGGCGGCACCCGGTGGGCTCGTGGCAAGGCACGCCATCTGTCACTTACGCGCTGTCGAAGGTAGTTGCCGCAGGCCGCGAGGAGGTCGCAGGGCGGATGATCACGAGTGGATCTCCGAGGCCGAGATCTCCCCGAAGGTCGGGCAGGATTCGGGGCATGCTCTTGCCCAGAAGACTCATCGCCGTCGCCTTTGTGGTGGCGGCTGCCGCGGGGTGTTCGGCCACCGCGGCGAAGGGACCCGTTGTCACGCCGAGCACGGTGAGCGCGCCGGCCACGACGAAGGCGACAACGAAAACCAGCGCACCGCCGTCGACGGTGTCGACGTTCGTGCCGGCGGCGTCGCCGGCGAAGCTGAGTTCCGCGTGTCCGTTCATGGACATCGCGGAGTACAAGCGGGCGTTCCTCGTGAGCCAAGAGTTGGTCACGAGTGAAGGACCGCCGGACAACAGGAACGGCATTACCTGGTACACGTGCGACTACATCTTCACCAGCAGCTACCAGACGAAGTCCGGCAACCTGCTCGTCTTCGCTTCGCCCGGGGAGACGTCCGTGAAGGCTTCGCTCAAGATCTCGGCCGAGTCCTGCTTGGAAAAGCCGAAGTACCTCAGTGACAACGCGTTCTACTGCACCGAAAAAGATGACCAGTTCAAGAACACCTTCCTGGTGGTCACCAGGATCAGCCACGGCCAGATGCGGACCGCGATGGTGACCGCGGGGCCGCCGCCCGATTTCGCGCACCCGGACGCCTACACCACCATCGTGAAAACCCTCTCGGACCGGCTGTGAGGAATCAGAACACACGGTGGCCAGAAGACTCATCGCCGTGGCCGGTGCCGCGCCACCACCCCTGTTGCCCGTCGGCCCTCCGAACACCCCGCGCGGCCGGGGTCGGGTGACAACTGGCGTGCACCGTCACAGGGCTCCGGCGGCCGCCGGGTGGCAGACTGCCTCACCGTGAGCCTGATGCGGCGGCTGGGGATCGGCCCTTCAAGGACCCGGTGGAAGGCACCTTCACCGTGACGGGCACGGCGGTCACCGGGGGTGAGGACGGCAGCCGGCACATCCGGTTCTCGGGAGTACTGCGCGGCCCCGGCGTGCCGGGGACGGCGGGGCAGGCGAGCCGGGCGTTCGCGGTCGGCGAGACGCCGCCGGTGGAGGGCGACGAACTGCCGGCGACGATCGACCGGGCGAAGCCGGAGCGGTTCGAGATCGCGTGGCCGCCCCGGGTGGGCTCGGGGGCCAAAGCGTCGCGGGACAAGGCACACGCCGAGCAGGTGGCCGCCGTCGTCCGACTGGGCCTCGATCCGTCGGTCGTGCCCGCGCCGATCGGCCGGGTGCCGGGCTTGCGGGAGATGGCGGCGCTCGCGCTGGGGCAGCGGTACGCCCGGCACCCGCTGCCGGACGGCAATCTCCCGGTCAGGGTGGAGGAGGCCGCCCCGTTCGTGGCGACCGGCGAAGCGGCCACGGCCACCATCACCGGCATCGATTTCCTGACCGTGCCGGCGGACGCGTTGCCCGAGCCCGAAGCGACGCTGGCGAACGTGGCCGTGCGGGTGCGGCGCGCCGACGGCAGCGAGGACACCACCACGGCGCGCTTCGGTTTCCGCACCGCGGCGCGGCGGACGCAGATCGGCCACGTCGGGGCACAGGTCCCGGTCCGACTCGACCCGGCTGACCGCCGCCGGGTCTGCCTCGACAGCAGGGCCCTGCCACGGGTCTAGCCGGCCGGGCCGGTACCTGACGCTCGCCCGGGAAGTACCCGTGGTTCAGCATCACCGGCGCCGGTATGAGCGGTCTGCCTGGATCTCAGTGGTTCCCGAGCGGGCGGACCAGCGCGGTCAGCAGCCGGTCCAGCTCCGCGGCCGGGTCGTCGGCGAAGCCGGTGTGGACGGGACCCGCGCGGACGACCGTGCTGCGCGGCGCGGTGAGCCAGCGAAAGTGCCGGCCGGCGTCGGGGGCGTCGGCGCAACCGGCCGCGATGGCGATGAGCAGGGCGCGCACGGTGTCCACGTCGGCGGTGGGGTCGAGGGCGTGCAGGCGCCGGGCATCGAGGTCGACGGCGGCGGCGAGGAACTTGCGGGCGCGGCAGTAGAGGAGCACTCCGCCGTTCATGGACTCCTCGCGGTCGGCCCGGGGGACGACGCGAAGGGCCGCGTATTCGTACTCCTCGCTCACGGGCGCGCCGCCAGGTCGGCGGACAGCGCCGCTTCGCGCAGCGGCGGGAGCCACGCGTCGCGGGCGCACAGCCGATGCGACAGCTGGGTCACGTATGCCTCCCGAAGCTCCGCGGCGCTGCCGAACCCCGGTTCCGGGACGAGCCAGGCGTCGGGCACCGCGGCGGTGACCGCGCGCAGCGCGTCCTCGTCCAGCAACGGAGCCAGCGCCGCGTCGGCCGCGTCCACTTCGGAGGCGAAGCCGAGCAGCACGTGCTCGCTCGCAGCGTACGGCCGTGCCGGGTAGGCGCTCGCGCCCGCCCAGTTGTGGTGGAACGTGAGCGCGGCGCCGTGGTCGATGAGCACGGGTTCGCGGTGCCACCACAGCAGGTTCGGGTTGTGCCACGACCGGTCGACGTTGTTGATCAGCGCGTCGAACCACAGCACGCGGCTCGCGAACTCGGCGTCGACCGGGAACGCGCGCACCGAATAGTCGAACGCGCCCGGCAGGAAGTCGACGCCCAGGTTCGGCCCGGTGCTCGCGCGCAGCAGCTCCTGCACCTCCTGGTCGCCCTCGAGCCGGCCGAACGCCGCGTCCAGCTCGGCCTCGACCAGCCGCGGCACGGCCAGCCCGAGCAGCCGGGCGATCCCGGCGCACAGCACCTCGGCCACCAGCACCTTCGGCCCCTGCCCGGCGCCGCGGAACTTGACCACGTAGGTGCCTTCGTCGTCGGCCTCCATCAAGCCGGGCAGCGAACCACCCTCGCGGAACGGCGAGATGTAGCGCGTGAGCCGCACCCGCTCGATCATGCGTCCTCCTCACGGACCGCGTAGCTCAGCACCCGCTCGCCGAGCAGGTCTTCGACGGTGTCCAGCAGCTCCTCGACCACCCCGGCGATGACGTCGGGCGCCTCGCCCGCCACGGTGCGCGCACCGATCTCTCCGAACACGAGCGAGTGCAGCCAGCCGATCTGGCTCGCGACCAGCCGCGGCACCGGATCCCCCGCCGCCGCGCCGGTCTCCGCCGCGAGCAGCGCGGCGAGCTCGTCGACCATCTGCCCCGCGAGGTCCCCGAGCCGCGCGGCCAGCGACGGCGTCGCAAGCATCAGCGCCAGCACGCGCCCGAACCCGGGCGTGAGCCCGACGGTCCGTTCGCGACCACGGATCTCTTCGCGCAAACGCGCGAGCACCGCGTGGGCGGCCGACTGGCCGGCGGCGCGCCCGGCCACGATGTCGGCCAGCCGCTTCGGCGACGCCTCGTCGGGCGGCAGCACCAGGTCTTCCTTGGTGCGGAAGTAGTTGTAGACGGTGCCTTCCGAAACGTCCGCCGCCTCGGCCACCTCGGCGATCGTCACCTCGCCGAAGCCGCGCTCGACGAACAGCCCGATCGCGACGTCGGAGATCCGCCGCGCGGTCTGCTGCTTCTTGCGTTCCCTCAGCCCGGTCACGGGCCCGATTATGGCACGCTTCAAATTTGGAGTCGACTTCAATATCAACCGACGCGAGGCAGGCCACAGAACCGGGCCGCACGACCCGCACCTCGACTACAGTCCGCCGCGGGACTGAAGCCATCACGACACCAGACCGCGAGGAGACCGCACATGCCCCAGCTCCAGGTGATCGCTCGTTACACCGTGACCGCCGGCAAGGAGGACGAGGTCGCCGCGCTGGTGCCGCAGCTGGCGAAGGCGGCGCGCACCGAGCCGGGCAACCTGGCGTTCGACGTCTACCGCTCGTTCGACGACCCGCGCTCGATCCTCCTGCTGGAGCGCTACGTATCGAGGGAGGCGTTCGCCGAGCACCGCGAGACGGAGCACTTCAAGCGGCTCGTCCTCGACGGCATCGTGCCACTGCTCGACGACCGGACCGTGGAGCTCCTCGACGTCGCCGAGTAAGTCCACAGTGGACCTCGAAGGCCCACTGTGGACACAGCGTCACTCCTCGGTCGAGGCGTACCGCCCCTGCACCGCTTCGGCCGCCCGGTGCCGGTCGGCGTCGGACCACTCACCCAGTTCATAACCGTGCCACGGCTCGGCGAGCGACAGCTCCGGCAGGCCGAGCTCCTGCCACAGGTCCTGCGCCCGGTCCATGAACTCCTTGGCCGGCAACGAGGTCGGCGGGTACGGGCGCTTGCGCGTGGCGTCGATCAGCAGTGCCGAGGACAGGCTGCCGTCCTCGGCGGCCGACGGGTCGAGGCGCGGCAGCTTGCCCGGCAGGATGGTGACGTCGCGGGCCGGCTGCATGCGGAAGCTCATCGCCCACACCACGGCGCTGAGGTCCTCGGGGTCGACGTCGTCGTCCACGGCGATGATCGTCTTGCCCATCGAGGCCTCGTACCCGGACGCGGCGTACAGGGCCTGGCGCGCCTGACCGGGCGTCGGGTCCTTCAGCTGGATCACGAAGAACATGTTGCACGTGCCGCTCTCGTGCGTGACGAAGCGCTGCACCGCGTTGATGTTGCACGCCTGCTTCAGGAACCGCAGGTACACGTTCTCGAACGCGATCTTGCGCATCAGCGTCGACTCACTCGGCGGGAACTCGCTGATGAACGCCTGCACCACCGGCGCCGTGCGGTGGGTGATGCAGCGGACCCGGAACACGGGCGACGTCGTCTTCGCGCCCATGTAGCCGCTCGCCTCGCCGAAGGGACCCTCCGACTCGAGGTGCTCCGGGTCGATCTCGCCCTCGAGCACGATCTCCGCGTGCGCGGGCACCTCGAGGTCCACGGTCTCGCAGCGCACCACCTCGAGCGGGCGGCCCATCAGGCCACCGGCCACGGCGTACTCGCTGACGCCGAACGGGATCTTCTGCGCGCCGGCGAACCCGACCGCGGGCACCGCGCCGAGCACGATCGCGGCCTCGAGCTTCTTGCCGAGGCGGCGGGCCTTGGCGAGGTGGATCGCGATGTGCTGCGTGGGGGTGTCCATCTGCAGCCCGATCCGGTCCGGGCCCTTCACCATGCCGCGGTAGATGCCGACGTTGTACGTGCCGTCCTCCGGGTCCTTCGTGACCCAGTACGGCGCGGTGAGGAACGGCGCCGGGTCGAAGCCGGGCGTCGAGATCGGGTGCGGGAACCCGTCGACGCCGCCGGCGTCCAGGAGGGACTGTCCCGTGAGGACGTTCTCCTTGCACGGCCCGGTCTCGACCACCACCGGCTCCACGGGGTTCGAGAGCGCCGCGGCCCAGCGCCCGGCCACCTCGTCGGGCTTCGCGGCCAGCGCGGTGGTGTAGACCGCGCGCGAGGACGCGAACGCTCCCATCACCACGGTGCCGTCGTAGCGGCGCCCGGACCCGTCGGTGACGTTCTCGAAGAGGAACGCCTTGCGCTCGGCCTCCGGCAGCCCGCGGAACTGCAGGCGCACCAACGGAACCAGCTCGGTGTCCTTGTCGACGGGCCGGCTCACCCGCACCAGCAGCCCGCGGCGGTCCAGCTCGGCCAGGTACTCCCGGAGGTCACCGTAGGGATAGTCGTTCACGGCTGTCGGTTCCTCTTTCGTCGACGGGAAGAACTCACGGACTCCTTGTTACAGAGGCCGTTAACAAACGCGTGCCGCGCCACGAAACCGCACGGGGCCGGACACGGCACGATCACGATTCTCCTTGCCAGGAAGGATTCCCGCGCCGGTGAGAGTCCACATCGTCCGCGGAACCCCTCTCGTTCGGCGTTGACACATCCCTGGGCACGACCTATCGTCTCCCGCATCATTTATGGCTGTCAAGTCAGGTACTAAAGTTAAATAAATCCCCCCATCAACCCGCGGCACCCGTCCCCCGCCCGCACTCGCCGGTGAGTGTCGTGGTGCTGGGTGCCGCCCGGGCCGAGGAGCGCGGATGCGACCCGCTGCCACGTTCGACCAGATCCTCACCGAAACCCCGATGCCCCGCCGGGTCCTCGCGATAGCCGCGATCGGCGGCAGCGCGGTGATCTTCGACGGCTACGACCTGCAGTCCCTGTCCTACGCACTCCCCAAGATCGTCGCCGAGTGGCACATCTCGCCCGTGCAGGCGGGGTGGCTGGCGTCGTTCACCTTCATCGGCCTGTTCCTCGGGGCTGTCGGCCTCGGCGCGCTCGGCGACCGCTTCGGGCGCAAGCGCATGCTCGTGCTCGGCGTGTCCGTGTTCGCCGTTTTCATGGGCACGGCCGGGTTCGCCGGCGACTACACGCAGTTCGCGATCCTGCGGTTCTGCGCCGCCATCGGCATGGGCGGTGTGCTGCCCGCGACGATCGCCATGCTGGGCGAGTACGTGCCCCTGCGCCGGCGCGGCCGGATGACGGCCGTGTCGGCGGGCTGCTTCACGTTCGGCTTCGTGCTCGCCGCCGTCGCTGCCACGCTGCTGGTGCCCGACTTCGGCTGGCGGCCGCTGTTCCACATCTCCTACGCGGCGCTGATCGTCGCGGTGCTGATCGCCTGGTTCGTGCCCGAAACGCCGCAGTTCCTCGCGACGCGCAGCCGGTACGACGAAGCGCTCGCGACCGTGAAGAAGGTCTTCCCGGCGATCTGGCCGACGGCGCAGGCCGCCGACCCGGCCACGTTCTTCACCGGCCCGCGCACCGAGAACGGCAAGATCCAGCTGCGCACGCTGTGGGCGCCGCGCTACCGCAACTCCACCCTCACGCTCTCGCTGCTCTACCTGTTCCTGCAGTTCGTGGTCTACGCGCTCGACTTCTGGATGGTGTCGCTGCTCGTGAAGCACGGCCTGTCGCTGGTCGGCAGCTACTCGTATGCGATCGAGCAGGCCGCCGCGGCCACGATCGGCGGGTTCATCCTCGGCTGGGTGCTCGACCGTATGAACCAGTACGTGGCGCTCTCCATCGCGTTCGCCGCGGGCGGCGTGTGCCTCGTGCTCTTCGGGTTCGCGTCGTCGGTGATCGCGCTGTACATCCTCAACGCGCTGGCCGGCGCGTTCATCATCGGCGGCCAGAACGTGGTGCATACGCTGGTGATGGCCACCTACGGTCCGGAAGCCCGCGCGACGGGCCTGGGCTGGGCACTGGGCATCGGCCGCCTCGGCGGACTGCTCGGCCCGCTCATCGGCGGCTACCTGCTCGCCGCTTCGCTGCCCTTCCCGGTGTACTTCCTGGTCTTCGCGGTGCCGGCGGTGCTGTGTTCGATCACCGTGGTGATCCTGCGGGCCGTCAAGACGCCGCAGCCGGCGCCCCTGGCGCGCCAGCTTGACCCGAAATACTAAGCTAAGTACATTACTTGAGTACTGTTAATTTGACTAGGAAGGCCACCATGCGCCTTGCCGTGCCCGACCTCGTCTCGAACTCCTATTTCCCCGCCATCGCGGCCGTGGAGCTCGGGTACCTTCGCGACGAGGGTCTCGACGTGGAGTGGGAACTCCTGTTCCCCGTCACCGACGCAGCAATCGCCCTTCGCGAGGGGCGGATCGACTACCTCGCCGGGTGCGCCCACGCTCCGCTCTACGCCGACTCCACCTGGGGCGAGCAGAAGCTGCTGGCCGCGCTCGCGCAGAACATGTACTGGTTCCTCGTGGTGCGGCCCGACCTCGACATCACCCGCGAGACGCTCGCCAAGCTCCACGACGTCCGCATCGGTGCCGCGCCCGGCCCAGACCTCGGCCTGCGCCGGCTGCTCGAGGCCGAAGGCGTGGACCTGACCGGGGCCGGCGTCACCATCGCCCCGGTCGCGGGCGTCGCCGGCGACGTCTCCTTCGGCGTCACGGCCGCCCGGGCCCTGGAAGAAGGCCGGATCGACGCCTTCTGGGCCAACGGCATGGGCACGGAGGTCGCCGTGCAGC
Organism: Amycolatopsis sp. 2-15; assembly: GCF_030285625.1. Taxonomy (NCBI): domain Bacteria; kingdom Bacillati; phylum Actinomycetota; class Actinomycetes; order Pseudonocardiales; family Pseudonocardiaceae; genus Amycolatopsis; species Amycolatopsis carbonis. The sequence goes on from NZ_CP127294.1 coordinate 8,250,459, forward strand.
GCGGCGTCGGCAAGGTCGTGGTGGACGCCCGCCGCGACGGGTCCGCCCACTCGCTGTACACGTTCCCCGCGCTCATGACCACGGACCGCACGGCCGCGGAACGCCCGGACGAGGCGGCCGCCGTCACTCGCGGCGTGCTGCGGGCCCAGCGCGAGCTGCGCCGGGACCCGTCGCTGGCCACCAAGGTCGGCACCGCGCTGTTCCCGGAGATGGAGGCCGGTCTCATCGCCGGCCTGATCGAGCGGGACGGGCCGTTCTACCAGCCGGCGATCTCCCCCGAGGCCGTGGCCGGGCTCGCCGGGTTCGCCCGCGCGACCGGGCTCACCGACCGCGAGCTCACCTACGACGACATCGTCGCCGCGGGCGCCCGCGACCTGTGGCAGGCCTCGTGAAGATCGCCCTCGTCCAGATCGGCAGCCCTGAGGACGAGCCTGTCGCCGCCCGGTTCGACCGGGTGGCCGGGCTCGTCCGCTCGGCGGCCTCGGCCGACCTGATCGTGCTGCCCGAGCTGTGGGCCACCGGGTACTTCGCCTTCGACGACTACGCCCGTGACGCCGAACCGGCCGACGGACCGTCGCTGGCGCGGCTCGGCGAGCTGGCCCGCGAGACCGGCGCGTACCTGCACGGCGGCAGCTTCGTCGAGCGCCTGCCCGACGGCGCCCTGCGCAACACCGCCGTGCTGTTCGACCCGACCGGCGAGCTCGTGCACAGCTACAGCAAGGTGCACGTGTTCGGCTACCAGTCGAAGGAAGCGCAGCTGCTCAAGCCCGGTGACCACGTGTCCGCGGTGGCGACGCCGTTCGGCGCCGTCGCCGGCACCACGTGTTACGACCTGCGCTTCCCCGAGCTGTGGCGCTGCCTCGTCGACGCCGGCGCGGAGATCGTGATCGTGCCGGCCGCCTGGCCCGCGGCGCGGCTCGCCCACTGGCGCCTGTTCACCACCGCCCGCGCGGTGGAGGACCAGGTGCTGGTGGTGGCGTGCAACGCCACCGGGACCCAGGGCGGGGTCGAGCTCGGCGGGCACAGCCGCGTCGTCGACCCCTGGGGCACCGTGCTCGCCGAGGCCGGCACCGAAGAGGGGATCACCTGGTGCGACGTCGATCCCGGCGTCGTCCCCGCCACGCGCGAGCAGTTCCCCGTGCTCGACGACCGGCTCCCCAGCTACCGCGAACTGACCATCCGAGGAGCGCACGCATGACCGCACTCACGTTCACCGTGGCCGGGACGGGCGAAACCGTCGCGGTCGCCGACTTCGACCTCGTGGTCGCGGGCTACACCGGCCGCGACGAGGCCGCCGTGAAGCACCACATCGACGAACTCGCCGCCATCGGCGTGCCGCCGCCCGACTCCGTCCCGGCGTTCTACGAGCTCGACGCGGCCCTGGCGACGCAGGCCGCCGCCATTTCCGTCGACGGCACCAACACCTCCGGCGAGGTGGAGCCGGTGCTCGTGCGCGCGGGCGGCAAGCTCTACCTCACGGTGGGCTCCGACCACACCGACCGCGACATCGAGACCTCCAGCGTCAAGGACTCGAAGGCGGCCTGCCCCAAGCCGCTTGGCACCACCGTGATCCCGGTCGAGAACCCCGACTGGGACGCGATCGTCGCCGAATCCACTGTGGACGGCGTGCGCTACCAGCACGGCCCGCTCAGCGCCCTGCGCATCCCCACCGACGTGCTGGCCCTGCTCGGCGGCTCGGCCGAGCGCGACCTGGTGATGTTCTGCGGCACCCTGACGCTGCTCGACGGCAAGTTCGTGCCCGGGAAGGCCTGGACGCTGTCGCTGGCCCTGCCCGGCGGCCCCGAGCTCACCCACGCCTACTCGGTGTCCTGACCCCTCGCATCTGGAGAGAGAAACCCCCATGGCCAAACCGGAACACGAGTTCTTCCCCGCCAAGACGGTGGAGTTCACGCCCTGCGCGGGCGTCGTGCCGCAGCTGACCGAACGCATCCTCGCCGCCGACGGCGACAGCGGCGTGGCGACGCGCATCCTGCGCTTCGAGCCCGGCACGGACACCACCCCGAACGGCGTGCAGGTGCACGACTTCTGGGAAGAGGTCTACATCCTCGAAGGCTCGTTCCACGACACGCGCCTCGGCAAGACCTTCTCCGCCGGCGACTACGCCTGCCGCCCGCCGGGCATGGAGCACGGCCCGTGGACGAGCGAGGAAGGCTGCCTCACGTTCGAGGTGCGCTACCGCGCGAGCTGAACCGTCCACAGCGGACACGCGAGAAAGGGCGCCCGGTCCCCGCCGGGCGCCCTTTCTCGCGCGCGCGGTACGCCATCGTTGCGTGGATGTGGAAACGGGGCGCCCGACCTTCGGCCGGGCGCCCCGCCCCGACTTGGCTCACGGACTCAGACGGGCTTGCGGGCGAGGTCGTAGGCGAAGCTCACGGTCTCGGTGAAGACACCGCCGTCGTTGTGTGGGCGGAGGGTGGCTGCGAGGTCGGCATCGAATGCGGCGGCCCGGTCGGCGATGACCGCGGGCGGGAGGAACGAGGTGGAGCGAATGTGGCCGGTGAGTTCTGCCAGGCTCCAATGGTGCTCGGCCGTGAGGGCATGGCGGCCGAGCACCTCGAACCCGGCTGCGGACAGCACATCGGGATCGGATCGGCGCCGGCGCGCCCGGTCCGCGTCTTCGGGAATCCTGTGCTCGGCACCGAGCTCCCGCTGCCATCGGTTCAGGGTGGCCGCGAGTGATCGCTGCCAGTCTTCCCCGCCCGCCCAGGGCGAGGAAGACCAGCACAATGCGAGGTACCCGCCGGGAACGAGCCAGTGGAGTATCCGGCGGGCGACCTGGTCGCGCTCCAGCCGGTGGAAGGCGTTGCCGACGACGGCCAGCTCGAAGTAGTCCGGCTGTGCAGCAAGCGTCTCGGCGCTGGAGACGATGGGGCGAAGATCCCTCACGCGCGTCTCAGCCGCCTTGACGCGAACGGTTTCGATCATGTCCCGTTCCTGGTCCACGGTCCACACTTCTGCGAAGTGTGGGCTGAGCGGGAAGGCGAGTTGGCCGGTCCCGCAGGCCAGATCCAGCAGGCGTCCGCGCCCGGAGAGGTGGGTGCCGGCGACCAGATGGGTGAGCAGGGATGTCGGATACGGCAGCCGGTAACGGTCGTAGTACTCGGCGGTGCCCTGGTAGAGGTCTGATGCGAAGTTCGCCTCGTTGCTCACCGGGCCTGGCCCTTTCTGTCGGCTTCGGCCCAGGTTAGTGCCTGCTGCTGCGAATGCGCTCGAGTGCGCCGTGCCCGTCGTCGAGGAGCGGGCCGGCCCGAGTCGGCCCGGGCTGGTACGCACCCGACCGGCGGTGGATTTCGTCGAGGGCGGCGTGGAGGTCGTCCGGGATGGAAACGGGGCGCCCGACCTTCGGCCGGGCGCCCCGCGGTCTGTCTGCCTCACTTACGCCTGCACGGTCTCCGTGCGGCCACCGAGGTCGTAACCGGCCAGCGCGCCGTCCACGAGGGCCTCCGCGCGGGCGAAGTCGTAGATCTGGCTCATGCGCGACTTCACCAGGAAGGGCGCGCCGGCGTAGAACATCTCGTACTGCTGGTGGCGGCTCGCGAACTCCGAGCCGACGAGGTCCCACACGAGCTTGAGCAGCTTCACGCGCTCGATCGTCGGGTGGCCCGGCGACTGCACGTACCGCTCGAAGTCGGCGCGGGCCTCGGGGTTCTCGAAGTCGGCGGCCGAGGACGGCAGCTGGATCACGCCGCCGCCGACGAGGTCACGGACCAGGTGCAGCAGCTTCGGGTAGAAGTCCGACTGCAGCGTCATAGTCGCGTAGCACTCCTCGCGCCCCGGCCAGGCCACGCCCTTCTCGTCGAGCTCGCAGTTCTGTTCCTGCGCGTAGACGAGGCCGGAAACCATGGCCGCGTGGGCGGCCAGCTCGCCGAGCACGCCGCGCACCGGCGGGAACTTGTCCGAGCCGTTCATGCGCGCCACGCGCAGCGCGAGGCCCGCCAGCAGGTCCAGCTTCACGGAGAAGCGGATCTGGGCCTGGTTGTTGCCCAGCAGGTGCGCCGGCGTGCGGCTCCACTGGTCGCTGGTGATCTGACGGTCGCGGAACACGAAGACCTTGTCCCACGGCACGAAGACGTCGTCGAACACGATGAGCGAGTCGGTCTCGTCGAAGCGCGTGGCGAGCGGGTAGTCGTACACGCTCGTGGCGGCTTCGGCGTAGCTGCGGCGCGAGTAGATCTTCAGGCCCTCGGCGCCGATCGGGACGGCGACGGAGATCGCCTGGTCCTCGTCACCCGGTTGCAGCGGCACGATGCAGCTGAGCACGAGGTAGTCGGAGATCGCCGCGCCCGTGCCGAGCATCTGCGCGCCGGCGACGACGATGCCGTCCTCACGCTCCTCCTTGACGCCCGCGTACAGGTGCGGGTCGGCCTGCTGGTGCGCGGGCTTGCTGCGGTCGATCTGCGGCGGCACGATCGCGTACGAGCAGTAGAGGTCGTTGTCGCGCACGTACTCGTAGAACTTCGTGACGTTGTCGGCGAAGCGCTGCTCGCCCGCCGCGAAGACGTCGGAACGGCCCGCCCAGCCGGCCAGGAAGCCCGCGACGTGCTCGGGTCCGCGGCCCATGAGACCGAACGTCGCCTCGGCCGTCTTGCGCAGCGCGACCCGGCGGCGGCGCAGGTCGTCCTCGCCGCGCGGGATGAGGTACGACAGGTTCACCGGGGCGCCGGTGGTCGGGGACGGGAACGTCATCTCCGCGGCGTTGGCCGGGTCGTGCGCGAGGTCGTACACGCGCGCGATGGACTCGACGGCCCCCTTGAATGCGGGGTGCGCGGCGACGTCGGAGACGTATTCGCCGTCGACGAACACCCGCCGGTTGTCGCGCAGTCCTTCGACGTAGTCCTTGCCGGAACGCGTCACGCCGATTCCTCCAGTGCGATCGGTAGCGGCCGGGGCCGCGGGTGGTGGACTCCTGCTTGCAACTGCCGGTAGCTGCCCCGGAAGTGCAGGAGCGGTTCGTGGTGCGGCAGCGCCGAGCTGAGCCCGATGCCGCCGACCTTTGCGATGAGCACGGCGTGCGTGCCCGCGTGGACGTCCTGGTCGATTTCGCAGTCCAGGAACGCGAGGGCGCCGGAAAGGGCCGGGCTGTGCCAGCCTTCGCGGCGGGTGAGCCATTCCTCGGGCAGGGCCTTGTCCGCGCCCGGGCGGGCGCAGTGGTCCGAGATCTCGCGCGCGGGCGAGCCGAGGATGTTCACGCCGAACCGGCGGGTTTCGGCGATGCGCTCGTAGGTGCGGGTGGAACGGTTGACACAGACCAGGATCATGAGCGGATCGACCGACACCGACGAGAACGCGGTGGCGGTCATGCCGAGCGGGCGACCGGCCGCGTCCCTGAGGGTGATGACGTTGACACTGGCCGCGAAAGAGCCGAGCGCCGCCTTGAATCCGCTGGGATCACTGTCCGCGGGGTGCAGAGCCATCGGGTGACCTCCTGGGGGGTGACGCCAGAAGGCTAACAAGAATACCTGACTTTAGTCAACTAAAATGGTGCGACGTATGATCGCCGGGTTCGCTCGCCGCCGCGCTCGTCCGAGAGGCCGTGCTCGTCCGAAGGGAAGCCCAGCCCCATGAACGACGCAATGCGCGCTTACACGAAGTGGGCCGACATCGGCGACGCCAAGCGCAGCCGCGAGTTCCAGGCGTACGTCAAGAACATCGCCGACGCGCGCTACGTGACCCGCCGCGTGCTGCGGATCGTCGACGAGCAGGCGAAGACCCACGGCCTGGAACCCCTGCTGCACCAGGCACTCCTGCAGGTGTACGGGTCCAACGAGGCCCGCGGCATCACGGTGAGCACACTGGCGGCCAGGCTCGACGTGGCCGCCGCGTTCGCGTCGCGCATGGTGCGCCGCCTGGAGGAACTGGGCCTGGTGACGCGCGAGGCGTCGGAGAGCGACCGGCGCGCGACCAACGTCGTCGCCACCGACGCCGGCGCGGAGAAGCTCGCGGAGATCGACGACGAGGTGCACCACAGCGTCGCGTTCCTGCAGCACCAGCTGACCGAGGACGAACGCCTGTCGGCGCTGTCGATCTTCGCGTTCTACGTGGGCCTCGACCCCGACTCGGCCATCGCCGAAGCCATCCGCGCGGCCGCCGATTCCTGAGCCCTTCCCTGATATAGTGTCCTCAGGTCATTGACTTGAAGATGCTTTAAATCGGGGAGGGGAACACGGTGGAGGACGGGACCGCGGAGCTACTCGCCCTGTGGGGCAAGGGCGCGGTCGCGTCGAGCGACCTCGACTTCGCCAACCATGTCAAGGCGATCGCCCACGCGCGGTTCGTGCTGCGCAAGATCCTGCGGCTGCTCGACGAGCAAGCCATCGCGGGTGGGCTGCAGCCGTTGCAGCACCAGGCACTGCTGCAGATCTTCGGCGCCGAGGGACCACTGCCGGTGAACAAGGTCGCCGAGCGGCTCGACATCGCTCCCGCGCTCGCGTCGCGCCTGATCCGCCAACTCGAGGAGAAGGGGCTCGTGCACCGCGCCCGCATCCCCGACGACCGTCGGGTCATCGCCGTGCATGCCTCGGAAGCCGGCATCGAGGTGCTGCGCACCATCGACAACGCCGTGCACCACCACGTGAACCACTTCCAGCGCCAGCTCACCGACGAGGGCAAGTTCGGCGCGCTGGCCACGTTCTCGTTCTACCTGGGGCTGGACTCCGACCCCCGGCTGGCGCTGCTGCTCACCGCGGCCGGGCACCACGCGCACGCGCACCACCACTGACACTCTGCCGCGGGCATGGAAAGAGGCCCCGGCCCGGGTGCGTCCACACCGGACCGGAGCCCCTCGGTCTTCGTCAGTTCTGCGGGCGGTACCGCAGCAGGAACCCCTCGATCCCCGACACGAGCATGTTGATCACGAGCGCCACCAGCCCGACCACGACCACGAGCCCGTAGACCTGGCCCGACTGGAAGTTCTGCTGCGCGGTCTCCATGAGCTTGCCCAGCCCGGACACCTGCGTGCTGATCTCGACCACCAGCACCAGCACCAGCGTGAGCGGCGCCGCGATCTTCACACCCAGCAGCAGTCCCGGCACGATCGCGGGCAGGTGGATCTTGCGGAACGCCGCGAACTTCCCGAGTCGCAGCGTCGAGGCCACGTCGGAGAGCACGACGTCGGCCGACTTCGCCGACTGGCGCACCTGCAGCAGCACGGGCCACAGAGCGCCGAAGACCACCACGTAGAGCTTCATCGATTCGGTGTAGCCCACGAGCAGCACGGCGAGCGGCACGAGCGCGACGCCCGGCAGGAACCGGAAGTACTCCAGGATCGGGCCGAGCAGGCGTTCCGCCAGCGGGACGTGCCCGATCAGCAGGCCCAGCACCGCGCCGAGCACGGTGGCGGCCAGCAGCGACAGCACGAACGTCTCGAGCGTGGCGAGCAGCCCCTCGACCAGCGCGCCGCCGGAGGTGAGCTCCCACGTCTGGCTGAACCAGGCGGCCGGCGGCGGGAAGAAGGTGCTCGAACTGTCGCCGATCACCTGCCACAGCACGAGCACCAGGGCCAACGGCAGCAGGCCGCGCAGGGGCGCGACCCCGGACTTACGGGTTCTACGCGGCATCGTCGGCTCCCCCGGCGGCTTGACGGGCACCCGGCACGAACCGGAGTGTCCACACGAGAATGAAGTTGAGCACGATGCCGAGCACACCGGTGAGCAGGATGTAGGAGAACATCGCCGCCGGGCGCAGCGACTGCTGCTGCTCCACGAGCGCGTAGCCGATGCCCGCGGGGTCGCCGACGATCTCGGCGACGATGGCGAGCACCAGTGCGGCCGAGAGGCTCAGCCGCAGCGCCACCACGATCTTCGGCAGTGCCGTGGGCAGCGCGAACTTCACGACCTTGGCCACCGGCGACAGGCCGAGGGTACGCGCGAGGTCCTGGTGCACGGGGTTCACGCCGCGCACGCCGTCGATCGTGCTGATCGCCACGGGCCAGATCGCAACCCACGCCGCGATCACGATCTCCATCTCCACGGTCTGCGCCAGCAGGATCACCACGATCGGCACGAACGAGATCGCGGGCAGCGCGCGCAGCACCTCCACCGACGCCATGCCATACGTCCACGCGGGACGGACGAGCCCGAGCAACAGCCCGAGCAGCAGGCCCAGCACGGAACCCAGGGCCCAGCCACCGAGGCAGGCGGCGAGCGTGTGCGCGGTGTTCGTGAGCAGCTCGCCGGAGGCAGCGAGATCCACTGTGGACGACCAGATGTCCGACGGTGCCGGGATGTTGTCATACGGCAGCAGCCCGGTCGATTTCACGAGCTGCCACAGCAGGATCACGACCACCGGCACCGCGAAGCCGATAAGGCGCCTCACTGAGCCTCCGATTCCGCCCGCAGCGCCTCGTACACGCGGTGGCGAGCGGCGAGGTAGGCCGGGAGCTCCTTCGTGGTCACCTGGTCGCGCGGGCGCGGCAGGTCGATGCGCAGTTCGCGCCCGACGGTGGCCGGGCGGCCGGCGAGCACGAGCACGCGGTCGGACAGGTACACGGCTTCGTCGATGTCGTGGGTCACGAACACCACCGTCGCACCGGTGACCTCGGCGACCTTGAGCAGCTCGTCCTGCAGCTGCATCTTGGTCATCGCATCGAGCGCGCCGAAGGGCTCGTCCATCAGCAACACCTCGGGGCGCATCACGAGCGAGCGCGCGATCTGCACGCGCTGCTGCATGCCGCCCGAGAGCTGCCACGGGTAGTCCTTGCCGCGGTCGGCCAGGCCGACCAGCTCGAGCGCCTCGCGGACGCGTTCGTCGCGTTCGGCCTTGCTCGTGCGGCCTTCCAGGCCCAGCGCGACGTTGCGCTCCACCGTGCGCCACTGCAGCAGCGACGCGGCGTAGTTCTGGAACACGATGCCGACGCCGGTGGGCGGACCGGTGATCTCCTTCCCGCGGAACCGCACGGACGAGCCCTCCCCGGGGGAGAGGAGCCCGGCGAGGATCCGCAGCAGGGTCGTCTTCCCGGTGCCGGACGGTCCGAGAATGCTGAGGAACTCCCCTTGGGCACAGGAAAAACCGACATCCTCGAGCACCCGCAGCACCTTGTTGCGCGTGCGGTACTCGACGAAAAGCTTCGAACAGGAAAACGCATCCGCCGTCTCGGTGGCCGGCGCGGTGGCTTCTACGGTCACGGGATCGGGACCTCCTTCAGGGCTGGCGTTGGCCATGATGGGCGCCTAACCTTCCACACGTCAATGACTTGAGTAGTGCTTTTTGGTCTGCGATCCAGGCTTAACAAGGCCGTTACCAACGTTCTGAGCTGGACCATTGAGAGATTAGCTAACTTGAGTTACTGTCTCTGCTCAACTACTTCGGATAGTGAATCTCTCCCCGATCCCCCACCCCCCACTCCTACGGAGGCGTCATGAGGGGCACCCGCATCACCACGCTGGCCACCGCACTCCTGGCGGCCGCACTCGCCGTGTCCGCCTGCGGCGGTTCCGGCGGCTCCACTTCCTCGGCCGACGGCAAGATCCGAGTCGCGCTGAACAACACCAACGACTCGCTCGCGGTGCTCGTGGCCGAGCAACAGGGATTTTTCGCCAAGCACGGCGTGAAGGGCGTTTCCACCACCACGCTCAACGACATCACGCTGGTGCCCTCGCTGCTGGGCAAGCAGTACGACCTCGGGTTCAGCGTCGCGCCGATCATGCTGCGCGCGTCTTCCTCCGGCGTGCCGCTCGTGGCCGTGTCGGGCAACAACGGCGACTCACCCGAGGACCAGAGCGTGCAGATCTTCGTGCGCCCGGACATCACGGACGTGAAACAGTTGCAGGGCAAGCGCATCGGCTCGCCGACACTCACCGGCAACATCAACATCGCCACGAAGGCGTGGCTGTCGAAGAACGGCGTGGACCCCGCGGCCGAGCAGTTCGTGCAGGTGCCGACGCCGAACATGATCGACGAGCTGAAGGCCGGCCAGGTCGACGCCGTCGAGGTGATCAACCCGTTCATCACCGTCGGCAAGCAGGCCGGCATGCGCAGCCTCGGCGACCCGGAGCGGGCGCTGAGCCCCAACTACCTCGGCGGCACGTACTGGATCGCGTCGAAGGACTGGACCACGGCGAACCCCCAGCTCGCCGACGGGTTCAAGGCGGCGCTGCAGGACGCGGCGCAGTGGATCAAGGCCAACAACGACAAGGCCTACACCGCCCTGGCCGCCTACACCAAGGTCACGCCCGAGCAGGCCAAGAAGTCGCCGCTGGGCGAGTTCACGACCGAGGTCTCGCAGGACGACCTGAAGATCTGGGGCGACGCCATGAAGCAGTTCGGCGGCTTCGGCGGCACGGTCGACTACAGCAAGCTCGTCTACACCGGCTCGAAGTGACGGGAGCACCACAAGTGTCCACCGAGGACAGAACGGCAGCGGCGGTCAGCTACCGCCCCGCGGAAACGCCCGAGTCTCTGCTCGACTTCCACGCACCCGACGGCGTTTCGCTGCAGTACTACGAGATCACCTCGCTCGACGGGCGTTCCGGGCCGGCCGCGCACCTGGTGCCGGCCGAGCCGCTGCCCGACGCTCCGCTCGTGCTGAGCGTGCACGGCAGCGGCGGCAGCATCGGCAGCCTGCCGGTGCGCACGCTCGCCCTCGGCCTGAGCGGCCGCGGCGTGCCGGTGCTCGCGATCAACACCCGCCAGTCGGGCGACGCCGTGAACACCGACAACTTCTACGCGACCGTGCGCGACATCGAGGCCGCGTACTGGACGGCGCGTTCGCTGGGCTACTCGAAGATCGTGCTGCACGGGCACAGCCTGGGCACGTCGCAGGTCTCGTACTTCGCGGCCACGCACTGGCACCCGGAGACCGCGGGCATCGCGCTGACCGGGATGTTCGCGGACCTGCCGTGGAAGTCGCGCCACCTGCTGATCAACGACGAGGCCACCTACCGCGCGCTGACCGAGGAGGCTGTCGCCGCGGCGCAGGCCGGCGACTTCGGCCGCACGCTGTCCACGCAGATGTCGTGGCTCGGCGGGCGCACGGTTCCGGTGACCGCACAGCACTTCCTCACCTACCGGCGCACAGGCACCGCGGGCGCGCGCAGTATCGAGTGGATCGCCCGCGTGCCGAACCCGATCCTCATGGTGCGGGACCAGCACGACACCGTGATCCACGACTTCGAGCCCGGCTGGCTGGAGGCGGCGCTGGAGCAGGGCATCTCGCCGTCGGTCACGTCGGTGTCGCTGCCCTCGCCGGAAGGCACGGAGGGGCACCGCTTCGACGGCTCGGGCGAGTCGCTGGTGGACACCGTGGCCGGCTGGCTCGCGAAACTCGGCTGAAAGGAACTGACGAAGACATGGGACAGAGCGTGGTGGTCGTGGGCGCGGGTCCGGTGGGCGCGGTGTTCGCGCTCGCGGCCGCCCGGCGGGGGTTCGACGTGACGCTGCTGGAAGCGGAGCAGGCCGTCGAGGACGCCCCGCGAGCCGCGACCGTGCACCCCTCCACCCTGGCGATGCTCGGCGAGCTGGGCCTGATGGACGACGTGGTCGCCCGCGGGCTCGTCGCGCGGTACTTCGACTTCTGGGACCGGCCGGAGCGTTCGCTCATCGCCCGGCTCGACCACAACGTGCTGCGAGACGTGACGCCTTATCCGTTCGTGGTCCAGATCGAGCAGCACAAGATCGTGAACATGGTGCTGGAGCGGCTGTCCGGAGTGGACGTCCGCTTCGGTGCCGCGGTGACGGGCGTGACGCAGGACGCGGACTCCGCCACCGTGCACACGTCCGAGGGCCCGGTGACCGCCGACTACGTGATCGGCGCCGACGGCGGGCGCAGCACCGTGCGCAAGGCGCTGGGGATCGAGTTCGAGGGCTACACGTGGCCCGAGCGGTTCCTGGTGCTCACCACGCTGTTCGACTTCCAGTCCGAACTGGACTGCAGCTACCGCAACTACTGGGCCGACCCGCGCGAGTGGGTCAACCTCTTCAAGGTCGCCGGCGACGACGGCAAGGGCCGCTGGCGCGCCGTCTTCCCCACCACCGTGGGCGAAACCGACGAGGAAGCCGTCGGCGACGAGGGCGCGCGGGCCCGGCTTTCGGGCCTGGCGCTCTCGGCGAACCCGGCGGACCAGCTCGTGCACCGCAAGCTGTACAACGTCCACCAGCGCGTGGCGGCCAGCTTCCGCTCCGGCCGCGTCTTCCTCGCCGGCGACGCCGCCCACGTCAACAACCCCATCGGCGGCCTGGGCCTGAACTGCGGCATCCACGACGCCGTGGAGCTGGCCTCCTCGCTGCACACCTTCGCCGCCACGGCCGACGAGAACGTCCTCGACCGCTACGACCTGCGCCGCCGCACGGTGAACATCGAGTTCGTGCAGCAGCAGACCGTGACGAACAAGCGCCGCCTGGAGGAGAAGGACCCGGTGCGGCGCAAGGAACGCCTGGCCGAGCTCGCGGCGCTGGGTGACCACGCGGAGCTGGAGCTGAAGTTCCTGATGAACTCCTCCCTGCTCAACAGCGTGGCCCGCGCGGCCTCGCTCGGCTGACTCCCCTCCGCGCTCCCCCTCCCCCAGCGCCCCAATGTGGCGTTCGGTGCGCTGAACGCACCGAACGCCACATTGGGTGCGTTGAACGCAACCAGTGCGGCATTGGGGGAGTGCTAGAGGCGGATGCCGGCGAGCTGGGTGCCCTGGGCGACCAATTTGCCGGTGCTGTCCCAGACGTGGCAGGACTCGTCGACGCGGCCGTCGGTGATCAGGTGGGCGCGGTGCTGGACGCGGAGCGGGCCGGGGGCCGGGTGGGCGCGGACGTAGGCCGTGAGCTCGAGCGTGGGTACCCAGCCGCTCGGTGAGATGTCGAACGTGGCGGGCGGGAAGGCGTCGACGGCGAACAGGAGGCTGACCGGGTCGAAGGGTTCGCCGCCGGGCAGGGTGAGGTGGCCGAGGAGCTCGCCGCGGCCGGAGGGGCCGTCGGTGAAGACGCGGGCACTGTCGGGGTCGAGGCGGATCTCGATCTCGTCCATGATGGCCACCGGCAGGCCGAGCGGTGTGGTGCCCGGGACGCGGAACGAGGGCTCGACGTCGAGGCGCGGGTCGGGCAGGCCGTCCTGCCAGTACGGCTCTCCTTCGGCGAGCGTGCCGACCGTGAAGAGGGCCTCGACGGCCGTCTTGCCGTTCTGGACGAGACGGCCGCGCACCTGGCTCGAGCCGCGGCCGGTGCGCAGCGTCTCGATCTCGACCTCGGCCGGGCCCGGGTCGGGTGAGCGCAGGTAGTGGGCACTGGCGGCGAGCACGTCGGGGTGCTCACGCTCGGCGACGGCGGCGCGCGCGATCAGCGAGAGCAGGTAGCCGCCGTTGGGCTTGCCGCCGATCGTCCACTGCGGGCTGATGTCCGCGTCGAAACCATCGGGCGACCGCCGTTTGACGGCGGACACCGCGGCGAAGGTCGTCGTGCTCACCAGGACCGCCTCCTCGCCGGGCAGAGGGTTGTTCCGCGCAACTTAGCTCGCCCGGCCCGTGCGCGCCCGTCGAGTGAGACGGAGACCACCCCCGTCAGAACCCGTACAACTCGACCGGGTTGTCGACCAGGATCCGCCGGCCGACGTCCGGGCCGGTCCAGTCGAGCAGGCGGGCCGGCGCCCGCGCGTCGTCGATCCGCTCGAACGGCTCGACGCTCAGGCGGTTTCCCGGAGTGCGCGGCCGGCCACCGGTGTGGGGCCAGTCGGTACCCCACAGGAGCCGCTCGGGTGCGGCGGTCGCCAAAGCCTCCACGAGCGGCCCGACGTCCGCGTGGTCAGCAGCAGTGGAAATCCGGTGCGGCGCAGAGAGCTTGACGTACGCCGCACCGGATCGCAGGAGGTCGGTCAGCTCGGGCAAGCCGGGCCGGCCGAGGTCGGGAGAAGCGAGCGCGAAGTGGTCGAGGACAACCGGCACCGGCAGCCGCGCCAGGTCGTCGGCCAGAGCCGCGACCACCGACAGCTCCGTGAACACCTGCAGGTGCCAGCCGAGGTCCGCGATGGCCGCCGCGGTCGCGCGCAGCGGCGCCAGGGCCACGGCCGGGTCGTCGACCGCGAACGTCGCCAGGTTCACCCGCGCCCCGCGCACCCCCAGGGCGTGCCACTCCCCCAGCGGCGCCGGGGCAGCGGGGTCGAACACCACGACACCCCGCGCCCGGTCGCCGCGGACGCGCAGCTGCGCGAGCAGGCACGAGTTGTCCGTGCCGTACGGGCTCGGCTGCACGAGCACCGCCCGGCTCACGCCGAGCCGCCAGTGCAGCTCGTCCAGCTGCTCACCGCTCGCCGGGCCCGGTGTGTAGGCCCGGTCCTCGGCATAGGGGAACCGCGGGTCGAACACGTGCACGTGGCAGTCGCACGAACCGGAGGGCACCACCGTCACCGCACGGCGCTCGCGAACTCGGACAGCCGGGCCAGCACCCCGTCGTCCACGGGCACGCCGTCGCGCAGCTGCCGGTGGTAGCGCGCGAGCTCGAACTCACCCGGCAACCGCACGGGCTGCGCCGGGTCCGCGGGCGGCGTGGTGTGCAGGATGCCCGCGAAGTCGTCCATCCGGGACGCCAGCTCGGCACCGGGCACGAGCTTCGCCGTGTCGATCAGGAAGAACACGTGGCCCAGGTTCTGCGGCCGCTCCGGATCGACGCTCCACGAGCTGATGCGCGTGAGGTAACCGGCGCCCGAGAGCACGCCGGCGAACAGGTCGACCATCACCGACAGACCGTAACCCTTGTGCCCGCCCAATGGCTGCAGGAAGCCGTCCAACGCGGCCGCGGGATCCGTGGTCGGCTTGCCGTCGCGGTCGGTGGCCCAGGTGTCCGGAATGGACTCCCCCGCCGCCGCGGCCGCGCGGATCTTCGCCCGCGCCGCCACGCTCATCGCGATGTCCAGCAGCACCGGGTCGCCGCCGGGCATGGGCACGCCGATGCCGAGCGGGTTGTTGCCCAGCCGCGCCTCGCGGCCGCCCCACGGGGCGATGGTGGTGGTCGCGTTGCTCGCGATGATCGCCGCAAACCCCTGCTCCGCAGCACGGAACAGATACGGCATCACCGGTCCGAAGTGGTTGCTGCCGCGGACAAAAGCCGCGCCCAGGCCGGTCGCGCGGGCCGAGGCCAGCGCCACGTCCAGCGCGTGCGAGCCGACCAGCGGCCCGATGCCGTTGGCCCCGTCCACTCGCGACAACGCCGGCGCGACCTGGTCCACCGCCACCTTCGCGTGGAGGTCGACGCCGCCGAGGCGCGCGCGGTCGAGATACTGCGGGATCCGCGCGACGCCGTGCGTGCGGATGCCGAAGAGGTCGGCGAGCACCAGCACGTCGGCGACGCGCGCGGAGTCCTCTTCGGACATCCCGTTCCCCGCCAGCGCGCGGGCCGCCAGCCCGCGCAGGTCCTCGGCGGTGATCTGGGTGTCGCCGGTCATCGGTGGTTTTCTCCTTCGGTCAGGTCGAACTCGGTGGTCGCGGCGAGATCTTCGCCGAACCACGAACGGATCCCGGCTCGCCGGGTGTCCGTGTAAACCGGGCCGTCGTGCCACAGCATCGGCACGTCGTGGCCCGGCACGAGCAGCGTGTCCGGGTGTTCCCGCCACAGGGTGAGGATCTTGCGCACGGACGCGCGGCTCGCGTCGCGGTCGAGCGTCATGTCGACCTCCCCGCCCAGCAGCTCCGCGCGGTTCTTCGCCGCGTCGCCGCTGAACAGCACGGAACCGTCCACGCGGAACACCAGCGAGCCCGGCGTGTGCCCGGCCGCGGCGAACGCCTCGACACCGGGGAAGATCTCGCCGTCTTCGCTCACCCGCCGCGTCCGCGGGTTGCTCGCCAGATCGGCGGCGTACAGCTCGGGCAACGGGTCGAACCCCGGCTCGCGCCCGGCCGCCCACTCCAGCTCCGCCGCACCCACCCACACGGTGGCCGACGGGAAGAGCAGGTAGTTCGCGGCGTGGTCGTAGTGCGCGTGCGTGAGCAGGATGTCGGTGACCTCACCCGGTGCCACGCCGTGGTCGGCGAGGCGCTGCGCGAGCAGAGAGCGCATTCCGAACGAACCCGTGTCGGCCAGGATCAGCCGCTCGCCGTGGCGCACGAGGGTGACGCTGCTCCAGCCGAGCCCGCCGTGCTGCGTGCTCTTGCCGGGATAACCCTGGGTCAGCGGAAGGATGTTCACCGCGCCTCCGGGGAAACCTTGTCGACGGCGGGAACCACGGCCTCGTCGTGGTCGAAGGTCCGCCGGGCGTAGAACAAGACGATCGCGGTGATCAGGCCGAGCGCGGCCAGGTACACGCCGAGGCCGTACGGGCCGCCGGTCACGTCGTTGAGCCACACGCCGATGATCGGGCCGGTGCCGCCGAACAGGGCCTGCGCCACGTTGTAGGCGAGCGCGCCCGCCGTGACGCGCACGGCCGTCGGGAAGATCTGGCTGATCGCGAGCAGCGCCGGCAGCGCGAGCAGGCCCTTGCAGGCGCCGATGAGCGCGCCGCCGGTGAACGCGCCGACCCCGCCACCCGCGGCGAGCGCCAGCGACGGCACCGCGAGGATCGCGACCACGAGCCCGGTCAGGCTCAACGCCTTGCGCAGCCCGATCTTGTCCGCCACCGGGCCCATCACGAGCGTGCCGGCGATGACGAGCACGTTGCTCACGATCGTCGCGTTGTAGGCCTCGGTGCTGTCGAGCTTGCCGACGTTGATGAGGAACGTGGTGAGGAACGACGTGATGGTGGTGCTCAGCAGCGCGTAGCTCGCGGTGCAGACGATGAAGATGACGATCGGCACCCAGTGCAGGCGCAGGGCGTCGCGCAGTGGGGTGGCGGCGGCCTTCGCCTTCTCGCGCGCCTTGACCAGCAGCTCGAACTCCGGGCTCTCCTCGACCTTCGAGCGCAGGTACACGCCGAACGCGGCCAGCGGCAGGCCGACGAGGAACAGGATGCGCCAGCCGAACGTCTGGTACTCGTCCTTGGTCAACACGCTCGAGAACACCCGCGCGAGCAGCGATCCACAAAGGATCCCGATGAACGTGGTGGCGATCAGCGTGCTCACGTTGCGGGCGCGTTTGGCGGCCGGGCTGTGCTCGAACACGAAGCTGATCGCGCTCGCGTACTCGCCGCCCGCGCCCATCGACTGCGCGAGCCGGCACACGAGCAGCAGCACCGGCGCCAGCAGGCCGATCTGCGCGTAGGTGGGCAGCACGCCCATGAGCGCGGTGCCGAAGCAAGTGAACAGGATCGAGATCGACAGCGCGCGGCGGCGGCCGTACTTGTCGCCGATCCAGCCGAAGAAGATGCCGCCGATGGGGCGGGCGATGTAGCCGAGCGCGAACACGGCGTAGGTGTTGAGCAGCGCCACGGCGGGATCGTTGCCGGGGAAGAACTTGGCGGCGATGATCGTGGCGACCACGCCGTAGACGCCCCAGTCGTACCATTCGGCGAAGTTGCCGGCCGAGGCCGCGATGATGATGCGGCGCCGGCGGGCGCCGGTGAACTCGAGCTCCGTGTTCATGACGGGTGTTTCCGTTCTCTTCATCGGGAAAGGAGTCAGGTGAGCCGCGCCGCGACGGCTTCCGCGACGGCCACGGGGCCGCCCGTCGCCGAGCCGTCGGGCCGGATGCGGATGTCGCCGGCCTCGAGCGCACCGGCGACGGCCGCGCGCACGAGGTCACCCTCGGCGGTGTGGTGCAGGTGGTCGAGCATCATCGCGGCGGCGAGGATCTGGCCGATCGGGTTCGCGAGGCCCTGGCCGGCGATCGAGGGCGCGCTGCCGTGGATGGGCTCGAAGTACGCGCTGACGTCGCCGATGTTGCCGGAGCCGCACAGCGAGATGCCGCCGACGGTCGCGCCGCCGAGGTCGCTGAGCACGTCACCGAGGAAGTTCTCCATCACCAGCACGTCGAAGTCGCCC
This sequence comes from Amycolatopsis sp. 2-15, assembly GCF_030285625.1. Classification (NCBI taxonomy): domain Bacteria; kingdom Bacillati; phylum Actinomycetota; class Actinomycetes; order Pseudonocardiales; family Pseudonocardiaceae; genus Amycolatopsis; species Amycolatopsis carbonis. The sequence continues at coordinate 8,268,302 of NZ_CP127294.1, forward strand.
GGGCGCAGCACCAGGGCCTGGGCCGCGGCGTCGGCGTAGAGGACCTCGGTCTCGATGTCCGGGAAGTCGGCGGCGACCTCGAAGAAGGTCTCGCGGAACAACGCGTGGCTGCGCAGCACGTTGCTCTTGTCCACACAGGTCACGCGGTGCTTGCCGTCGCCGGGCGCGCCGCCGCGGGCGGCCGCGAGCTCGAACGCGCGCCGGCAGATGCGCAGCGTGCCCTCGCGGGTGGTCATGAGCGTGTCGGACACGGCCCAGCGGTTGCCGACGCCCTTACCGCGCGAAGCGTAAAGGCCCTCGGTGTTCTCGCGGACGATGACGTAGTCGATGCCGCCGGCCGGCACCCCGCCCAGCGCCGACGTGACGCCGGGCAGCAACAGGGCCGGGCGGACGTTGGCGTACGCGTCGAGCCCGATCCGCAGGATGCCGCCGAGCAGGCCGGCCTCGGTGCCGTCCGGGAAGCGCACGTCGGGCAGGCCGACCGGGCCTTTGAGCGTGGCCGCCACGGCGGTGCGCAGGTATTCGAGGTCTTCGGGTGAGCAGGCCACGCCGGTGCGGCGGTAGGTGTCGGCGCCGGCGTCGACTTCGCTGTAGTTCAGCTCGAAGCCGCCCTTGGCCGTGACCGCGCCCAGCACGGTGAGCGCGGCGTCGACCAGCTCGGGACCGATCCCGTCCCCTCGGATGACGGCGATGTCGTGAACCTGCACTGGCACTCCACCTCGAAAATCAATATAATCAACATTGAGCATCAACATTGACGAGAACGACGAGAACGTAGGCCTGCCCGGAATCCGTTGTCAACCCGATGTTTCTGTTCCGTGACAAGCATTGGCGGTCACTAGACTCGCCGCGAACCGAAGTATGCGCAGGAGGAGGGGTCAGCTGCAGTGAGCACCGACACTGAGGTGCTGTCGATCGCCGAGGCAGCCGACGTCCTCGGGGTCAAGCAGAGCACGGTGTACGCCTACATCAGCCGTGGCCTGCTGAAACGCCACCGGCTCCCCCGCGACCGGCGCAGCTGGCTCTCGCGCAGCGAGGTCGAGGGGTTCGGGCAGCGCAAGGGCACGCGCACACTCCTGCACGACGACGAGCCGGCGGTCTCGGCCGACACCAGCCAGGTCGCGCGCCTCGACGGCGACGCGCTGCTCTACCGCGAGCGCGACGCCGTGGAGCTCGCGCGCACGGCGTCGTACGAAGAGGTGGCCGAGCTGCTGTGGGAGCAGCCCGATGTGGCGCCCGCGCGGGACCTCGAACCGGAGCTGGTCACGGCCATCCGCCGGCTGCAGGACACCATGCCGGCCAGCAGCCTGCCGCTCGACCGGCTCAAGGTCACCGCGACGCTGCTCGGCGCGCGCGACTCGTTCCGCTACGACCTGTCCGTGCCGTCGGTGCTCTCGGCGGCGCGCACGATGGCGCCCGCGTTCGTGGAGTCGCTGCCCCAGCCGGGCGCGGTATGCGAGCGCGGCCGGCCCATCGCGGAGCGGCTGTGGGGCCGGCTCACCGCGGAACCCGCGACGCCGGAACGGCTCGCGGTGCTCTCGGCCGCCCTGGTCCTGCTGGCCGACCACGGCCTCGGCCCGTCGACGCGTGCCGTGCGCGAGGCCGCGGCCAAGGCGGCGGACCCGTACTCGGCCGTGCTCGCGGGCATGAGTGTCGCGAGTGGACTGTTGCTGGGCGGTGGGTCGTCACTCGCGGTGCAGGCTTGGCTGGGTGACATCGCCTCGCCCGCTTCGGTTTCCCGGGTGCTCGAACAACGCCTCCTGCGCGGCGACCGGCTGTCCGGCTTCGGGCAGCCGCGGTACCGCAGTGCCGACCCCCGCGCGACGGAGCTGCTGCGCCTGCTCGCCGAGGCGCCCGCCGACCCCGAACGGCTCGCGATCGTCGAGGCGGCCATCGACCTCGTGCGCCGCCGCCGCGATCTCGAGCCGAACGTCGAGTTCGCGCTGGGCGCCTTGTGTTTCGTCCACGGGATGGCCGAGGGCGCCGGGGAGGCGGTGTTCGTGATCGCCCGCACGGCGGGGTGGATCGCGCACTCGCTGGAGACCTACACCGTCCAGTGAGGACGCCTCAGCCGAGCCGGCTGCGGCGGTGGGCGGCCATGCGGACGGGTGCGTTGGCGGCGCCGTAACCCGCGTAGCCGTCGATCCGTTGCAGGACCTCGAAGAACACCCGTCCACCCAGGATCTCGGTGAAGAAGTGCAGCAGGACGCCGTGCTCGTCGCGGTCGTAGAGGATCGAGTGGGCGCGCAGGGCATCCAGCAGGTCCGGCGGCGGGGCGAGGCGGGCGTCGAGGTCGTCGTAGTAGTTGCCGGGGATCGGCAGGAGCGGCGCGCCGAGGTCGCGCATCACGCGGGCGCTCGCGAGCGCGTCGGCCGTGGTGAAGGCGATGTGCTGTGGTTCGCGCACGCCCGGGGCCCAGTCGCCGCGGCGCAGGAGCGCGGAGTCCAGGGCGATGCGCACGGTGCCGCTCTCGGTTCCGCCGCTGACCGTGCGGCTGCGCACGAGACCGAACGGCGCGGCGAACTCCGTGACCGGGTCGGGCTCGAGGCCGAGCACCGCACGGTAGAACAGCGCGGCCTCGTCGAAGTGGTCGAACGGCTGCGTCAGCGACACGTGGTCGACGCCCGTGACTCCGGCATCCACGGCTTTTCCTGCCACGGCGGCGAAATCGTCCAGCCAGCTGCCACCGGGACCGGTGCGGCAGAAGAACACCGAGGTGCCGTCGGGAGCGGCGACCGCGGACAGGTCGGCCTCCCCCGCGCTGTGCGTGCGCGGCAGCAACGGCGCGAGCAGCCGCTGCGCGCGGTCCGCCGAGGCCACCGGGTCGGCGCTCTCCACCGCGAGCGCGACCACAGAGGCGCTCTCGCCGGCCCCTTGGCCGGCCCCCTTGTCGAACGCAGTGTCGGACGTTGTGCCGGACGCGGCGGAGTTGACGAGGATCCGCGCTTCGCCCTGCTGCCACAGCGCGACGGGTTTGGTCCGATGCTGCCCCATGTGCGCGAAACCGAGTGCCGCCAACGCTTGCCCGACCTCGGCACCGGCCGTGGCGATCTCCGTGAACGCGTGCCCGCTCAGCGCCGGCGCGGCCGGCAAGGTCGTCGCGCCGAGCGATTCCTCCAGTGCCAGCAGCGATCGCATGGCGTCGACGGCGGCCGGGCCTGGGTCGGCCTGGCGGAACACATCGTTGAACACCTCCAGCGACAGCGGCCCGGAGTAGCCGGCCGCGCGCACGTGGCCGGTGAAGGCCGTGAGGTCGAACGCGCCCTGGCCCGGGAAGAGCCGGTGGTGGCGGCTCCACTGCAGCACGTCCATCTCCAGCCGCGGCGCGTCGGCCAGCTGGAGGAAGAACAGCTTCTCCCCCGGGATCGTCCGGATCGCGGCGGGATCGCTGCCCCGGGACAGGATGTGGAAACTGTCGAGGCACAGCCCGAGCGCGGGGTGCGCGGCGCGGCGCACGATCCGCCACGAGTGTTCGTAGGTGTTCACGAACCGGCCCCACGCCAGGGCTTCGTACGCGATCCGCAGCCCGCGCGCGGCGGCGCGCTCGGCCAGCGTGTGCAGCTGTTCGGCGGCGAGATCGTCGTCGTCGACCGCGTCCGGGGATACCGAAGAGCACACGAGCATCGTGTCGGCGCCGAGCTGCTCCATCACGTCGAACTTGAGTTCCGCGCGGCGCAGGTTCGCCGCGAGCACGGCGGGCGCCACGGCCTCGAAGTCGCGGAACGGCTGGTAGAGGTCCACCGTCAGGCCGAGGTCCGCGCAGTGCTCGCGCACCTGTTTCGGCGACCACGGCGAGGCGATCAGGTCGTTTTCGAAGATCTCCACGCCGTCGAACCCGGCGGCCGCGGCGGCGGTGAGCTTGTCCTCGAGCGTGCCGGACAGGCACACGGTGGCGATCGCCCGTCGGTTTTCGAGGGCGTGAGTTTCAGTCGAGGACATCGGCGGGTTCCCTTTCCCCTGGGGCGGCGAGCCGGTCGAAGTGCCGCCGCATGCGCGCGGCGTCGGGTTCGGCGCCGGTGAACAGGGCGAGCGCGTCGGCGGCCTGGAACACGGCCATCCGGCCGCCGTCGAGCACGCGACAGCCGCGTTCGGAGGCGACGCGCACGAGCTCCGTCTCCAGCGGCCGGTACACGACCTCCGCGACCCACAGCCGCGGATCGAGCAGCTCGGCCGGCAGCGGCAAGCCCGGGTGCGCGGCCATGCCGACCGGGGTGGCGTGGACCAGACCGTCGGCGGCGGCCAGCGCCGAGGCCACCGAGCCGCCGGCCGAAGCCCGCTCCGCACCGAAGCGCGCTTGCAGTGCCGTGGCGAGCGCCTCGGCCCGCGCGGTGTCCAGGTCGAGCACGCGCACGCGGCCCGCGCCGAGCGTGAGCAGGCCGTGGGCGACGGCCGCTCCGGCGCCGCCCGCGCCCAGCAGCACGACGGAGCCCAGCGGCACGCCCGGCAGCCCCGTTTCGAGGCCGCGAGCGAAGCCGGACCAGTCGGTGTTGTGCCCGGCCGCCGTGCCTTCGCGGAACACCACGGTGTTCACGGCGGCGAGCGCGGCGGCGTCGGCCGACAGCTCGTCGAGGTGCTCCAGCACGACCTGCTTGCACGGGTGCGTCACGTTGAGCCCGGCGTAGCCCGCGGCGCGCGCGGCCGCCACCACCTCGCCCGCGGCGCTCGCGGGCAGGCCCCAGTCGTCGAGGTCGAAGCGGGCGTAGGCGAGCCGCACGCCGAGCCGGCGCGCCTCGGCCTCGTGCAGCGGCGGGCTCAGCGACGGGCCGATGCCCGAACCGACGAGCCCGGCGAGCACGGTGCCCGGGCCGGAGCGGCGGGCGTGCTCGCGGACCGCGTCCACGACCGTGGCTGGGTACACAGGTTTCCTTTCGACGAGGCGGTGGTGCCGGGCGGGTTTGCGGCGAAGCGGCCTACAGTGGAGCGAGATCCAGCCGGAGGGAGAAGGGACGTCTGTGGCCGCACCGTCGCCGGAAGACGCCGCCGGGAAAGACCGCACCCGCGACGCCGAGCGGACCAAGGCCGAGATCCTCGACGTCGCCGCCGCGGAGTTCGCCGAGAAGGGCTACGACGGCGCCCGCGTGGAGGAGATCGCGGCGAAGACCCGCACCACCAAGCGGATGATCTACTACTACTTCACCAGCAAGGACCAGCTCTTCGTCACGGTGCTGGAGCGGGCCTACACGGTGATCCGGTCGCTGGAGCAGGAGCTCGACGTCGACCACCTCGACCCGGTCGACGCGATCCGCCAGCTCGCCGAGCTCACCTTCGACCACCACGAGTCCCACCCCGGTTTCGTGCGGCTGGTGAGCATCGAGAACATCCACCGCGCCGAGCACATCGCGCGCTCCACCACGCTGTCGACGCTCGCCAACCCGGCGCTCGACGTGCTCACCCGCATCCTCGAACGCGGCCGCGCGGCCGGGCTGTTCCGCGAGGACGTGGACGCGCTCGACGTGCACATGGCCATCAGCGCGTTCTGCGTGTTCCGCACCGCGAACCGCTACACGTTCAACGCGATCTTCGGCCGCGACCTGCTCGACCCGGCCACGCGCGAGCACCACCGGCGCATGCTCGGCGACCTGCTCGTGAGCTACCTGACCGCGAGCTGAGGCCCTCACGCGATCCTCGCGATCCGGCCGGACTTCTCCGTCGGGTAGCGGTCGAGCACGCGCGGGTCGTGGCCCGGCAGGAAGATCCCCGACGGCCCGGCCAGCTCCCGGATGCGGTCGAAGCCGCCGTACACGCCGGTGGTCGAGTGCAGCAGCGGCGCCGGGTGGTCGGCTTCGAGGTTCTCGTAGAAGTGGCTGGCGTCGGAGGCGACCACGACCGGCCCGGCCGCGGTCGCGATCCGCACCACCTGCGTGCCGGCGGTGTGGCCGCCCACGAGATGGACGCTGAGGCCGGGCACCACGTCGGCGTCGCCGTCGACGAGCCGCAGCCGGTCGTGGGCCTGGAGCCGGTGCAGCTCGACATCGTCGAGCAGCCAGTGCTCCCGAGTGATGCGCTTGGCCCACGGCCCGGTCCAGTAGTCCATTTCGGACTGCTGCACGACACAGGTCGCGCCCGGGAAGGCGCTCGCCCGGCCGGCGTGGTCGTAGTGCAGGTGGGTGAGCACCACGTGGTCCACGCCTTCGGGCCCGACGCCGAACTCCGTGAGCAACTCCACCGGGTCGGTGTATGCCAGCCCGGGCACCTCCGCCGCACGTTCCGGGCGCATCCCGGCGTCGACGAGCACCGTGTGCTCCGGTGAGACGGCGAGCCACACGTAGTACGCCGTCGGGTGCGGCTCGGTGGAATCCGTGCCGTGGCCCAGGAAGTGGTCTCCGCGGACGCCGTCTCGCCGGGCGTAGCACAGGGCGTGGACCTCGAACGTGCTCACTGCTGGACGCCGACCTCACTCGCCTGCCGTGCCGGCGCGTTCTTCAGGCCCAGCAACGCGGTCGGGACCCGGTAGGTCTCTCGGCCGGTGGCCACGGCGATCGCGTTGACCACGCACAGCCCGGCGGTGAAGATCGCGACGCCGAGCCACGCGCCGCGGCCGTCACCCGCGACAGCCGCCGCCACGCTCGGCAGGAAACCGCTGATGGCGAAGCCGATCTGGGTGCCGATCGCGGTGCCGGACAGGCGCACGCGGGCCGGGAACATCTCGCCGTAGAACGAGGGCCAGATGGCGCTCGTCGCGGTGTAGACGATGCCGAACATGCCGATGCCGAGCACGAAGATCCACACGTAGCTGCCGGCGGCGATCGCGCCGAGGTAACCGAAGATGAGCACCGCGCAGCCGAGCGAGCCCGCGATGAAGATCTTCTTGCGGCCCTTGCGGTCGGACAGCTTGGCCCACAGCGGGATCGAGATCACGGCGGCAACGTTGGCGAGCACCCCGACCCACAGCATCGGCGTTTTGCTCAGCCCCACCGTGTTCACGGCGTAACTCAGGGCGTAGACGGTGAAGATCGTGCTGACCGAGGCGATGAGCGCGGCGACGATCACGCGCAGGACGTCGGCCCAGTGGTCACGCAGCAGCACGGCGAGCGGCAGCCGGACGACCTCGCCGGCGGCGACCTCCTCGCGGAACACCGGCGTCTCCTCCACGGAGCGGCGGATGAAGTACCCGACCGCGACCATCACGGCGCTGAGCCAGAACGGCACGCGCCAGCCCCACGACAGCAGCGCGTCCTGCGGCAGCGCGGCGACCGGCAGGAACACCGCCGTGGCCACGATCTGCCCGGCTTGCGTGCCGCTGAGGGTGAAGCTCGTGTAGTACGCGCGGCGGTGCTCCGGCGCGTGTTCGAGGCTCATCGAGTTGGCGCTCGCCTGCTCGCCGCCCGCGGAAAGCCCTTGCAGCAGCCGCAAAACGACGAGCAGCACCGGCGACGCGACGCCGATCGCCTCGTAGCTGGGCAGGCAGCCGACGAGCACAGTGGACAGGCCCATGAGCAGCAGCGTCGCGATGAGCACGCGTTTGCGGCCGAACCGGTCGCCCAGGTGGCCGAGCAGCAGCGCACCGAGCGGGCGCGTGACGTAACCGACGCCGAACGTCGAGAGCGCGAGGAGCGTGCCCGCGGCCGGCGAGGACGCCGGGAAGAAGATCTTGCCGAAGACCAGCGCGGCGGCGGTGCCGTAGATGAAGAAGTCGTAGTACTCGAGCGCGCTGCCGATCCACGCGGCGAGCGCCGCTTTCGCGGGCCGGCCCGCGGCGGGCGCCGCTCGATCTGCTCGACCGTTCACGTTTGTCTCCTCCTGCGGTGCGCCGTTGCCTCGCCCGACGGCTAATGTACCGTGCGGTTAATTAGAGAGAGTGAAGGGCGCACCCGAGGTTGTCAAGGACGAGTTTCGGCGCGGGATCGACTCCGTCCGGGCTCGCCGGACCGCCGGGTGATCCTTTGTGGAGAGTGTGCGAAACGCACCGGATACCCGCGGTTGGTCAGGGGTTTCCGGTGCGTTCTCGGGCTCGTTCGGCTAGAGGTTCTCCACCTCGACCGCCTCGATGGCCTCGCCCTCGGGGAGGTCGAAGCCGAGGATCTGGCTGTAGAAGCTCAGCTCGGCGTCAAGCGACCGGCGGATGTTCTCCGCGCGCCGGAAGCCGTGCTGCTCGCCTTCGAAGAGGAGGTAGGCGACGGGCACCTTGCGGGAGCGCAGGGCGTCGACGATGAGCTCCGACTGGTTCGGCGGCACCACGGGGTCGTCGGCGCCCTGAAGGACGAGCAGGGGCCGGGCGAAGGCGTCGATGTGCTGGATCGGCGAGCGGTCGAGGTACACCTCGCGCATCTCGGGGTACGGGCCGATCAGGCGGTCGAGGTAGCGGCTCTCGAACTTGTGCGTGTCGGCCGCGAGCGCCTGGAGGTCGGCGACGCCGAAGAGGTCGGTGCCGGCGGCGAAGGGCGTGTCGGCGCGCGAGAGGGCGGCCAGCACCGTGTACCCGCCGGCCGAGCCACCGCGGATGAGGAGCTTGCCGCCGTCGACACGGCCTTCGGCGGCGAGCCAGCGGACCGCGGCGATGCAGTCGGCGACGTCGAGGATTCCCCACGTGCCGTGGAGTTCCTCGCGGTAGGCGCGGCCGAAACCGGTGGAACCCGCGTAGTTCACGTCCACGACACCGAAGCCGCGGCTGGTCCAGTACTGGATTCCCAGCGACAGCACGGGAACCGCGTGCGACGTCGGTCCACCGTGGACGACCACGACGACCGGCGGCTTCGACCCCGCGGGGCCCGCGAAGTCCGGGTTCGCGGGCGGGTAGAACAGCGCGTGGGACACGCGGTCGCCCGACGGGAAGTCGATCGCCTCGGGCGCGGAAACGTACTCGGCGCCGATGCCGGTGTCGCGGGGTTCGCGCACGGTGGCGACCTTGCCGTCGGCGCTCAGCGTGTACACGCTCGGCTCGGCGGTGGGCGAGCCGGCGAGGAGGAGCAGCTCGTCACCGCCGGCCGGGCGCAGCGCGCTGACCGCGGTGAACGGGGTGTCGAGGTCGGTCACGGTGCCGTCGGGGGTCGCGATCGCGAGCCCGTCGATGCCGCCGGCCCAGCGGGCGAACACCACGCGGTGGTCGGCCAGCACCACGTACCGGCCCGTGCCCAGGCCCCAGGCCGGCACGCCGATCTCGGCGTCGAGCACGACCACCGGCTCGACGGTGCCGCTCTCGCCGAGCCGGTAGAGGTTCCACCAGCCGGTGCGGTCGGACAGGAAGTACAGCGTGCCGTCGGCGTGCCAGCGCGGCTCGGTCACCGACTCCCCCGGCCCGCCCGCGACCACGGTCTCCTCGCCGGTGGCCAGGTCGCGCACCCGCAGCTCGGTCGAGTCCCACGGCATGTTCGGGTGGCCCCACGCCACCCACGCGAGCTTCCCCGCGTCAGGCGAGAACCGCGGGCTCGCGACGAAGTCCGGGCCGGACACGAGCACCTCGGGCTCGGCGTTCTCGGTGAGCAGCACGATCTCGTTGCGCACCTCGGCCGCACCCCGGCCGCCTTTCGGGTGGTGCTCACGCACCACGGCCAGGCGCGTCCCGTCGGCGGTCAGGTCGCCGTCGGCGTACCGGTCACCACGCGGCACCTCGGGCTCGGGGGTGACCGCTTCCGGCTCGCCGTCGCGGCCGAGCCGATACAGCCGCTGGTCGGCCCAGTTGGCGAACCACACCACGCCGTCGCGCATCCACCAGTCGGCCCCGCCGTACTCGTGCACGCTCGTGCGCGCGCCGAAACCCTCGGGCAACAGGTCGGCGGTGGTCCCGTCGGCGTCCCGCCGCACGAGCTGCACCCGCCCGCCCTCGGACGGCCGCGCCTCCGACCACACCACGGCGCCGCCGTCCGCCCGCACATCCGTGACGCGCACCGCGCTCTGCGTGATCAGGCCGGCGGTGAACGGCGTGGCCCAGGAACCGAACTCGGAGATCTGCACGGCGCCACGCTAGCCGATCTCCCGCACCCCAGGGGCCGCGTTGCACCCGTTGCCCCGCAACAATGCCGGATCGACCACGGACGGCGGATGCCGCAGGTGCGTGGGGGCGCCGCCTACGCGGTCGTCGTTGCCCAGTCGGCCGCACGCGTGTCGGAGCCAAGCGCGGGACCTACTCCACACCGAGTCCGGACGGCCTCCGCTGTTTACCGCCCGCCACCTGCCGGCAGCTCAGCTCACGACCCATGCCCTCATCACAGCAGCAGGGTCGCGCCGAATTCCGACCGAGTACGTCGATGTTGTCCTTCAGCAGCACCGGTATCCCAGTCAACGGGCCGTGGTCACCCGCGAGCAACCGCTGGTCGGCCGCCTCCGCGTCGGCGAGGCGCCGGGATTCAGCGCGCGCTCCGCGTGCAGCGCCGGGCCCCGCTCGTCGAGTGCCGCGATGCGGTCGAGGCACGCGCGGGCGAGGGCCACGGCGGAAAGCTGCCGCGTGATCAGCAGCTCGGTCAGCTGCGCGACGGTCACCGTCTCGAGGTTGAGCACCGCGAAGTCTCACACGGCGTACGTGTAATCCGGCACATCCGTGACGAACATGTACCCCGGCGCGTGCGTGATCGCGAACGGCGGCTTCGACCGCATGATGGCGGCCTGCGGGGTCACGCCGCACGCCCAGAACACCGGCACCTCGCCCTCCCGGATCTCCACGGGGTCGCCGAAGTCGGGCTTCGACAGGTCCTCGATGCCGAGCGCCTCGGGTGCTCCGATGTGGACCGGCGCGCCGTGCACGGACGGGAACTGGCCGGAGATGCGCACGGCGTCGGCGACGCGGTCGGCGGCGATCGGGCGCATCGAGACGACCATGGGGCCGCTCAGGCGGCCCGCGGGGGCGCACTCACGGGAAGTCTTGTACATCGAGACGTTCTGGCCCTTGCTGATGTGGCGGACCTCGATGCCCGCGGCGACCATGGGCGTCTCGAACGTGTAGCTGCAGCCGATGAGGAACGTGACCAGGTCGTCGTTCCAGTACTCCAGCACGTCGTCAGGCTCGTCGACCAGCTCGCCATCGCGCCAGACGCGGTAGGCGCCGACGTCGGTGCGCAGGTCGGCGCCTGGCGCGAGGTCGGTGTGGGGGCTGCCGGTGTCGGTGACGCCGATGATCGGGCACGGCTTGGGGTTGCGCTGGCCGAACAGGAGCGCGTCGTAGGCGTACTCGCGCGGCACGATGATCATGTTGGCCTGGGCGTAGCCCGGCGCCCAGCCGGCGGTCGGCACACGCAGGCCGCCGCGGAAGGCTTCACGGGATTCGGCCGGGCTCAGAGCGGGGGTGACAGTCATCAACAGCTCCTCAGGAGAAGATCGAACCGAGTGAGGTCAGGGATTCGACGGCGGCGTACGCGGTGAACAGCCAGGCGGCGATGCCGACGCCGAGCAGCACCTTCGGGTAGCGGTAGCCCGCGATCAGGTCGCGGCGGCGCAGCGCCACCCACAGGATGATGGCCAGGCCGATCGGCAGCACGAGCCCGTTGATCGCGCCGGCGAACACCAGCATCGACTGCGGCGTCTGGCCCGCGGCGATGAACACGATCGTCGCGAGGCCGATCAGCACGATCACCGCGCGGTTGAAGTGCGTGCGCACCGGCTTGACGTAGGACTGCAGGAACGTGGCGGTGGTGTAGGAGTTGCCGATCACACTCGTCATCCCGGCGGCCCAGAACACCAGGCCGAACAGGTGCAGCCCCACGGTGCCGAACGCGGAGAGGAAGGCCGAGCCCGCGGCGTCGTTCTTGTTGGCCAGCGTCGCACCGGTCGCGACCACGCCGAAGAAGCCGAGGAACAGCACGATCCGCAGCACACAGGCCACGAGGATGCCGGTCCACGCGCCGCGGTTGATGCGCTTGAGGTTCGCCACCCCGGTGATGCCGGCGTCGATCAGCCGGTGCGCGCCGGAGTAGGTGATGAACCCGCCGACGGTGCCGCCGATCAGCGTGAGGATCGGCAGGAACGGCAGGCCCTTCGGGTCGACGGTGCCCACCGCGGCCTGGCCCACGGGCGGCGCCGTGGCCACGACCAGCGCGATGATCAGCGCGATCTTCACGAACCCGAGCACCACCATCACCCGGTCCACGGCCGTGAGCACCGAGCGGACCAGGAAGATCGCGATGGTGAGGATGCCGCTGATCGCCGCGCCGATCCGCGGGTCGATGCCCAGCAGGTTGTGCAGGCCGAGGCCGGTGCCGGCGATGTTGCCGATGTTGAACACCACCGCGCCCAGCACGACGAACACCGTGAGCACCTGGCCGGCGCCCGGGAACACCTTGCTCGCGATGTCCTGCGCGCGCTGCCCCGAGATGCCGAGGATGCGCCACACGTTGAGCTGCACGGCGACGTCGATGATCATCGAGACCACCACCGCACACGCGAACGAGGCCCCGTAGAGCACGGTGAACGAGGCGGTCTGGGTGATGAACCCAGGTCCTGCCGCGCTCATGGCCATCAGCAGTGCCGCGCCGAACAGCGGCGGCACGCGCAGCCTGCCCGGCCGGGCCTGCCGGTCGTCGGTACTGGTCACGCTGTCCATCCCACTCCTTGGTCCCGATTGGCGGGGGTTGCCGCGCAGCTTAAGTTAGACGTCTGACGTCTTACGACCTGTTTCACCATTTGGGAGGTATCCGTGGCGGACACCCTGCCTTCGGTCTGGATCCAGGACCTGACCTGGGAAGAAGTGAGCTCGTACCTGGAGCACGAGCGGATCGTGATCGTGCCGATCGGCAGTACCGAGCAGCACGGCCCGGCCGGTGTGCTGGGGGTCGACTCCTACGTGGCCATCACGTTGGCCGAGGACGTGGCCGAGCGCAAGGGCGTGCTGGTCGCGCCCCCCATCTGGTACGGCGACTCGTCGCACCACGGCGCGTTCCCCGGCACCATCACGGTGCGCCCGGACACGCTGACGCTGCTGATCCGCGACGTCGCCCGCAGCCTCGCGCGCCACGGCTTCACCCGCATCATCCTGCTCAACGGGCACAAGGGCTCGAACCTGCCCGCACTCAACAGCGCCGTGCGCGTGCTGCACGACGAGGAGCTGCCCGAGGTGCTCTTCGCCGTCGCGGACCCGCTGCACCTGGCGCGGTCGGCCTCGCCGACGATCAAGGAGACCAACGAGCACCACGCCGGTGAGCTCGAGCTCTCCCACGTGCACTACCGCTACCCGGGCAAGATCCGCACCGACCGCCTCACCGACGCCTCCGTCGACTTCGACAAGGTCTTCGGCGGCTTCGTCGGCAACGACCTGTTCGGCCCGGCGCCCGACGGCGTCGAGATCATCTGGTCCGGCGACGAGCAGCGCGCGTTCACCCCGACCGGCTCGTTCAGCTCGTCGAAGGGCCTCTCCGAGGACAAGGGCAAGCGTTACCACGACCACATCGTCGGGCGCCTGGGCGAGCTGGTCGACTGGCTGCGCACGTACGACGGCCCCATCGGCCGCCGCGAGGACTGACCCGTGGTCACGCGGATCCACCCCGAACCGGCGCTGCCGGCCGACCTCACGGCGATCACGTCCGACGCGTACCGGCAGGTCAAGGACCGGCTGCGCGAGGTGATCACCCGGCTCGGCGAGGCGGGCCGGCTGCGGCTGCCGTCGGAGGCGGAGCTCTCGGCCGCGCTCGGCGTCAGCCGGGCCACGCTGCGCTCGGCTCTGCAGTCGCTGCAGAAGGAGGGGCGGATCCGCCGGCTGCACGGCCACGGCACGTTCATCAACCGCCACGCGCTGGGCCTCGGCGCCAACCTCGCGGAGGCGGGCGCGTTCCTTGATCTGCTCGCCGAGGCGGGTCACGAGGCGTCGGTGAGCACGGCCGACCAGCGCGTGGTGGCGCTCGAGGCGGACGTGGCCACGTCGCTCGAGATCCGCGCCGGCGAGCAGGCGCTGCGGATCGAGCGCGTCTTCGCCGCTTCGGGCGAGCCGGCGGTGCACAGCGTGGACCACTTCCCGGCCCCGCTGCTCGGCGAGAACCCGCGGGTGCTGGAGCCCGCGCAGTCGACGTTCGAGTTCGTGGAGCGCCACCTCGGCCCGCCAGTGTGCTACTCCGTGGCCGAAGTCCGGCCGGTGCTGCCGCCGCCGGAAGTCGCCGCGGCGCTGAAGATCCCGGCGGCGCAGCCGTTGCTTCGGTTGCGCCACACCCACATCCGGGCCGACGAGCAGCCCGTGGCCGTCACGGTCGCGCACGTCAACGACGAATACCTGCGTTTCTCGGTGATCCGGACCTACCTCGATGAGTGAGAGATGACCACACTGGCCAACTCGCCGCGGCTCGACCGCAAGGCGTGGGGCGTGCTGGCGCTGACCCTGGTGTTCTGGGTCGCCGACGGCTACGACACATTCGTGCTGCTGATCACCGCGCGGCCGACGCTCACCGAGCTGCTGCCGCACGACCAGCTGCCGCACCTTACGACGTACCAGGGTTACCTGGTCGCCATCACGCTCGCGGGCTGGGCGACGGGCGGCATCGTGGGCGGCGTGCTCGGCGACCGGCTGGGCCGGCGGCGGACCATGATCGTGGCGGTCGCCGTGTACAGCGTCTTCACGGCGTGCTCGGCGTTGTCCGGGAACTGGTGGATCTTCGGGCTCACGCGGTTCCTGACCGGGCTCGGGATCGGCGCCGAGTGGGGCGTGGGCACTTCGCTGCTGCAGGAGGTGTGGCCGGAGCGCTGGCGGGCCCGGGGCGCCGGCCTGCTGCAGGCCGGGTTCTCCGTCGGCGGCGTGCTCGTGTCGGGCCTGTGGGTGCTGCTCGGCTCGACGCTCGGGCTGTCGTGGCGCTGGATGTACCTGTTCGGCGTGATTCCGCTCGTCGTGGTGCTGCTCGTGCGCCGCAGCATCCCCGAATCCCCGCGCTGGGCGGCGCAACGCAAGCGAAAAGTCGGGCTCGGCGAGCTGCTGGCGCCCGGCGTGCGGCGCAATTTCCTGGGCGCGCTGGCGGTTTCGATCGCGATCACCGGCGGCTGGTGGGCGGTGAGCTCCTTCCTGCCCAGCTTCGTCGGCGGCCTCGTCGACGATCCGAAGCGGATCGCGTTCTACACGGGCTGGGCCGGGGCGCTGTACAACCTCGGCGAGATCGCGGGCTGCATCCTGCTCGGGTTCCTCGCCGAGAGCTGGGGCCGCAAGCTCACGATCCAGGTGTACTTCGCCGGGTGCGTGGCGATCGTGCCCATCGTGTTCCTGCTGGTGCACGACGCGGCGACCGCGACGTGGCTGCAGCTGATCGCCGGGTTCCTCACCGGTGGCGTGTACAGCTGGTACACCGTGCACACGCCGGAGCTGTTCTCCACGTCGATCCGCGCGACGGCGATCAGCGTGGTGTTCAGCGGTTCGCGTTACCTCGCCATGGCCGGCGCCGTGCTGATCGGCCCGCTGGCCTCGGCCGTGGGCGGCTTCGGCCACGCCGCCGCGATCTTCGCCCCGATCTACCTGCTCGGCATGCTCGCCGTGCTGTTCCTGCCCGAGACCAAGGGCAAACCCCTGCCGGACTGAGTGTTTCTCGCCGGACTGAGTGCCTGTCGCTGGAAGAAAGGACCACCCATGACCGTGAAGGTCGACATCCGGGTTCCCGTCGGCCGCCCGCTGCCCGAGCTGACGAAGTTCATCGTGTCGTGTGAAGAGGCCGGGTTCAACGGCGTCGGCGTGCACGATCACCACCACTCGGGCCGCGACGTCTACTCCGCCCTGACGCTGGCCGCGGCGGCGACGTCGAAGCTGCAGCTGTACCCGGCCACCACCAATACGGTGACGCGCCACCCGCTCGTGCTCGCCGCGATCGCGAACTCGCTCGCCGAGATCGGCCCCGGTCGCGTGCTGCTCACGCTCGCGCCGGGGTTCCTCTCCGTCGAGAAGGCCGGCCGGCCGCAAGGGCGGCGCGAGCAGCTCGGCGAGGCGGTCACCGCCATCCGCCAGCTCGTGGCCGGCGAAACGGCCACTGTGGACGGTCACGAGATCAAGATGAACAACGTGGCCAAGCCCGCGCCTGGGATCTTCGTGCTCGCCGCCGGGCCGAAGATGCTGGAGCTGGCCGGCGAGGTCGCCGACGGCGTGGTGATGCTCGCGGGCCTGCACCCGGACAGCATCGAAGCGGCGCGCTCGCACGTGCGCGCGGGCGCCCTGCGCGCCGGCCGCGCGCCGGAGTCGGTGCAGGAGATCCTCATCGTGCCCACCGCGATCGAGCCGTTCGACACCGCGCGCGAGTGGGTGCGGCGCTACTTCCGGCCGGACAAGCCGTTCCTCAACTACCCGAGCACCGCCAACCTGCGCTGGCTGCGCGCGGCCGGCCTCGACATCCCCGAGGACCACGACCCGACCGCGTTCACCGCCGCGCAGGCCAAGGAGATCAGCGAGGCGTTCGGGCTGTTCGGGCCCGCGGAGTACTGCGCGGAGCGGCTCCTGCAGGCACGCGAGGAATCGGGGGTGGAGCACGTGTTCTTCTTCCCTTCGCACACGGCCGAAAGCGGCTACGACCTGCCGGAGGCTGACGTCGCCGCGTTCGCCGACGTCATCGGCCCCCGACTGGCCGCGGGCTAGCTTCCGCTTACGGGAACCGCTTCGCCCAGCGCCTGGATCACCGCGAGCGAGTCGAGGTAGTCGCGCCAGTGCACGACCTTGCCGTTCGCGAGGGTGACGATGGAGACGAAGCGGTTCTCGTAAGGCCGGCCGGTTTTGACGATCCGGCCGCGCACCGAGTATTCGAGCGTGACGACGGACTTCTCGCGGTCGTGGTGCACCGCCAGGTCGCCGGCCCCTTCGAGCACGATGGCGTCGCCGTAGCCACGGTAGAGCTCGGCCAGCGCTTCGCGGCCGTCGACCCGTTTCGGATAGCCGGGCACGGTGACGACGAACTCGGTGACGAGGTCTTCGGCGAGCAGGTCGAAGAAGTGCTCGCCTTCGGCGTGGCCCGCGAGGCCTTCCTCGATGACACCGAAAAACGGGTCGAGGGCGGCGAAGTCTTCGAGGTGTTCCACGGTCATGGGGTGTCCTGTTCTCGATCCGGGGTTTGTCCCGCAACCGAGAACGGTAGGACCCGGCACCGACAGTTCCGGCCGCCGCGGCTTCCCTCGATCCGGTGAACCGACCTGCCCTCGACGCTACTTCGTCAGCGTCCTCATCAACTCCACCAAGCCGCCGGCCCCCGCAACTGCCCGACCAGTCACCGCGTCGGCCGGGGGGTCGCGTTCCGTCATGGCCGCGGCGAAGAGGTCAATGTCCCGGAGTTCGACCTTGCCGAGGTGCGCCACGTTTCCCGCGGTGAGGGCCTCGCCGAGGGCGGAGAGGGTGACGGCGGCCGGCAACCGCGGGTCGTCGACGCCCGGGCCGACGCAGGCGCGCAGCGTCGCCACGCCGTCGGCCGTCGTCAGCGCGTGCGTCGTGTCCACACCGGCGACGGTAACCGCGGCCGGCGCCGGAAAACCTGGCCCTGCCACTCCCAGGAAAACGAGGACCGTCCCCTCCCCCGCCGCGCGAGCGCATGGTGGAACGCAGGCGGGACAGCCGCCCGGAAGACCCAGCAGGAAAGGCATCCGGCCATGGCCGACAGCGTTTCCCGGCGGCACGCTCACCCTCGCCGACGACCTCACCCTCAGCCCCATGGGCTACGGCGCCATGCCGCTGGCCGGCCCCGGCGTCTTCGGTCCGCCGAAGGACCACGACGAGGCCATCGCGGTGCTGCGCGAAGCGGTCGAGCGCGGCATCCCCCCATATCGACACCAGCGACTTCTACGGCCCGGTCGTGACCAACGAGCTCATCAAGGAAGCGCTGCACCCCTACCCCGCCGACCTGCGCATCGTCACGAAGGTCGGCGCGCGCCGCGACCCGGACGGCGCGTGGATCCCGTCGCTGGAGCCGGAAGACCTCAAGGCGCAGGTGCGCGAGAACCTGCAGCACCTCGGCCTCGACGTGCTCGACGTGGTGAACCTGCGCGTCGGCGCCCATGAGGGCCCGGACGACACCCCGCTCGGCGAGGAGATCGGCGTGCTGGCCGAGCTGCGCGAGCAGGGCCTGATCCGCCACCTCGGGCTCAGCGGCGTCTCGGCCGCGCAGCTCACCGAGGCGCAGGCCATCGCGCCCGTGGTCGCGGTGCAGAACCAGTACAACCTGGTCACCCGCGACGACGACGCCCTCGTGGCACGTTGCGCCGCGGAGCACATCGCGTTCGCGGCGTTCTTCCCGCTCGGCGGCTTCAGCCCGCTGCAGTCGGAGACGCTGGCCAAGGTCGCCGCGAACCTCGGTGCGTCGCCGCAGCAGGTCGCGCTCGCGTGGCTGCTGCAGCGCTCCGCCACGACCGTGCTGATCCCCGGCACGTCGTCGCGTGGGCACCTGCGCGAGAATATCGCCGCGGCCGACCTCGTGCTGCCGGCCGAAGCGGTGGCGGAGCTCGACGCCATCGGCGTCTGAACGTCCACAGTGGACCCAACCGCGATCGCGGGGCTAGGCTCACCGGTGTGATCACCACGGACGGATACCTGTACCTCGTCGACCGCGCGCTCGACGGGATGGCGGCCACGCTCACCGAGCTCGGCGACGAGCTCGTGAACGTGCGCCCCGAGGCGGCCGGGACGAACTCGCCGTACGCGATCGTCACGCACTGTCTCGGGGTGATGGCGTTCTGGGGCGGCCAGGTCGTCGCGGGCCGCGACGTGGCGCGCGACCGGGCCGCGGAGTTCGAGGCCGCCGGCCCCGTCGCGCCACTGCTGGAGCGGATGCGGGCGGTCCGGGAGCGTTTCGGCGCCGATGTCGCCGGGTGCACCGCGGCGGCGCCACCGAAGGGCGAGGTCCCGCCGAAGTACCGCGACACCCCGATCGGCGCGGCTCAGGGCGTCGCGCTGCTGCACGTGTACGAGGAGCTGGCCCAGCACCGCGGCCACCTCGACCTCACCCGCGACGTGCTGCTCGGACCCGGCGGGAAAACCGGGTAGAGGACACCAGGCCGGCTCCGTCCTTACAGTGAGCGTGCCGGCTCGCGGCACGCCGGAAGGGCGGAGGAGCCACGATGACGAAGTACATGGTGATGCAGACGTACTCGGGCGGCGAGGCCTGCGACGTGCCGATGAGCGAGTGGTCCCCCGAGGACATCCGGGCGCACATCGCGTTCCAGCGGGCGCTGAACGAGGAGCTCGCCGACCAGGGCGGGCTGGTGGACGCGCAGGGGCTGGCCGGGCCGGAGGCGGCGAAGAAGGTCGTGTCCGGCGGCGCAGGCGGGACCGTGGTGACCGACGGGCCGTTCACGGAGAGCAAGGAGCTGCTCGCGGGGTACCGGATCATCGACGTCGACTCGGAGGAGCGGGCGCTCGAGATCGCCGCGCGGCTCTCGGCGGCGCCCGGGCTCGGGGGTACGCCGATCCGCCAGCCGATCGAGGTCCGCCAGGTGATGAGCGCGCCGGCCTGATGGCGGCCGAGAGCGTCGAAGACCTGCTGCGCACGCTCGCGCCGCAGGTCCTCGGCGTGCTGGCCCGGCGGTTCGGCGATTTCGGCGCCGCCGAGGACGCCGTGCAGGAGGCCTGCTCGCCGCCGCGCTGCACTGGCCCGGCGACGGCGTGCCGGACAACCCGCGCGGCTGGCTGATCCAGGCGGCGGCGCGGCGGCTGACCGACGCGTACCGCAGCGCCGAAGCCCGCGCGCGGCGTGAGCTGGCGGTGTTCGCCGAACCGGCGGGCGCCGAGGTCGCGGACGAGGACGACACGCTCACGCTGCTGTTCCTGTGCTGCCATCCCGCGCTCACGCCGGCGTCGGCCATCGCGCTGACACTGCGGGCCGTCGGCGACCTGACGACGGCGGAGATCGCGGGCGCGTTCCTCGTGCCCGAGGCGACGATGGCGCAGCGGATCAGCCGGGCAAAGGGGAAGATCAAGGCTTCAGGCGTGCCGTTCGGGCTGCCGGCTGACGACGAGCGCCCGGCACGGCTGAAATCGGTGCGGCACGTGCTCTACCTGGTGTTCAACGAGGGCTACACCAGCAGCGCCGGGACCAGCCTGCACCGCACAGAGCTGTCGGGCGAGGCGATCCGGCTCGCCCGCCTGTTGCACGGCGTGCTGCCCGAGGACGGCGAGGTCACGGGCCTGCTGGCCCTCATGCTGCTCATCGACGCGCGGCGCCCCGCGCGGACCGGGCCCGACGGTGACCTCGTGCCGCTGGAGGGCCAGGACCGCGCATTGTGGGACCGGTCGTTGATCAGGGAAGGCATCGCGCTCGCCACCGCGGCGCTTTCCGGCGGGCCCGCCGGCGAGTACGGGCTGCAGGCGGCAATCGCGGCGAGCCACGACATCGCGTTGCGCGCGCAGGACACGGACTGGCCCCGCATCCTGGCCCTCTACCAGCGCCTTGAAACATCGGCGGACAACCCGATGGTCACGCTGAACCGCGCGATCGCGACCGCGATGGTCCACGGCCCGGCCACAGGTCTGGACCTGCTCGCGACGCTCGACGTGCGGCTCGCCGGACACTACCGCCTCGCCGCCGTGCGCGCCCACCTGCTGGAACGCGCCTGCGAGACCGCGGCCGCGATCCGCTGTTACGAGGCCGCCGCGGCGCGCACCACGAACGCCCCGGAACGCCGCTACCTCACGGTTCGCGCCGCGCGGCTGCGGGCGGACCACCCCTGACCGTCCTCTTCGGACGGTGAGTTGATGTTCCACACTTCGCTCTCACAACGGGGCCCAGTAGGATCAGCACCGATCCTCACGGGAAGCGGAGCGGACCATGGCCACCACGGGTGATCGGCGGACGGGGTACGACCTCACGAGCGTCCCCGCCGAGACGGTGCTCGCCGCGCTGCGGGCAGCCGTGCCGCCGTCGGTCACGGCGGGGGTCGTCTGGTGGATCTACGCCGGTCAGGGCCCTGGGACCCCCCACCTCGTCGTCGGCCTGCGCGGCGAGCGCGGCGCCCTGGTGTGGCAGGAGAACGGCGCCACGCACCTGCCCGCCGACGGCGCCGGCGCCGCGTCCGCCGACTACTTCAGCCTGCAAGGCGGCCACTTCCCGCAGCCCGCGGGCAGTGAGGTGCCGGCCGAACTCGTGCTCCGCGCGGTGGAGGAGTTCGGCCGGACCCGGGTCCGGCCGGAGTGCGTCACCTGGAAGCTGCCCTGAGCGCCGTCGCGGCGTCGAGGTGCATCAGCTTCACCACGGCGAGGTTCGCGACGAACAGCGTGGGCAACAGGAGCCCGAGCGTTCGCAAGCCCGAGAACCACAGGCCCGCGCCGGCACCCCCGACCACCACGACGACGGTGAGCGCGTAGAGCAGCGGCGTGTGCAGCTTCGCGGTCGGCGCGGCGAACAGGGCCCACAGGCCGATGCCCACGGCGGGCGCACCCAGTCCGAGCAGCAGCTTGCCCGCGGTGGACTCCCCCGCGTGGAACCCCCAGTACCCCAGCGCGACGATCGCGGCCAGCTCCAGCAGGAAAGCCAGGCCCAGGTTTCCCCAGCGCCACACGGTCTCGATCACGGTCGACTCCTTGAAATGAGAGCAGTGCTCTCCGTTGGAAGCAGTGTTCACCCGACGGGTCCGCGTTGTCAAGAGCACTGCTCTCGGATAGCCAGCGCGGCGGTCGCCAGCACGGCGGCGAGCCACACCGGCGCGCGGTAACCGGTGCCGATGAGGGCGGCGGCGAGCCCCGGCCCGGCGGCGGCGCCGACGTTGAGCGCGGCGGTGGCGAACGCGCCCCTGAGCGCCGGCGCGTCCGGGGCGGCGCGCAGCACCTGAGCGACAGCGGTCGACCCGACGGCGAACGACAGCAGCGCTTGCAGCGGCACGAGGACGAGCAGCACGGTCGCGTTCCCCGTGCCGAGCACGAGGGCCAGCCAGCCGACGGCGAGCGCCACTTGCGTCTTTCGCGTGGCCGGACGCCGGCCGGCGAGCGCGACTCCGGCGCAGGCCCCGATGCCGAACAACGCGAGGAGGACCGGAAGCCGGCTTTCCGAGTTCGCGATCGGGGCGAGGTAGGTGAAGACGGCGAAGGTGGCGCCGTTCACGAGCGCGCCCCGGCCGAGCGCGGCCAGCACCCGCGGCCGCTTCAGCACCGCGAACTCGGCTCGGACCGGCGTGTTCGCGGTTTCCGTCGTGGGCGCCCACCGCGCGATGGCGGCGAACGCGGGCACGGACACCAGAGCGACCGCCCAGAACGCCGAGCGCCACCCCCACACCTGCCCGAGCACGGCGCCCGCCGGCACCCCGGCGATGCACGCCAGCGTCGTCCCGGCCAGCACCACGGCGGTCGCCCGCCCCTCGCCTCCGGGCGCGGCATCGGCCGCCGCGGTCAGCGCGACAGCGAGAAGGCCGGCCGTCGCCAGCGCGGCCACCAGCCGCGTGCCGAGCAGGATCCCGAACCCGGGCGCCAGCGCCCCCGCCACGTGCACCGCGATGAACACCCCGAGGTACCCCAGCAACACGCCCCGCCGCGGCCACCCCCGCCCCGCGACCGCCAGCACCGGCGCCCCGACCACCATCCCCACGGCGAACACCGCCGTCAGCGACCCCGCCGTCGCCGGCGAAACCCCCAGGTCCCGCGCCACCTCGGGCACCAGGCCCGACACCATGAACTCCGACGTCCCCTGGGCGAACACGGCCAGGGCGAGCAGATACGGCAAAACAGGCAAGAAAGACACTCCCGAGATCGACGTGACCGTCCTGTTCGGACGGTGGAAGAAGGCACGGTCGATCGGAGCGCTGGCCTCGGCTACCGGATAACACAGCCGCTAAGGAACACAGACCCCACAACGCCACCGCTCGACCGGTGGCGCCACTCTGTTCGCCTCAGGACTGCTCACGGCGCGCACGGTAGCAGCGCGGCGCGGTGGCGCCGAACGGTTTTCCACCACCACTCCCCGACGGCGACGGCTCGCGCCTGGAAAGCGCCCCGGATTCGCTGCACCGGAGCGCCCGTAACGGGCCGTGGGGGCCGGAAAGGTCACCTGCCAAGAGGACAAGGGCCACCCTCGGTGGTAGTTCCGGGCAGCGGTCACGAAGGGTAGCGCTCGAACGGAGCAACAGGCGAAGATCGTGTCCTTCGTTCGGCGGCGTCGCTCTACCCTGGGTCTCAGTAATCTTCTCCGCCATGAACGACCGAAGGACCGGGATCCGCACGGTCCAGATGGCGGGCCTGGGCATCGTCGCCGGACTGGGGTTCCTGGTGGCGAGCCTGTGGTGGTCGGCGGCCACGTGGTGGAGCTGGCTGGGCGGGAGCCTGCTGGTGGGGATGCTGACGTGGATCTTCGTGTTCGAACTCCTGCGGCTGGGCCGAAGAGACGACTGAACACCGGTTTCTCGCACGGCGACCCGGCTCCCCCAATGTGGCGTTCGGTGCGCTGAGCGCACCCAATGTGGCATTCGGTGCGTTGAACGCAACCAACGCCACATTGGGGCGGGGTGGGCCGTTGGAGAAGCGAGGAGCCGGCGAGCGAAAAGGGGCCGCCCCGAAGGAAAGGGCGGCCCCTCGAAGAGAAGAAAACCTACTTCGTGAAGTACCAGTCCTCAGGGCTGCGCGCCGTCTGCACGGCCGGGAACGAGACGCCGCCGAGGTCCTTCGCGACGACCTCCATCGGGCCGCGCAGGGGCATGTTGATCTGGCCCGGCAGGGTCTTCGTCGCGTAGTCCTCGTAGGCGGCGAAGGCGTTCTTGTCGTCGCTGTGGAGCGTGGCGTTGATGAGCTTGTCCAGCTGCGGGTCGTCGTAGTTGCCGATGTTGCCGGTGGAGCCGGGGAGCAGCAGCTGGTCACCGGTGGGCACGGCGTTGTACTGCTGGTACCCGAAGTAGCCCAGCTGCCAGTCGCACGCGGGGCCGGAGCCGTGGCAGTCGCTGACGTCGCCCAGCAGCGCGTTGAACTCCTGGCCCTTCAGGTCGAACACGATGCCCGCCTCGGCGGCGTCCGACTTCCACTGCTGCATGATCCGCCCGTACGCGGGATTGCCCGTGGAGTACTGCAAAGTGAGCTCCAGCCGGGTGCCCGCCGCGACGCCGGCGCCGCACTGGTTCGGGGCGGTGCCGGGCGCGGTGCACGTCATGGCGCCGTTCTGCAGGGTCCAGCCGTGCGACGTCAGCAAGGACTTCGCCTTCGCCTTGTCGAACGGGTACGGGCCCGCGCCGCGCTCGGCGTCGGTCACGTAGGAGTTGTCGGGGTTGATCGGCACCGGCCCGGTGGTCACGGTGGCGTAGCCGCGGTAGGCGACGTTGACGTCCGTCACCTGGTCCAGGGTCTGCTGGAACGCCTGCCGGACGTACAGCTGCTTGAACACCGCGCCGTACTTCGGGTTGTCCATGTTCAGGATCGTCGAGCTCCAGCCCCACGCCGCGGCGGGCACGAGGTTGTAGTTGGCCTGCAACGGGTTCGTCGCCGGCAGCTTCTCGCTCGCCTTCTTCTGCGGCAGATCCGCGCCCTGCACGCCGCCGACGGAGATGGTCCGGCCGCTGCGCAGCGTGTTGAACTCCGCGCTGGTGCTCGTGAACGGCTGCATCTTGTAGTGCGCCAGGTGCGGCTTGTCCGGCCCGCTGTACTTCGGGTTCGGGTCGTAGCTGATGTTGCCCTCGGCGTCGAACGACGTGAGGTGCCACGGCCCGTCCACGACCTGCCACAGCGGATCCGTGGCGTAGGTCGAGAGGTCCTTGCTCTTGTTGAACAAGTACTTGTACACCGCGTCGCACTTCGCGCGGTCGTCCGCGCAGCCGCCGCTGCCCGCCGCCGCGGAGTCCGACGTCTTGTCCCACGCCATCGGCAGCGGCGCGATCTGCGCGAGCTCCTGACCGGTGAACCACGTCGGCGAGTACGAGTCGGTGAGCTGCAACGTCACCTGCTGCGGCCCGGTCGCCGTCGCGGACTTCACGTTGTCCGGGAACTGGCCCGGCACGTAGCCGTACCAGTTGGCCTTCTCCGCGAACATCATGTTCATCCAGAACACCACGTCCTTGGCGTTCACCGTCTCGCCGTTGGACCACTTGTACGGCTTGACGTTGATCACCACCTTGGTGTTGTTGTCGCTGAACACGGGCGGGTCCGCGAGGCTCTTGCGGGTGTTGACGCCGGTGCTGCCACCTGCGTCGCCGAACCAGTACAGCTCGCGGTACATCAGCTGCTGCAGGTCACCCGTGGCGTAACCGCTGTTGTGCGCCGAGTCCACGAACGGGAAGATCCAGTTCGGCTGGGTGCCCGGTGATTCGGCGAAGACGGCCGTGCCGCCTTCGGTCGGCGTGCCGCCGCCCGAGCTCGAGCTCCCGCCGCTGCACGCGGTGGCGAGCGCGGCCGCGGCCAGCACCACCACCGGCGCCACGAGTGCCTTGCGCAGTCTCATCCGTTTTCTCCTTGGTAGACCTTCGTCGCGTCGTGCTCACGAGCGGCGTCGAGCGGGAAGTGGCAGGCCGCCTCGTGCCCGGCGCCGAAGGGCCGCAGCACGGGCTCCTCGGCGGCGCAGATCTCCTGCGCGAACGGGCAACGCGTGCGGAAGCGGCAGCCCGACGGCGGCGAGATCGCCGACGGCAGCTCACCCGAGACACCGCCGCTCTGCCGAGCCGCCCACGGATCCGCGACCGGGACCGTGTCGATCAGCCCGCGCGTGTACGGGTGCCGCGGGTTACCGTGCACCTCGGCGGCCGGACCGGTCTCCACGAGCTTGCCGAGATACATCACGCCGATGCGCTGCGCCAGGTACCGCACCACGGACAGGTCGTGGGAGATGAACACGTACGTGAGCCCGTGGCGCTCGCGCAGGTCGTTCATCAGGTTCAGGATCTGCGCCTGAACGGACACGTCCAGCGCCGACACCGGCTCGTCGGCCACGATCAGCTTCGGCGCCAGCGCCAGGGCCCGCGCGAGCCCGACACGCTGGCGCTGCCCGCCGGAGAACTCGTGCGGGTACCGCTGCGCGGCGTCGGCGGGCAGGCCCACCTCGCCCAGCAGCTCGCGGACGCGCGCGCTGCGCTGCGCCCGGCTGCCGACGCCGTGGATCTCCAGCGGCTCGGCCAGGATCGCGCCGACGCGCATGCGCGGGTCGAGCGAGGCGTACGGGTCCTGGAACACCAGGTGCGTGTCGCGGTGGCGCTGCCGCAACTCGGCGCCGTGCAAGGAAGTCAGCTCCGTGCCGTTGATCCGGATGTGGCCCGACGTCGGTTCGTCGAGCCCGACCACAGCCCGGCCCACGGTCGTCTTGCCGCAGCCCGACTCCCCGACGAGCCCGAAGGTCTCCCCTGCCGCCACGGAGAAGCTCACCCCGGCGACGGCGGACACCGTGCCCGTACGCCGCCGCAGCACCGCGCCCTTGGTGACGGGGAAGTCCTTCACCAGGTTCTCGACTTCCAGGAGCGGCGCACCTGCCGCGGGCTCCGAGGCCGGCGCGCCCGCCCGCTCGTGCACGCGGACCACGGCCGAGGGCTCGTCGACCCCGGCCGATCCGACCGGGTGGAAACACGCGTACTCGTGCCCGGCCACGTCGGCGCGCAGGTCCGGCTCCTTCTCGACACACTCTTCGCTCGCGTACCGGCAGCGCGGCGCGAAGCGGCAGCCGGCCGGTGGCTCGCGCAGGTCCGGCGGCAGGCCGGGGATGCTGTAGAGCTTCTCCCCCGACTCCGCCGAGTTCTCCGGCAGCGCCTCGAACAACGCCTCGGTGTACGGGTGGCGCGGGTTGCCGAACAGCCGGCGCGTGTCCGTGAGCTCGGCGATCTTCCCCGCGTACATCACCGCGACGCGATCGGCGCGGCCCGCGACCACGCCGAGGTCGTGTGTCACGAGGATCACGGCCATGCCGAGGCGCCGGCGCAGATCGTCGATCAGCTCCAGGATCTGGTGCTGCACGGTCACGTCGAGCGCGGTCGTCGGCTCGTCGGCGATGAGCAGCTCCGGCTCGCACACGAGCGCGCGGGCGATCATCACACGCTGGCGCATACCGCCCGAGAGCTGGTGCGGGTAGTCCTCGGCCCGCTTGCGCGCGTCCGGCAGCCCCACCAGCTCGAGCATCGCGACGGCGCGCTCGTGCAGCTCGCGCCGGGAAAGCGTCGAGTGCAGCTCCAGTGGTTCGCTCACCTGGCGCCCGATGGGCAGCGACGGGTTCAGCGAGGTCATCGGGTCCTGGAACACCGTGCCGATGCGCTTGCCGCGGACCTCCCGCAGCTCGGCGGGGGTCATGGCCGCGATGTCGTCGTCGCCGAGCAGGATCCGGCCCGACGCGATGCGCCCGCCGGACGGGAGCAGCCGCAGGATCGACAGGGCGGTCATCGTCTTGCCGCAGCCGGACTCACCCACGAGTCCGAGCAGCTCGCCGCGGCCGACGTCCAGCGTCACGCCGTCGACGGGGTGGACGACGCCGTCACGGACGTCGATGGTGGTGTGCAGGTCTTCCAGGCGCAGGACGGGGTTCATGGGTTCAGCGCCTCCGCAGCCGCACTTCGAGCGCGTCGCGCAGGGCGTCGCCGAGCAGGTTGAACGCCACGACCACGAGCATGATCGCGATGCCGGGCGGCAGGATCATCCACCAGTAGCCGTTCTGCACGAACTCGGTGCCGTTGGACAGCATGTTGCCCCAGTCGGCGTGCGGCGGCGCGATGCCGAGGCCCAGGTAGCTCAGCGCGGCCACGAGCAGGATCGCGTCGGCCACCTGGAAGGTCGCGTTGACCACGATGGTGCCGATCGCGTTGGGCATGATGTGGCGCAGCACCACGCGTTTCCCACCGCCACCCATCATCCGCACGGCTTGCACGTACTCGCGGGTGCGCAGCGAGAGCGTTTCGCCGCGCACGAGCCGGGCGGGGCTCAGCCACGCGCCGAACGACACCACCAGGATCAGCAGCCCCAGCGTCGGTGTGAAGATCGCGGCCAGGATCAGCAGCAGGAACAGCGTGGGGATGGCCAGCAGCGTGTCGACGATCCGCATCATCACCGCGTCGACGAACCCGCCCACGTAGCCCGCGATGGCGCCCCAGAACGTGCCGAACACGGTCGCCAGCACCGCCGCGGCCACCCCGATCTCGAGCGACGACTGGCCGCCGACCATGAGCCGGCCCAGCTCGTCGTAGCCCACGTCGTCGGTGCCCAGCGGGTGGCCGGCGCCCGGCGGCTGGTTGGCGCCCGCGAGGTTCGTCGCGATCTGCTCGGTGTGGTAGACGAGCGGGCCGAAGAAGCAGAACAGCACGAACAAGACGATGAGCACGAGTCCCGCGACCGCGAGGCGGTTCTCCAGGAAGGCCCGCAGGGTCGCCCGCACCGCGGAGCGCGGGGGTGTCGCGGGCGAAGCCACCGGAATCGGGGCCGCTGGGTCGGTCATCAGTACTTCACTCTCGGGTCGAGCACGGCGTAGCCGATGTCGGCGAGCAGGGAACCGGCCACCGTCGCGAGCGCGACGACCAGCCCGATCCCCAGCAGCACCGGGTAGTCGTGCACCTGGGCACCCTGGATGAACGTGAAGCCCATGCCCGGGTAGTTGAACACCTGCTCGGTGATGAGCGCGCCCGCGAACAGCTGCGGCAGGGAAAGCCCCAGCAGCGTGACGATCGGGATCAGCGAGTTGCGCAGCACGTGGCGCGTGAGCACCTTGCCCTCGCTCGCCCCGCCCGCGAGCGCGGTCCGCACGTAGTCCTGGCCGAGGTTCTCCATCACCGACGAGCGCGCGTAGCGGCTGAACGACGCGATGGTGATCAGCGCCAGCGTGAGCACGGGCAGCACGAGGGCCGGCGCCTGCGACAGGATCTCGCCCAGCGAGTCGCCGCTCGGCCCGAGTGGGGAGAACCACTGCAGCTGCACCGCGAACAGCAGCACGAGGATCTCACCGAGGAAGAAGCTCGGCATCGAGTAGAACGCGAACGACAGGCCCGTGGCCACGTAGTCGCCAAGGGTGTTGCGCTTGCGCGCCTGGTACACGCCCAGCGGCACCGCCACCACGAGAGCGACCAAAGTGGACAGTGTCATGAGCAGGATCGTCTTGGGCAGGTGATCGGCGATCACGTCGGTCACCGGCTGGTTGAGCTTGTACGAGTAACCGAGGTCACCGTGCAGCACTCGCCCGGCCCAGGTGAGGAACTGCGTGACCAGCGGGCGGTCGTAGCCGTTGTCGTGGAGGAACGTCCGGATCTGCAGCTGCGTGGCCTTCGGCCCGAGGATCGCGCGGGCCGGCCCGCCGGGCAGCAGCTGGAGCAGCACGAACGTGAGCACCGCGACCAGCACGACCACCACGACCGACTGCAGGACGCGGCGCGCCAGGTACCCCGCCATCAACCGTCCTCGTGATCGTTCCAGTACTTGCCCGATGCATACACCTACACGGCGGAGGCTCACGTGTCCACGGCGCCCACGGAAACTGACGTGCCGTTGTCCCACCTGGTGATCTTCCTACTTTCGGCGCTACCCGCATCCGCGGTGTCCGATGTAGATGATCGACAAACCGGACAATCCGGGGCACACCGTGATACACGGCCCCGCACTCGCGTTGTACGGATCGTGTACGGAACGCGCACAGACTCCTCACCGTTCGCGACGGACGAGTGAAGGAGATGGCCGTGCTGGGGAAGACAGTCGGGAAGACAACCGCCCGCCGCGTGGTCGCGGCGGTCCTGGCCGCGGGCGCGGTCACCACGAGCGGAGTGTCGCCGGCGGTGCCGGCGAGTGCCGCGCCGGCCGGGTCCTGGCGCGCCGATCTGTCCCACGTCGACGGTGACGACGTCAACGTCGAGGCGGCCGGGGACGCGCTGACGCTGAAGGATTCCGCTTGGCACAGAACGGATCTGCTCACCGCCGGCAGCCAGGGCTACCTGGTCTCCGCCGCGAAGCAGCTCGCCTCGCCGGCGAACCGCGTGACGACGAACGTCGCCGCGGACCTGCCGAAGGGCACCGACGTGCAGATCGACGTGCGCGGCCGCGCCGGCTCCGACGACTGGACCGAGTGGACGCCGGTCGGCGCGCAGGCGGCCTCGTTCGGCCGCGCGGTGAGCGTGGTGCAGGCACGGATCTCGCTGTCGAGCACCACCGACGGCGTGCGCCCGACCGTGCGCGAGGTCGACCTGACCGGCACCCTCGCCCCGCAGGCCGACGCGCTCGCCGCCACGACCCCGCTGACCTACACGATCTACGCCACGCGCGAGGGCCTCACCGGCCACACCACCGCCAACGGCCACGTGATCACGGCCAACGACCACTTCGTCGCACTGCCCTCGGGCAAGGCGACCTCGCCCAAGGGCACCGGGAACTACACGGTGAAGGTGTGCCGCACCGACGGCAGCCGCTGCGAGTACGCGCCGGTGTGGGACGTCGGCCCGTGGAACACCAAGGACGACTACTGGAACCCGGCGTCGGTCCGCTCGGAGTACCAGGACCTGCCGCAGGGCCAACCGGAGGCGTACGCCGCCTACCACAACCACTACAACGGCGGTAAGGACGACCTCGGCTACACCGTGGGCAACCCGGCCGGCATCGACCTCGCCGACGGCGTGTTCAACTCCGGCCTCGGGCTCGCCGACAACGGCAACGTGAAGGTGACCTACCTGTGGACCGGTTCGGCCGCCGCGACCGGGGTCGTGAGCACCGCGGGCGACCCGATGAACGTGCGCGCCAGCGCCAGCACCACGGCCGCGGTCAAGGGCCTCGCGGCGAACTACGCCAAGGTCGACATCGAGTGCTACGTCAACGGTTCTTCGGTGACCGGAACGTTCGGCACCAGCACGATCTGGGACCGCATCGGCCCGGACAACTTCATCTCCGACGCCTACGTGAAGACCGGGTCCGACCTCCCCGTCGCCCCGCTCTGCTCATGAGTTCCCGGTGACCGGTCCGGTGGAGACACTCCGCCGGACCGTTCGCCCTTGCGCGCAACGCTTTTTCCACCCGGTTCAGCGACACCGGTTTCCCCTCGGCCGGGCTATTGTGTCTGCCATCGTTTTCTTTGCGCCGAGGGGGTTTTCATGCCGAAGACACGACTGCCCGGAAGACGTCCGAACGCGGTGCTCGCCGCGGCGGCGCTCGTCACGGCGATGCTCGGCGCGGCGGCACTGACCACTGTGGCCACCGGCCCGGAAGCGGCCGCGTCGGGCGCGATCGTCGGCGGGGAAAAGGCATCGCTGGCCGAGCACCCGTACGCGGTGTACCTCGTGGACGACGCCGGCACACAGTTCTGCGGCGGCGTGATCGTGAGCAGCTCGGCGGTCGCGACCGCGGCCCACTGCGCCGAGGCGGTGTCCACGAAGGACATCCGCGTCGTCGTCGGGCGCGAGGACAAGCGCACGAACGAGGGCAGCACGCTCTCCGTCTCGAAAGCCTGGGTGCACCCGGACTTCGAGAAGGCCGAAGAGGGCGACGACATCGCGGTGCTGACCGTGCGCGGCCGGCTGCCCGGCCGCGCGGTGTCAGTGGCCCGCGACACCGACGTGTACGCCGCCGGCACGAAGGCCACCGTGCTCGGCTGGGGCCGCGTCGCCGACGGCGGCGACCGCTCCGACTACCTGCGCGGCGCCGTCGTGCCGATGGTCAGCGACTCGACGTGCAAGCAGGCCTACGGCTCCTATGACCCGGCGAGCATGGTGTGCGCGGGGTACCAGCAGGGCGGCATCGACGCGTGCAAGGGCGACTCCGGAGGCCCGCTCGTCATCGGCGACACGCTCGTCGGGATCGTGTCCTTCGGCGACGGCTGCGCGAAACCCGGCAAGCCCGGCGTCTACACGCGCGTGACCACGTTCGCCGGCACGATCGCCCAGCAGACCCGCGGACGCTGACCGTCCACAGCGGACTTACCCGCCGCCGGCCGACGAGCGCAGCACCTCGAGGAAATCCGCGACCGGCTTGGACCGCTGCGCCTCGGGCAGCGTGACCGCCGTGACCCGCCGGGCGAACCCGCGGCCGGCCGGCGGCCGGTCGGCGAGATCCTTGCGGTGCGCCGCGAGCGAGAGCCGCGGCACGAGGCTCACGCCCATGCCCGCGGCCACGAGCCCTTGCAGCGACTGGTAATCCGCGGCCCGGAAAGTGATCTGCGGTTCGAACCCGGCGATGCGGCACATCGTCTCGTACGCCTGCTCGTACGGCGCGCGGTGCGTGCGCGTCACCCACTGCTCGCCGGACAGGTCGGCCAGCGCCACCTCTTCGGCGTCGACGAGCGGGTGGTCGAGCGGCAGCACGACGTGCAGCGGGTCGTCGGGCAGGGCCACGTGGTGCAGCCCGCGGTCCACGGGCTGCGGCGCGAAGTCGTAGCCCCACACCAGGACCACCTGCGCGGCGCCCTCGCGCAGCCGGCTGAACGCGTCGTCGCCGTGGGTGGCCGACAGGCGCAGGCGCACGCCGGGGTGCCGTTCGCGGAACGCCTTCACCACCGGCGGCAGCAGCTCGACCCCGGCGGTCGCGAACGCCTCGATCCGCAGCTCGGTGGGCTCGGTGCCGAACGAGCGCACCTCCTGCTCGGTGGCCGAGAGCTCACCGAACAGGCTCTTCGCGTGCGCAGCCAGCACCTCGCCCGCCGGGGTCAGCTCGACCCCGCGCGGCAGCCGGTTGAGCAGCGACATCCCGACCTCGCGCTCGATCACCGACATCTGCTGCGAGACCGCCGACTGCGTGAGCTGCAGCCGGTGCGCGGCCGCGGTGAACGAGCCCCCTTCGACCACCGCGACGAGGATCCGCAGGCGCCTGACGTCCAGCACAGGTGGCTGCCTACTCGCCCGTGACGGCGTACTGCGGTGCCCGCCCGCCGAGAGTCGCGTCCACGAACGCGAGGGCCGCCCGCGCGTTCTCGATCCGGAAGGTGAGCAGCACGGTGTCGAACCCGTCGGAGGAGCCCCGCCGCTTCTCGAGCCCGTCGACGATCCGGTCCAGCACCCGCCGCTGCTCGCCGAGCAACGGCGCCGGGTCGGCCCCGCGGCGTTCCAGCAACGCGAGCTTCACCAGCAGCTCCGAGCGCACGTCACGCACGTGCCGGGCCGGGCGGGCGAGCCACTCGCCCACGGCCGCGTGACCTTCGGGCGTGGCCTGCACGAGCGCGCGCGGCGGGCCGGAGTCACCGGGCTCGGTGCCCGCCCCGACGACGAACCCGCGGGCCGGCAACCGATCCACGGCCCGGTAGACCACGGGCTTCGGCAGCCGCCAGACGCGGCCGACCGCGCCGGCCTCCGACGTGAGCCGCACGAGGGCGAAACCGTGCGTCGGGGACTCCGCCACCAGGCAGAGCACGATCCACTCGCTCAGTGACAACCCAGCGGACAACCCGGCTCCGTCTTCCACGTCCGACACTGTAGCTCGTGAGTAGTCTCGGTGATACTAGTCGCGGAAGATCGGGCCGGGCCGCCCGTTGTCGTCGAGCGCTGCCAGGCCTTTTTCAGCCCCGCAGCGTGGCGCGCCCCGCGTACCGGGCCTCGGTGCCCAGCTCCTCCTCGATGCGCAGGAGCTGGTTGTACTTCGCAGTGCGGTCCGAGCGCGAGAGCGAGCCGGTCTTGATCTGGCCGCAGTTGGTGGCCACGGCGAGGTCGGCGATCGTGGTGTCCTCGGTCTCGCCCGAGCGGTGCGACATGACCGCGGAGTAGCCGGCCTTGTGCGCGGTCTCGACGGCGGCGAGCGTCTCGGTGAGCGTGCCGATCTGGTTGACCTTGATGAGGATCGAGTTCGCGATGCCGCGCTCGATGCCGTCCTTCAGGATCTCGACGTTGGTGCAGAACAGGTCGTCGCCCACGAGCTGCACGCGGTCGCCGATGGTGTCGGTGAGCTGCTTCCAGCCCGCGTAGTCGTCCTGCGCCAGACCGTCCTCGATGGACACGATCGGGAAGCGCCGCGTGAGGTCCTCGAGGTAGGCCACGTGCTCTTCGATGCTGCGCTTGCGGCCTTCGCCGGTGTAGTCGTAGACCTCGCCGGTGTAGAACTCCGACGCGGCCGGGTCGAGCAGCAGCGCGATGTCCTCACCCGGTGTGTAGCCGGTCTGTTCGATCGCGCGCACCACGAACTCGAGCGCCTCGTCGGCCGAGCCGAGCTGCGGTGCGAAGCCGCCTTCGTCGCCGACGTTGGTGTTGTGCCCGGCCTCGTGCAGCGACTTGCGCAGCGTGTGGAAGACCTCGGAGCCCATGCGCACGGCGTCGGCGAACGTCTCGGCGCCGACCGGACCGATCATGAACTCCTGGAAGTCGATCGGGTTGTCGGCGTGGGCGCCGCCGTTGATGATGTTCATCATCGGCATCGGCAGCAGGTGCGCGTAGACGCCGCCGACGTAGCGGTAGAGCGGCAGGTGGTTGGCGGTCGCGGCGGCCTTCACCACGGCGAGCGACACGCCGAGCGTCGCGTTGGCGCCGAGGCGGGCCTTGTTCGCGGTGCCGTCGAGCGCGATCAGCGCGCGGTCGACGTCGGCCTGCGCCTCGGCCTCCAGGCCGGTCACGACCTCGGCGATCTCGCCGTTCACGGCGTCGACGGCCTTGCGCACGCCCTTGCCGTGGTAGCGGGACTTGTCGCCGTCACGCAGCTCCACGGCCTCGCGTGTGCCCGTGGACGCCCCCGACGGCACGGCCGCACGCCCGCGCGACCCGTCGGCCAGCTCCACGTCGACCTCGACCGTCGGGTTCCCGCGGCTGTCCAGCACCTCGCGGCCCTTGACCCGGACGATGCGTGTCATGTCACTCCTAACGAAGGTCTGGCCGGAGCGCGTCGGACGAGAACCGTGGGCACTGCGGCGGCAGGCGGCACCACGGTGAGCCGCGAATCACGGGGAGGCTAGCAGAAGTCGACTGAATCGATCCTGACGTTTGAGGGCCACTCCGGTGCCGGCTCCAGCGACGTTCCACTGAGCGGCACCAGCTCAGAACTTCGCGGCCTCGCGGACGAACTCGAACAGCTCCGCGTCCCCCGTCACGACCAGCCCCGCTTCGGCCGGAGACCGCCGGCCGTACAGCACGAGCGCAAGGTCCGCGGCCGTGCCGCGCACCGTGACGTCGGGCGCCTGCGCCGGCTGCTCGTGCGTCCTGATGAGGCCCTCGGGCGTGCGGATGAGCAGCCAGTCGCCCGCGGCGTCGGTCGCCGACAGGTGCAGCAGCTCCCCCGCGCCGGCCAGCTCCTGCACCGGTGCAGCGGGGTTGTGCCGCATGCGGTCGGGCAGCAGTTCGACGAACTCCGTGATCGCGTCGGCGGCGAGGTCGGGCTCGACGGTGAACGGCGCGCCGAGCGCGGCGGCCGCGTCGGCGCGGTGCACCAGCAGCTCGTGGGTCATGCGGCGCAGCCAGAACCCGGCCCGCCGGTCACTGCTTCACGTCCACGTCTCCTGCTCGGCACCGATCTCCGCGACGGCCGCGACGAGGGTCTCGCCCGCCGAGCGCACCCACCGCGCCGGGTCGGCGGGCACCACCGCCTCCGGTACAAGGCGCGGCGGCACGAACTCGCCCTTCGCCGTCACGGCCGCGGCCCAGCGCACCGCTTGCCCGACGTGCCCCACGAGTTCACCGAGTGTCCACTCGGGACAGGTGGGAACCGTTACCGTCGGGTCGGCACCGTCGACGAGTGCCGCGAAAGCGTCGCTCTGCGCGAGAACTTCACGGGTGTAGCGGTCGTTCCCCAGGTTCATGGTCCCGATGCAACCACGAACCGCGACACGACCACCACGCCATTTGCCGAAGATCCACACACGGGGCGAGGTCCCGGCCACCGGTACGGCACTCCTCCGACCGGGTTGAGACAAGGGACGTGCGGAGTTCTACTCAGCGTAACCACGGCTTCGCCTCAACTGCACAGACCGGAACGACTCTCAGGGCGTCAACACCATGCCGCCCTACCCGGGCGAAAAAAAGGAGTCCCCGATGTCCCGTCTCCCCCGACGCACGGCCGCGGCCGTCCTCGGTGTAGCCGCCGCCTTCCTCCTGGCCGCGTGCGGCCAGAGCGCGGCGACGAACACCGGCAACGCAGCCGATGGTGGCGGTCGCAACCCCGACGAGCTCGTCTTCTCGGCGGTTCCGTCCGAAAACGCGCAGAGCCTCCAGCAGTCCTTCCAGCCGGTGATCAATCTCCTGGAGAAGGAGACCGGCAAGAAGATCAAGTTCCAGCCGGCCACCGACTACGCGGCGGTGATCGAGGCGCAGCGCAGCGGCAAGGTCGACATCGCGAACTACGGCCCGCTCTCCTACGTGCTCGCCAAGAACAGCGGTGTGAAGGCCACCCCGATCGCCGCCGGGATCACGACCAAGGGTGAAACGCCCGGCTACAAGTCCTACGGCATCACCAAGGCGGGCTCGCCGATCAAGAGCATCGCCGACTTCAAGGGCAAGAAGATCTGCTTCGTCGACCCGGCGTCGACCTCGGGCTACCTGTACCCGAAGGCCGCGCTGCTGCAGGCCGGCATCGACCCGGTCAAGGACATCACCCCGGTGATGACCGGTGGCCATGACGCGTCCGTGCTCGCCGTGAACAGCGGCCAGTGCGACGCCGGCTTCGCCGAGGACGTCATGGTCGACAAGATCCTGATCGACAAGGGCCAGCTGAAGCAGGGCGACCTCAACACCGTCTGGAAGTCCGACATCATCGCCGGCTCGCCGGTCGCGGTGGACGACGACCTCTCCGCCGACCTCAAGGCGAAGATCTCCGACGTGTTCCAGAACAAGGCCAACGTCGACTACCTCACCGCCAACGGCTTCTGCTCCACCGCCTGCAAGGCGGTCGACGACGCCGGTGACTGGGGCTACGCGAAGGTCGACGACGCGTTCTACGCCGGTGTCCGCAAGGTCTGCGCGACCACCAAGGACAAGCAGTGCACCGCGGCGTGACCGACGAACCCGCCATCGTCTTCGACGGCGTCAGCAAGCACTTCGGGCCCGAGGTCCGGGCGCTGGACGAGGTTTCGCTGAAGGTGCACCCGGGTGAGGTCGTGGTGCTGCTCGGGCTCTCCGGCTCCGGCAAATCCACGCTGCTGCGCCACGTCGACGGGCTGCAACGGCCCACCGGCGGCTCGGTCACGGTGCTCGGCACCGACGTCGGCAAAGCGCGCGGCGGCGAGCTGCGGCGCCTGCGCCGGCGGATCGGGTTCGTGTTCCAGCAGTTCCACCTCATCGGCAGCCTCACGGTGCTGGAGAACGTGTGCGCGGGTGCCCTCGGGCGCTTGCGCGGGCCCCGGCTGGGCCTGTTCACCTACCCGAAGGCGGTGCGGCTCGAAGCGCTGGGCCACCTCGAGCGCGTGGGGCTGCTGGACCGCGCGTTCCAGCGGGCCGACACGCTCTCGGGCGGCCAGCAGCAGCGCGTCGCCGTGGCGCGGGCGCTGATGCAGCGGCCCGAGATCCTGCTCGCCGACGAGCCGGTGGCCTCGCTCGACCCCGAGTCGTCGGCTCAGGTCATGGCCCTGATCCGGGAGGTCGGGGCCGAGCAGAAGCTCACGGTGCTGTGCAGCCTGCACCAGGTCGACCTGGCGCTGAGCTGGGGCGACCGCGTGGTCGGGCTGCGCGGTGGCCAGGCGGTGCTCGACACCCCGGTCGCCGGCCTGGACCGCGACGCGGCCATGGGCCTGTACGCCAAGGTGGCCGCGGCCCCGCTGCCCGTGCCCGCGGCCGTCGGATGACCGCCGCGCCGCCGCTGTCCACCGCCCACGTGGCGCAGCGGACCCTGGCCCGGCCGCGCGCCGGTGGCACGGCGGCGTGGCTGGTCCTCGCCGCGATCGTCGCCGTCGGCGTGTGGGCCGTGGCGGACCTGAAGATCAACGTCGCCACGTTCGTCGACAGCGCCGACAACGCCGTCGACTTCGCGGGCCGGATGTTCCCGCTCGACTTCCCGCCCGTGGGCGAGCTGCTCGAGCTGTGCGGGAAGACGCTGGCGATCGTGGTGTCCGCGACGCTGCTGTCGGTGCTCATCAGCGTGCCGCTGGCGATCCTCGCGGCGGTGAACACGACGCCGCACCGCGCGGTGCGCGCCGGGGCCCGCACGCTCATCGTGCTGGCCCGGGCGGTGCCCGACGTGGTGCTCGCCATCGTGTTCTTCCGCATCTTCGGCCTCGGCGCCATGACCGGGGTGCTGGCCATGGGCCTGCACTCGGTCGGCATGGTCGGCAAGATGTACGCCGACGCGGTCGAGCAGATCGACGAAGGCGCCCGTTCGGCTGTGCGGGCGGGCGGCGCCGGGACGTTCCAGGAGCTCGTGACCGGCGTGCTCCCGCAGGTGCTGCCGGCGTTCGTGGCGACCGCGCTGCACCGCCTGGACATCAATCTGCGGGTCTCGGTGGTGCTCGGGTTCGTCGGCGTCGACGGGCTCGGCTACGCGATCGCCACGGCGTTCCAGCAGCTCGACTACCCGCGCGGGATGGCACTGGCGCTCGTGGTGCTGCTGCTGTGCGTGGCGGTGGAGCTGCTCTCGGGCGCCATCCGCCGCGCGCTGCTGCGCGGGCAGGACACCCGCAAGACCGTGGCGATCCCCGTGCAGCGGGGGAACCAGGTCAGTCCCGGGTGGACGTTCCGCCGGGCCCGCCAGGTCGCCTACGCGCTGGTGACCGTGCTGGTGATCGCGGCGTCCGCGTGGGGTGCCGACCTCGATCCCGCGCAGTTCTTCGGCGCCCTGGGCAATCTCGGGCAGACGGCCGGGTTGTTCTGGCCGCCGGAAACCGCCGGGATCCTCGGACAGCTGCTCGATGACCTGTGGGTCACCGTGCAGATCGCGCTGGGTGCCACGGTCCTCGGCGCGGTGCTCGCGGTGCCGATCGGGTCGCTGGCCGCGCGCAACGTCGCACCGGCCGCCTGGGTCGCGCGCACGTTCCGGATGATCCTGGTGCTGATCCGCGGCATCCCGGAGCTGGTGCTGGCGATCGTGTTCGTGGTGATCACCGGGCTCGGCGCGGTGGCGGGCACGCTCGCGCTCGCCGTGGGCGCGATCGGCCTGCTGGGCAAGCTCGTGGCCGACTCGCTCGAAGAGGTCGACTCGGGTGTCGAGCAGGCGATCCGGGCGACCGGGGCGGGGCGGTGGCAGGTGTTCTTCACCGGCACGCTGCCGCAGGCGGCCCCCGCGTTCGTGGCCCACGTGCTCTACCAGCTCGACACGAACATCCGCTCGGCGACGCTGCTGGGCATCGTCGGAGCGGGTGGCATCGGGTTCGACCTGCTCAGCGCTTCGCGGGTGATCGAGTTCGGCGTGGTCACGACCGTGTTGCTGCTGGTGTTCGTCACGGTTCTGCTCGTGGAGCTGCTCTCGGTCTGGCTCCGGCACGTCGTGCGCTGAGCCGGCAACAACTGTCGCTGATGTTCACCTTCGGGCGTGCGGACGTTGGCCACGGCGCAGTTGTCCGGACAAGCTCGGCGAGCACTGTGGGTGACATGACCTCGACGAGGTACCTCGACATCGCCGACCAGCTGGCCACCGAGCTGGTGGCCTGCGCACCCGGGACGCGGGTGGCGAGCGAGCCGGAGCTCGCCACCCGCTTCGGGGTCGGCCGGGCGGCCGCCCGCTCGGCCCTGCAGGAGCTGGAACGGCGGCTGCTCGTGCGCCGCGTGCAGGGTGCCGGCACGTTCGTGAGCCGGCGCATCGACTACGTGATCTCGCACAGCCGGCCACCCTCCTGGCACGCCACGGTGGCAGCGGCCGGTGCCACGCCGCGGTCGCAGATCAAGGACGTCGAGCGCGTCGCGGCCGGCGAGGCGGCCGCCCGGCAGCTGGAACGGCCGGTGGGCTCGCCCGTGCACCGGGTGATCCGCCACTTCTACATCGACGACCTGCTCGCCTCCTGGACCGAGGAGCTGATCCCGGTCGACGTGGCCCCGAACCTCGACCTCGCGCTGCACAGCGTGGAGTCGGTGGACCTGGTGCTGCGGCAGCTGGGCGGCGTGCAGCCGGTGCGCGCGTGGTTCCGGGCGAGTGTGGACATCCCGCCCGCCGAGGTGCTGCGCGGCCTGCAGATCGAGGCCAGGGTCCCGGTGTGGTGCATCGAAAGCGTCAACCGGGACGCCGAATCCGGCCGGGTTCTCATGACCAGCAGCGCGTGGACGCGCATGGACGCCGTCCGCGTGGTGGTGGAGCTGGAAGACCCGGCCTTCCCAGCGAAACACGAAGGAGAACAGGGTGACTGACCCCTTGGGCCGGGAGGAGCGCTGCGGCCTGCTGGCCGAAGCCGAACCCGGCGAACTTCGGGCGCTCGCCGATGCCTGCCTCGCCGACGGCGCCGACGTGCGGGTGCTGCTCGCGCCGGAGGTCGGCTG
Source organism: Amycolatopsis sp. 2-15 (assembly GCF_030285625.1). Lineage (NCBI taxonomy): Bacteria > Bacillati > Actinomycetota > Actinomycetes > Pseudonocardiales > Pseudonocardiaceae > Amycolatopsis > Amycolatopsis carbonis. The sequence continues at coordinate 8,308,295 of NZ_CP127294.1, forward strand.
CGTGCAGACGCAGGTGCGTGAACCCGTCGCGGGCGAACGGTTCCTGCTCGGCGACGTGCTCGCGTGCCGCGCCGAGGTGGAGCTCGCCGGCCACCGCGGCTGGGCGATGCGCCTCGGCGACGACCGCGCGGCCGTGCTCGCCGCCGCGGTGCTCGACGCCGAGGTCGAGGCCGGCCGGGCCCGCGCGGCCGAAGTGGACGAGCTGTGCCGGGAGGTCGCGCGCCGCCTGGTCGAGCGGGAAGAACGCGAATGGGCCGAGCTGGCCCCGACCGTCGTCGAGTTCGAGGAGCTGACGTGATCGCCACGACCGCCACCACCACCGCGCCCGCCGCGGTCCTGCGCCCCGCGGAGTCGCAGCAGGTGTTCCGCACCGTACTGGAAGCGCTTTCCCGTCCGGGTGTGCCGCAGGATCTTCCGCAGGATCTGGTGCACAGCACGGATCCCGCGGTGCTCCCGGTGCTCGCACTGGCCGACCTCGGCACCGGCGTCTGCATGCTGGAGGAGAGCACGAAGTGGGCCGACGCCGCCGCGCTGGCGACGTCCGCGCCGATGCGGCCGCTCGAGCTCGCCCGCCTGGTCGCCGCCGTGCGCCCGGTGACCACGGCCGAGATCACGCGCCTGTGCCGCGGCACCGCCCCGGCCCCGGAGGACGCCGCGCTGGCCGCCCTCGCGGTGTCCGATGTGGACGGTGGAGACCGCCGCTGGCGGATCTCCGGGCCGGGTGTGCCCGGCGAACTGACCCTGGCCCCGCGCGGCCTGCCGGAGGGCTTCGTCGCCGCGCGCGCCGAGGCCGTGGCGGGCTACCCGGCGGGGATCGACGTGCTGCTGGTGACGGACGACGGCCGTGTCGTCGGCCTGCCGCGCACCACCACGATTTTCGAGGAGGACTGATGGGGTACTCGGGAGCCCGGGGCGGGCTCGAAGCCATCCTCGCGGCCGAAGACCTGGTGCGCCGCGCCCGCGACCACGCTCCGGTGGCGTGGGCCGACACCGAGCAGATCGTCGCGCGGTTCCGGCTCGCGGTCGACCGCGTGATGGGCGAGGCCGGCCTGTTCGACGAGGACACCGCCGCCGCCGCGTTCCGCCAGGCCGAAGGCGACCCGCTGGAGGCGTCGCACCTGCTGCGCGCCTACCGCTCCACGCTGCCGCGCCTGGCCGTGGGCGAGCCGGTGGACCCGGACGACATGCTGATCCTGCGCCGCATCGTGCCGGCGTTCCGCGAGCCGGACGGCCCGCAGCTGCTGGGCCGTACCACCGACTACACCGGGCGCCTGCTGGAGAAGCCCACCGCGCGGCCCGAGGCCGACGAGCACGTGGCGGGCACTCCGAAGCCGCGCACCGACGAGCAGCGCCGGCCGCGGCGGTTCCTCGACCTGCTGCGCGACCTCGGCCTCGCCGTGGACCACCGCGGCGAGGCCGAGGACGCCGAGCCGTTCGACCTCACGCGCAAGCCCGCCCGGCCGCCGGCCCCGCGCTCGGCCGCGCTGGCCGCCATGGCGCGCGCGGAGACCGGCGCGCTGGTTTCGCTGTGGTACCGCTCGATCCTCGGACCCGACGGCAATCTCCACGAGGTCACGCTCGGCGAGGTCCGCCACGGCCGGCTGCCGCTGCGGGTGAAGCACCCGCACACCGGAAACCCCGTGGCCGTCGGGAACTTCCGGGTGACCGAGGCCGAGGCCATCGAGGACCTCAACGGGGCCGAGGAGGACCGCAGCCGCTTCGACGTGGGCTACGGCCTGTGCTTCGGCCACAACGAGCGCAAGGCCATCGCGATGGCGAACCTCGACATCGCCAACCGCCGCTTCGGCAAGTCCGGCCCGCTCGAACAGCTGCTGCTGCTGACCACCGACGGGCTCGACTCCGGCGGTTTCCTGGAGCACCTCAAGCTCCCGCACTACGTCACGTTCCGCTCCATGGTGGAACGCAAGCGGGCTCTGCAGGCCGCGGCCGGCACCGGTGAAGGACCGGCGCCCCGGCAGTCCGAGCCGTTCGGAGGACAATGCTGATGAGCACGACCGCACAACTGCTCACCGACCTCGAGGCGGTCGCCGAACCGGCGGGCATCCTCGACGAGGGCGGCAAGCGCGAGGTCCGCCGCGCCGCGCTCACCGCGGTGTGCGTGCCCGGCTACCAGGTGCCCTTCGGCTCCCGCGAGATGCCGGTGGCCCGCGGCTGGGGCTCGGGCGGCCTGCAGGTGACCCTCGCCGTCGTCGGCACGACCGACACCGTGAAGGTGATCGACCAGGGTGACGACGCCGGCGTGAACGCCACCAACCTGCGCCGCATGATCGCCGCCACCACGGGCGCGACCGAGACGGCCGACACCCGCGAGGCCACGATCGTCCAAACGCGACACCGCGTGCCCGAGGAGGCGTTGGCGGAAGGCGACGTGCTCGTGTACCAGGTGCCCGTGCCGGAACCGTTGCGCGGCGTGGAGAAGTCCATGGCCGAGTGCGGCCGGATGCACGCCGAGGGCGACTACTCGGCGATGTGGGTGAGCCTGTACGAGGACATCGTCCGCAACGGCATGATCACCCGCACCACCGGCTACCCCGTGCTCGTCGGCGGCCGGTACGTGATGGCCACGACGCCGATCCCGCGCTGGGACGTGCCGCGGCTGCACCAGTCGCCGCACCTGAACCTCTTCGGCGCGGGCCGAGAGAAGCGCATCTACGCCGTGCCGCCGAACACCGACGTGACCCCGCTGACGTTCGACGACGTGCCCTTCGAGGTCGAGTACACGCCCGGCGCGGTGTGCAAGCTGTGCGGCCGCGACGACGCCTTCCTCGTCGCCGCGGGCACGAAGGGCGACTACGCCTGCAGCGACACCGAGTGGTGCGCCCGGGTGCGCGCCGGCGACGCTGACGTGACCGGCCACTACCACCGTGCGCCGCTGAACCTGCTGCCGGATCCGGGCCGACGCGCCCGCGCCGCGGTGACGGGCGAGCACCGGGAGATGCCGCGGCGCGAGATCGCCGCGGACGCACCCGAGTGGGCGCTGAAGGTCACCGGCATCGGCAAGGTCCACGGCGCGGGCGGCGCGGACGCCGTGCCCGGCACCGGACCCGAGCACGGCACGGCGGTCAGCCCCGCGACGGGCGCGATCGTGGCGGCCTGGGACGTGTCCTTCGACGTCGCACCGGGTGAGGCACTGGGCGTGATCGGCGAGTCGGGCTCGGGCAAGTCGACCGTGCTGGCGTGCGTGATCGGCGACGAGCGCGCCACCGCCGGTGAGGTCCGGCTGGCCACTGTGGACGGTGGCCGGACCGACCTGCTGACCCTGCCGGACGCGCAGCGGCGCGGCCTGCGCGTGGACTCGATGGCCGTGGTGCACCAGAACCCGGCCGACGGACTCGACCTGGGCGTGAGCGCGGGCGGCAACATCGCCGAGCGCCTCACGGCGGCGGGCTGGCGCGGTTACCACGACATCCGCCGGCGCGCGGCCGAGCTGCTCGACCGCGTGGAGGTTCCGCTGTCGCGGATGGACGATCCTGTGGGGACGTTCTCCGGCGGCATGCGCCAGCGCGTGCAGATCGCCAAGGCCCTGGCCACCGAACCGCCGGTGGTGCTGCTCGACGAGCCGACCACCGGGCTCGACGCTTCGGTGGCCGCGGGTGTGCTCGACCTGCTGCGCGGCCTGCTGTCCGAACGCGACATCGCGGCCGTGGTCGTGAGCCACGACTTCTCCGTGATCGACGCGCTCACCGACCGCACGATCGTGATGCAGCTCGGCCGCGTGGTCGAGCGCGGCCTGACCGACCAGCTCTTCCACGACCCCCACCACCCCTACACCCAGCGGCTCGTCGCCGCGGCCCGGAGGTGACCCCCGTGTCCCCCGTCCTGTCCTTGCGCGGCCTGCGCAAGTCGTTCACGCTGCACACGATCGACGGCCGCACCGTGCACTCGCTGCACGGCGTCGACCTCGACGTGCGCGCCGGCGAGCACGTGGCGCTCGCCGGGCCCAGCGGTGCCGGCAAGTCGTCGCTGCTGCGCTGCGTGAACCGCACCTACCTGCCCGACTCCGGTTCGGTGGGGCTGCGCACCGCCGACGGCACCGAGCTCGAACTGACGGAGCTGCCCGACCGCGCGATGGCGCGGGTGCGTGGCCGCGAATTCGGTTACGTGTCCCAGTTCCTGGCCGCTCCCCCGCGTACCGGGCCGCTCGAAGTCGTGGCCGCCACGGCCCGGCGGCGGGGGGTGGAACGCGCCGAGGCGCGTGAAGCCGCCGCCGAAGCGCTGAAGCGGCTCAACCTGGACGAGGCGCTGTGGGACGTCGACTGCTCGGTGCTCTCGGGTGGCGAACGGCAGCGCGTGAACCTCGCGGCGGGCACGGTTCGCCCGCCGCGGCTGCTGCTGCTCGACGAGCCGGTGTCCGCTTTGGACCCAGCCAACCGCGAATCCGCCCTGGAGCTCATCGCCTCGCTCACCGCGCGGGGCGTGGCCGTGCTGGCGGTGTTCCACGACCTCGACGCCATGCGGCGCCTGGCTTCCCGCGTCGTGCTGATGAGCGACGGCCGCATCGCTCGCGACGGCGCGCCTGAAGAAATCCTGGAGGAAGTGGCGTGACGATCGAAGTGTTCGAATCCCGAACCGATCAGTGGACGCTCGGCGCCCCGCCCGCGAGCTACGTGCTCGGGCACGTGCGCGCGGTGCTGCCGGACCGCGTGCTCGACGACGCGCTCGTGGCGGTGCGCGACGGCGTGGTCGCCGCCGTGGAGCCGCACGCGCCCGGTGTCGAGGCCGATGTGGACGGTCAGGGCCTGCTGTGCGTCCCCGGCCTGGTCGACGTGCACAGCGACGGGCTGGAGAAGGAACGCCTGCCGCGGCCCGGTGCCGAGCTGCCGATGGAGTTCGCGCTGCTGTCCTTCGAGGGCAAGCTGCGCGCGGCGGCCGTGACGACGGTGTTCCACGGCGCCGGGTTCGAGCAGAGCCACGGCCGGGGGCTGGCTCGCACGGTCGAGCGCGCCCACGACGTCTGTCACGCGGTGGACGAGCGCTCGGCGAACCTGGTGGACCACCGGATCCTCTACCGGCTCGACGTCCGCTCCCCCGAGGGTCTCCAGGCGTTGCAGGAGCGGCTCGCGAAGGCGCCCGACACCGGCGTCGCGCCGCTCGTGTCGCACGAGGACCACACGCCGGGCCAGGGCCAGTACGCCGACCGCAGCTACTACGAGCGTTACCTCATGGGCGTGCGCGGGCTGTCGGAGCAGGAAGCCGCGGACCACGTCACGAACCTGATCTCCGAGCGCGACGGCCGCGTCGGCGTGCGCGAGGACGCGATGGCGTGGCTCGGCGAGCAGGCCCGCGCGGGCCGGATCCGGCTGCTGGGCCACGATCCGGCGTCGGCCGGGGAGATCGGCGAGCTGGTGGAGCGCGGCGGCTCGGTCGCCGAGTTCCCCACCACCGTCGACGCGGCGCGGGCGGCCCGCGAGCACGGCCTGCCCGTGGTGATGGGCGCGCCGAACGTGCTGCGCGGCGGCTCGCACAACGGCAACGCGTCGGGCCGCGACCTCGTCGCGCTGGGCCTGGTGACGGCGCTCGCGTCGGACTACCTGCCCTCGGGCCTGCTCGCGGCGGCGTTCGCGCTCGCCGACGACGGTCTCGTGACCCTTCCCGAAGCGATCGGGCTCGTCACGAGCGGTCCCGCGGCCGTCGCGGGACTCGACGACCGCGGCCGGCTCGAGCCGGGCCGTCGCGCCGACCTCGCCCTCATCGCGGCGGGCCCGCGGTGGCCGGTCGTCCACACCACCCTGGTGAGCAACGCATGAGCTTCATCGGCTGGCCGGTGCCCGAACCCGTGATCCCCGAAGGCACGCACCCCGCCCTCGCCGACGCCACGCGCGCGGCCGTCGCCGCGTTCGCCGGGGCCCGGGCGAAGCACACCCGCGCGGATCTGGCGGAAAAGGTGCAGATGGGCGCCGACGGGACGCCGACGATGCGGCTGGACATCCTCGTCGACACCGCCGTCGCCGAGGTCGTCGACAAGCATCGCGTCAACCTGCTGAGCGAAGAGATCGGCGTGATCGACCACGGTTCGTCGGTGACGCTCGTGGTCGACCCGGTCGACGGCACCGCCAACGCGGCCGCCGGCGTGCCGCTCTCGGCCTTCGCCGGGGTCGTGGCCGTGGACGGGGTCGCGACCGAGGCCCTGACCTGCTGGCTCGACACCGGCCGCTGCTGGCACGCCGTCGCGGGGCAGCCGACGCCGTACCGCACCACGGGTCGCCGCGAGCTCGACGGCGCGGCCGTGAGCCTGCTGCGCCCGCACGGCTCCGACGACGCCGCGTGGTGGCGTGTGGCCAAGCGCGCCTCGCGCGTGCGGATCCTGTCCACCAGCTGCCTGGAGGCGGCCCTGGTCGCCGAGGGCTCCACCGACGCGTTCGCCGACGCGGGCTCCGACACCCACCGGATCATGGACCTCGCCGCGGCGATGGTCATGGTCCCCGCCGCAGGCGGCGCCGTGCTCGACGTGAACGGCCGCCCGCTCGAGATCGACCCCGACCTGACGCGCCGCTGGTCCGGGGTCGTCGCCGCGACCCGCGAGCTCGCGGAAGAGCTCGTGAGCACCCTGAAGGAGAAGCCGTGACCCTCACCCGAGAAGCGCTGGCCGAGCTCGTCGACGGTCTGGCGGGCCTGCCCTACGGCGGCGAGGCCGTGGACCAGCGCCTCCACGCGCTGCAGGCCGGCTGGTTCGCCGCGCAGCACGGCGGCGACGACGAACTCGTCCTCGCCGCGACGCTGCACGACATCGGCCGCGCCCGCGCGGTCCGCGAGGAGTGGCCGGGCCTGCCGCACGAGCTGTCCGGCGCCGAGTTCGCCCGCCGCCACCTCGGCGAGCGCGCCGCGTGGATCATCGCGCAGCACGTGCCGGCCAAGCGCTACCTCGTCGCCACCGACGCCGAGTACCACGACCACCTGTCCCCCGCGTCCGTCGCGTCGCTCAAGGTCCAGGGTGGCCCGATGACGGCCGAGGAGGTCACCGAGTTCGCGTCCCACCCGAACGCCGAGGAGGCCGTGCTCGTCCGCCGCTGGGACGACGACGCCAAGGACCCGCACGGCCCGGCACTGGCGACCGCCGACGTGCTCGCCGCGTACGACCGGTTCCTCGCGAGCCGCTGACACGGTTTCGCCGCCTATGCCCGAAAAGTTCCGGTGCGCGGGTGTCCTGATTGGACCGTCCGGCCCAGAGCGGACGCCCGCGCTCGGGACACTTCACGCGGCTGACAGGTCTCGTTCATCGCCGCGTCGGGCTGCGCGCCTAGGTTCTGCTGGCCGAAGCCGAGGAGGGTCATGTCCGAGACCAGCAAACACACCGTAAGCCGCCGGGGGGCTCTGGGCCTGCTGGGCGCGGGCGCCGCAGTGCCCCTGCTGGGCACCGGGGTGGCCGCGGCCGCGCCGCAGAGCGCGGCGTTCGTGCCGCAGGTCGGGTCCGGCACCACGCCGGTGCAGGGCCTGCACCTCACGTTCGGCCGGGACCCCGCGCGCCAGATGGTCGTCTCGTGGATCACCGAGGCCTCCGTGCGCAAGCCGCGCGTGCTGTACGGGACGCTCGACGGCGGGTTCGGCGCCGTGGCGCAGGCCGACACGCGAACCTACGTCGACGGCACGTCCGGCCGCACCGTTTGGGTCCACCACGCGATGCTCGACCGGCTGCGACCGGGCACCGAGTACATCTACGCCGCGCAGCACGACGGCGCGACGCCCGACGCGGCCACCTTCCGCACCGCCCCGAGCGGCCGCTCGGCCTTCACGTTCACGAGCTTCGGCGACCAGTCGGCGCCGCAGGTGACCTGGGACGCCAAGGGGGCCGTGGGCCTCGACGCGAACTCCACGCCGGCGACCAAGGACATCGTCACCGGCATCGAGACGGTCGCGCCGCTGTTCCACCTGCTCAACGGCGACCTCTGCTACGCGAACCTCGACGTCGACCGCGTGCGCACGTGGAACAACTTCTTCACCAACAACACCCGCTCCGCGCGCTACCGGCCGTGGATGCCCGCTGCGGGCAACCACGAGATCGAGAAGCTCAACGGCGAGATCGGCCTCGGCGCGTACCAGGCCTACTTCCAGCTGCCCTCCACCGAGACCGACCGCGAGCTGGCCGGCCTCTGGTACGGCTTCACCGTCGGCTCGGTGCGCGTGATCGTGCTGCAGAACGACGACAACGCCCTGCAGGACGGCGGCGACGTCTACATCAGCGGCTACTCCGGCGGCCGCCAGCTCGCGTGGCTGAAGAAGGAGCTGGCCGTGGCCCGGGCGTCGCACGACATCGACTGGATCGTCGTGGCGATGCACCAGGTCATGATCAGCACCTCGGACGCCAACGGCTCCGACCTCGGCCTGCGCGAGAAGTACGGGCCGCTGTTCGACCAGTACGGCGTGGACCTGGTGCTGTGCGGCCACGAGCACGACTACGAGCGTTCGCTGGCCGTGCACGGCGTGGTCTCCGGCAGCGAGACGCTCACGCCGAACCCGGTCTCGACGGCGACCGACAACATCGATGCCTCACACGGCACCGTGCACATGATCCTCGGCGGCGGCGGGGTCTCCGGCACGACCAACGGCAGCTTCTTCAAGGACGGCACGGGCAAGGTCATCACCGCCGTCTCCGCGAAGGCCGACCCGGCCACGGGCAAGCGCGTGTCGACCTACGTGAAGGAGCAGGCCGTGTGGAGCGCGGTCCGCGACGAGGAGCACCCCTACGGCTTCGCGTCCTTCACCGTGGACCCGGGCCGCCACCGCGGCGACACGACGACCATGCACGTGACCTACTACAACGTGAACAAGCCGCACGGCGAGCTCTCGGTGTTCGAGAAGTTCTCGCTGCACCGCCGCCGTTCCGACGGCTGAGCGGAATCTCCGAGGGCGGGGCGCCATCCGGGTGGGCCGGGATGGCGCCCTTTCCGCGTTCCGGAGCGCGCGTTCCCGGCCGGTCAACCCCTTTTCACGCGCTTCACGCGGAATGATCGTCCGTACCCCTTCCGGGGGGACGATTCGGGACGGTCGCGCGCTACGGTTCCCCAGGACCGGCGCCAGGACAACCGTCCTCTGTAGACACACCGGCCAGCGAGGAGCGCCCGCCGATGGACCACACCGCGACCCCCTTCGTGCTCGACCCCGCCGCTCGCGACGTGCATGGCGAAGGCGCGCGCCTGCGCGAACGCGGGCCGCTGACGCCGGTCGAGCTGCCGGGTGGTGTGCCGGCGTGGGCGGTCACGAGCCCCGCGGCGTTGAAACAGCTGCTCACCGACCGCGGGTGGCCAAGGACCCGCGGCGGCACTGGCCCGCCTACCGCGCCGGCGAGATCCCCGAAGACTGCCCCTGCACATCTGGGTTTCCGTGCAGAACATGTTCACCGCCTACGGCGGCGAGCACCGCCGGCTGCGCTCATTGGTGTCGCAGGCGTTCACGCCCCGGCGCATCGAGGGCATGCGGCCGCGGATCGAGGAGCTCACCGCGGACCTGCTCGACGACCTCGCCGCCGAGCCCGCGCACACCGACCTGCGCGAGAACTACTGCTACTCGCTGCCGATCGAGGTGATCTGCCGGCTCGTCGGCGTGCCGGAGGAGTCACGGCCGGGGTTGCGCGAGGGCGTGGCGGAGCTGTTCGCGACGTCGGCCACGGCCCAGGAGGCGACCGCCCACGTCGCGCGGCTGTACGAGCTGCTGGGCGAGCTCGTCGAGACCCGCCGGGCCGAACCCGGTGACGACCTGGCGGTTCCGCCCTCACGGACGAGGAACTGCTCGACTCGCTGATGCTCGTGATCACGGTCGGGCACGAGAACGGTCAACCTCCTCGACCAGTCCGTGACCGCGCTGCTCACGCACCCCGCGCAGCTGCGCCTCGTGCTTGACGGCGACCACGGCTGGTCCGACGTGATCGACGAAAGCCTGCGCTGGCAGTCGCCTGTCTCCCACCTGCCGCTGCGCGACGCCCTGGCCGACATCGACGTCGCCGGCACCACCATCCACGCCGGCGACCCGATCCTGGCGTCGTTCGGCCCGTCCGGACGCGACGAAGCGTGCCACGGGCCCGACGCCGGGGTTTTCGACGTGACGAGGGCGAACAAGTCGTCGCCGGCGTTCGGCCACGGCGTGCACTACTGCCTGGGCGCGCCGCTGGCTCGGATGGAGGCCGAAATCGCGCTGCCCGCGCTGTTCGGCCGCTTCCCGCAGTTGGCGCTGGCCGTGCCCGCCGAGGACCTGCGCCCGGTGGCTTCGTTCATCACCAACGGGCACGAGTCCTTGCCGTCGCGGCTGTTCTAGTGGCCCATCGAGCCGATGTGCTCCGCTTCGATGCGCAGCAGCAGCCGCACCTGGTCGCGGCCGCCGTACCACGCGTAGGGCTGCCCGGTGTAGCGGAGCGCGAGCTTGTCGATGTGCTCGGCCGCGCCCTCGGTGGTCGCCTCCAGCACACGCCCGCGGACGGTGAAGTAGCGGAACGGATGCGTGGCGTCCGCGATGTTCAGCGCCACCCGCGGGTCGCGCTCGATGTTGCGCACCTTGCGGAAGCCCTCGACCGTGTTCACGAGGATGTGCTTGCCGTCGGTGTCCACCCACGTCTGCGTCAGCTGGGGCGAGCCGTCGGGCATGGTCGTGGCGACGAAGCAGAGACTCGGCTGCTCCAGCAGCGCGACGAGCTCCTCAGGGAGATCCATAGGTCTCACGCTAGCCGCCGGCGGCGGGGGTGACCGAGTCAGGTTCGGCGCTGGTTTCCCGGGTTCCGGGGACCAGGAGCAACGGGACACTGAGGACACAAAGGACACCTGCGGCGGCGATCGCGACGCGGACGTCGGTGACGCTCGCGAGGACACCCGCGGCGACGATGAACAGCGGCCGGACCAGTCGGCCGCCGGCGGACCAGCCGGCGAGGACGCGCGCCATCATGTCCTCGCGCGTCAACGTCATGCGGTGGGCGCTGAACAGCGGGTTGAACACCCCGGCGCCGAGCAGCAGCAGGGTGTCGATCGCCAGGAACGCGAGCACGCCGCCGAGGCCGGCCGGGACGAACGGGATGGCCAGCACCCATGGCGTACGGGCGATCCCCGACCAGATCAGCACCCGGCGCGTACCGAAGCGGGCCGCCAGCCGGGGGGCGAGCCCGGCACCCAGGACGCCGCCCAGACAGGGCAGGCCGATGACGAGGCCGTACTGCCACGGCGCGAAACCCAGGTCCTCCAGCATGAACACGGTTTCCAGCGGCGAAATGGCGAGCACGGCGGAGCCGAAAAGCAGCGCGTTGGCGAACAGCAGCGCGAGTTCGCGGCTGCGCAGCACGTAGCGCCAGCCCTCGAGCAGGTCGCGGCCGACGTGCGCCGGCGTGGTGCGGGCGGGCGGCGGGGGCTCCGGGCCGCGCAGCGAGCGCACGCCGAGCGCGGAGGCGAGGTAGGAGACGGCGTCGATCAGCATCGTCACGGCCGGGCCGGTCAGCGAGACCAGCACGCCGCCGACGGGTGGCCCGGCGGAGTTCACCGTCCAGCTCGCGGCTTCGAACCGGCTGGCGGCTTCGGTGCGTTGACGGGCAGTGACCAGTGCCCGCAGGTGCGCCCCGCTGGCGGCGGTGAACGCGACGAGCGCGACCGTCTGCACAACCCCGACCACGTACAGCTGGGACAGCGACACCACGCCGAGCCCGATCGCCGCCGGCACGCTCGCGAGAGCGGCGAACCGCACGACATCGGCGGTGATCATGACCGGCCGTTTGCGGCGGAACTCCACGAACCCGCCGATCGGCAGGGAGATCAGCGCGCCGGCGAGGCCGGGGATCGCGGCGAGCAGTGACACCTCGGCCGCGGACGCGTGCAGGATCAGCACCGCCACGAGGGGCATCGCGCCGTAGCCGATGGCCGAGCCGGTCTCGCTCGCGACGAACGCCCACCACAGCCGTCGGAAATCCGCCCCCAGCCCCCGCATCCGGATGACGATACCGGGGCCGGGCCGTCGAAATGACCATCGGGGCAGCGGCACCGGTACTTTCGGACCCCGCTCTCAGCCCGCCCGGCACTTCCATCGCCGCTGGTGGAACGACATCCCGCACGACCAGGCCGGAAAGGTGACATTCGCAGCGACATCCGTCACCTCGGCCATCGGCGGATAATCGGACGGGTGGACGACGGACGCGCCGGCAAGGTCACTTTCGCGGACCTGGAGCTGCTGTTGAGCTTCGCCGACACCGAGCACTTCGGGCAGACCGCCACGGAGCTCGGCGTGAGCGTGGCGACGGTCCAGCGCGGGATCCGCGCGCTGGAGCGGAAGCTGGAGATCCGGTTGGTGGAGCAGGACGGCCGCCGCGTGCGGATGCTGCCGGCGGGGCACGTGCTGGTGCGCGAGGCCCACGCGGTGCTGCGCGCGCGATCCGACGCGGTCGGCGCGGCGCTCGCGGACGCCGGGGAGCCGCAACGGCTCCTCCGGATCGCGCACACGTATTCGCTCGGACTGGGGTTCGTGCCGGGTGTGCTGGCCGACCTGCTCGCCGAACGCCCCGAGCTGCGCCTGCGCTGCACGCAGAGCCCGGCCACGGGCGTCGTCGAGATGCTGCTGCGCGGCGACGCCGACGCCGGCTTCTCGTCGGTGGCGCCGACCGAGACGGACCTCGTGGTGGAGCCGCTGTTCACCGAGTCGCTGCTGCTGGCCGTGCCGATCGGCGACGCGCTCGCCGGGCGCGAGCGCGTGTCGCTGCGGGAGGTGAGCGAGCGGCCGTTCGTCGCGATGGAACCGGGGTCCAGCAGCCGCACGCACATGGTCAACGCGTGCGCACGGGCCGGGTTCGTCCCGTGGATCACGGTGGAGGGCAACGATCTGTTCGTCGTCGAGTCCATGGTCGGCGCGGGGATCGGCGTATCGGTGGTGCCGGAGGGCATGAACGACCACCAGCACCCCCGCATCACCCGCGTCCCCATCGACGACCCGTCCTTCTCCGGCCGCACGATCTTCCTGGCGTGGCACCGCAGCTCCACCGTCGCCGACAGCGTGCAGACCCTCGCGCGCCTCGCCCGCGCCCACGGCAAACGCATGTCCCGACCGTTGCGCCGGGTGCAATGATCCCGCCGCGCGATGGCGTTGTTCACCACCACGCGCCTCCCTACGCTTCGTGATCATGGGCGCCGCTTCCGTTCACCCGAGGACTCCCGAGTCCTCCTGGTGGGTGCGCGCGACCCGTTCCGCGGCAACCCTGCGCAGCCTTCCGGGGGCCACCGACGAGGCTCGCCCCGCCGCCGCGCGCGAAAGCAGCGGCACGGGCGAGGGCGGGCCGGCGAGCCCGCACAGCGGGGACGCCGGCCGCACTGATCCGGACGTGGCGCCAGGGCGAATGGCGCAACCCGGACGTAGGCAGCGGTGCGACGACTGGCTTCTCGCGGGAGTTCCCGACGTTCTCAGTCCCGGGGCGACGCGGCGGCCGGCCGCCGCCGTGCGGGGCCAGGGCGCGGAGCCCGAGCCCGGGGTGCTGCTCGTGGCGGACCCGGCCGGCCGAGGGGGCCGACCGGTGACCGCGGGCGGCACCAAGGGACGTGTGCCGCGGCCATTCCACCGTCTCCACCTTCCGCCCCGGGATTCCCGATCGCGAGTTCTCCCATCGGGAGGCTCGCGGTTCCGAACCCTGCCGCTGCGCACTGTCCACTGTGGAGACGTCCCATTCGGGGCCGCCGCGCCCGAGGGCCCGGCCGCCCACTCCGAGACTTCCCCTCTCCCCGCTCGTGCCCCCTTCCGCCGATCGGGCAAAGGAGCCCGTCCCGTGACGACGAACTCTGTTTCCCTCGCCCGCAAGGCCGACTGGTGAACCCGCCGGCTCAACCCCGGGCAAGCGCCGAGCTCGCCGCTCTCGCGTGCGCGCTCGGGGCCGAAACCGCGCCGCCCGTCGAGGTGACCTCCGGCGCCGATTGGTGACCCCACCGCGCCCGATCAGGTGCCGCCCCGCCACCACCCTCGGCGGGGCGGTACCGCGGTAACCGAGGCGGCCCCTCTCCGCGGCCGCTGGGCACTGATGTCCGAAAGGGACTGACGTGACGCTGCCCATCCGGCTCGGCCACCTCCCCTGGACGCGCTACCACCGAAAAGTGGCCGGCACGCTCGCGCTCTGCTTCGCGTTCGAGCTGGCCGACATCAACTCCTTCGCCTACGTCGCCCCGGCCGTCCACCACGCGCTCCACCTCGGGCTGCGCGAGATCTCCGTCGGGACGGCCTCGGGGTTCCTCGGCATGTTCGCCGGCGGCCGGGTGGCCGAACGAGCCGGCCGCAAGCGCGCGCTGCGCGCCTGCGTGCTGTGGTTCTCCGTCTGCTCACTGGCCACCGCGGGCGCCTTCGACCCGATCAGCCTGCTGGCCGCCCGCTTTCTCACCGGCTGCGGGCTCGGCGCGATGACCGTCGTCGCGGTCACCTACCTCACGGAGCTCATCCCCGGGAACCAGCGCGGCCAGGTGCAGGCCGGCACGCTCGCACTGGGACTGCGCGGCATCCCGGCCATGGCGTTCTTCGCGAGAGCCGTGATCGGGCTGGGCCCGCAGAGCTGGCGGCTCGTGGTCGTCTTCGGCGCGCTCGGCGTCGTCCCCTTGGTGATCACCCGATGGCTGCCGGAATCACCGGCGTGGCAGCGCGTCCCCGAAACACCGCTCCGGCTCTTCCGCGGCGGCTTCGCCCGCCGCACGACCATGCTGGCCGGCGTCTGGATCTTCCTCACCACCAGCTACTACGGGTTCGCCTCGTTCGCGCCGGCCCTGTTGCACGAGCGCGGTTTCACCGTCACCCACAGCGTCGGCTAAACCGCGCTGACCACCCTCGGCGCGGTCCCCGGCGCGCTCCTCGCCTGGCCCGTCGCCGACCGCTTCGGCCTGCGCGGCCCCGTCACGGTGTTCAGCGTGCTGTTCGCCGGCGCGGGTATCGCGTATGGACTGACGTTCGCGCCCGCCGCCATCGTGGTCTTCGGCTTCCTCGTGGCCGCGCTGAACCAGACGCTCGTCGCGCTCCTCTGCTCCCACACCCCGCGCCTGTTCCCCGCGGAGATCCGCGCGAG
Organism: Amycolatopsis sp. 2-15; assembly: GCF_030285625.1. NCBI lineage: Bacteria > Bacillati > Actinomycetota > Actinomycetes > Pseudonocardiales > Pseudonocardiaceae > Amycolatopsis > Amycolatopsis carbonis. The sequence continues at coordinate 8,323,302 of NZ_CP127294.1, forward strand.
GGCCACCGGCTTCTGCTCCGGCGCCGGGCGCCTCGCCAACGCGTTCGGCCCGCTGTTGATCGGCCAGATCTCCCTGTCGCTGGGCTACACGGCCGTGTTCGTCTTCGTCGGCGCGTGCGGCGCCGCGGTCGTGGTGGTCGTGCTGGCCCTGGCCCCGCGACCGCCGGCCCTGAAACCGCCGGCCCCGAAGCACCTGGCCCCACAACACAGTGCCGAACCGGTGCTCGTCACACGCCCCAGTCTGCGATGACCGCTTCCGTGTCGGCGCCCGGCTTCGGCGGCGAAGACGGCAGATCCGGTGCCGTCCGCGAAAACCGCGGCGCCGGAGCGGGCTGCAGGATCCCGTCGAGCTCGACCAGGCCCGCGCGGGCCGCGATGTGCGGGTGCGCCGCGACCTCGTCCGGTTCCAGCACCGGGGTGACGCACGCGTCGACGCCGCCGAACACCTCGGCCCACTCGTCGCGGGTGCGCGAGAGGAACGCCTTGGTGAACTCGGCCCGCAGCGTCGGCCAGCTCGTTTTCTCCAGCTGCGGCGGGAGATCCGCGGACGCCAGGCCGAGCCCGGCGAGCAGCGCCGCGTAGAACTGCGGCTCCAGCGCGCCGACGGCGACGTAGCGGCCGTCCGCGCACACGTACGTGTCGTAGAAGGGCGCGCCGCCGTCGAGGAGGTTCACGCCGCGCTCGTCGGACCACACACCGAGACCGCGCAACGACCACACCATCAGCGCGAGCACGCTCGTGCCGTCGACCATCGCGGCGTCCACGACCTGGCCCAGGCCCGTGCGTTCGCGTTCCCACAGCGCGGAAAGCACGCCGACGAGCAGGAACATCGACCCGCCGCCGAAGTCGCCCACGAGGTTGAGCGGCGGCACCGGCCGCTCGCCCGCGCGGCCGATCGCATTGAGCACGCCGACGAGCCCGATGTAGTTGATGTCGTGCCCGGCGCGCTGCGCGAGCGGACCCTCCTGGCCCCAGCCGGTCATCCGGCCGTAGACCAGCCGCGGGTTGAGCGCGTGGCAGTCGGCCGGGCCGACGCCGAGGCGCTCGGTGACGCCCGGACGCAGGCCTTCCACGAGCACGTCGGCCTTCGCCGCGAGCCGCAGCACGAGGTCGCGGCCTTCGGGCGTCTTCAGGTCGGCCGCGACGGAACGCCGGCCGCGCAGCAACGGATCCGCCTTGCCGCCGGTGAGGTCGAGCGAGCCCGAGGGACGCTCCACGCGCACGACGTCGGCCCCCAGGTCTGCGAGCACCATGCACGCGTGCGGGCCCGGGCCGATCCCGGCCAGCTCCACGACCTTCAGTCCGCTCAGCGGTCCCGCCACGTGCCCTCCTCAGCTCCGGTGCCGATCACCCGACCCTACCGGGCCTCATAGCGCCAGTTTGGTGAGCAGCGCCACCAGCTGGCGCCGTTCGTCGTCGTCGAGCGGCGCGAGCATCGACTCGTTCACCCGATCGACGACGGGCATCGCCGTGGCGAGCAGCTCCTCCCCCGCCGGCGTGAGCCGCAGCTCGCGGCGGCGCCGGTCGGTGCCCACCGTGCGCGTGATCAACCCGCGTTCTTCCAGGCGCAGCAGCAGGTTCGCGAGCGTCGCCTTGTCGGTCGCCGCCCGTTGCCCCGCGGCGCCCTGATCAAGGCCCGGCGTCTCCGAGATCGCCACCAGCACGGCGTACTGCGGCTTCGTGAGCCCTGGCAGCTTCGCCTGCCAACGGGCGCCGTGCTCCTGCATCGCGCGCCGCAGCGCGTGGAAGACCGACTCGTCCATCCGGCTCGTCATGATCGCCATGTTAGTATGACTGCGAACGGTTCGTATACGAACTTGTTGACCCGGAGGAGGTGCCCGTGCGGCTGATCGTCGGCATGACGGGCGCGACCGGCGCCCCGTTCGGCATCCGGCTGCTCGAGGTGCTGCGCGCGATGCCGGACGTGGAGACGCACCTGGTGCTGAGCCGCTGGGCCCGCACCACCATCCACCTGGAGACCTCGCTGTCCGCGCGCGAAGTCGGCGAGCTGGCCGACGTCGTGCACTCGCCCGAGGACCAGGCGGCCTCGATCTCGTCCGGCTCGTTCCGCACCGACGGGATGATCGTGGTGCCGTGCAGCATGAAATCCCTCGCCGGCATCCGCACCGGCTACGCCGACGGCCTGCTGGGCCGCGCCGCCGACGTGGTGCTCAAGGAGCGGCGCAAGCTCGTGCTGGTGCCGCGCGAGACGCCGCTTTCGGAGATCCACCTGGAGAACATGCTCGCGCTCACCCGCATGGGCGCGGTCATGGTGCCGCCGATGCCGGCCTTCTACAACCACCCGCAGTCGCTCGACGACGTGCTCGACCACGTCGTCGCGCGCATGCTCGACCAGTTCGGCCTGTCCGCGCCCGCGGCCCGCCGCTGGACCGGGCCGAACCCGCAGGAGGACCCATGCCCCACGACGACCTCAGGTCGTTCCTGACCACGCTCGACAAAGAAGGCCAGCTGGTCCGGGTGACCGAGCAGGTCTCCCCCGAACCCGACCTCGCCGCGGCCGCCAACGCGGCGCCGAAGCTCGGCGACGCCGCCCCCGCGTTGTACTTCGACAACCTCGAAGGTTTCACCGACGCCCGCGTCGCCCTCAACGTCCACGGTTCCTGGGCCAACCACGCGCTCGCGCTCGGGCTGCCCGCCGGCACGGGGGTGAAGGACCAGGTCGCGGAGTTCATCCGCCGCTGGGAGGCCTTCCCGGTGCCCGTGGAGCGCCGCGAAGACCCGCCGTGGGCGGAAAACGTGCTCGAAGGCGACGACGTCGACCTGTTCTCCGTGCTGCCCCTGTTCCGCCTCAACGACGGCGACGGCGGCTTCTACCTGGACAAGGCCGCCGTCGTCTCACGCGATCCCGAGGATCCGGGCAACGACGGCAAGCAGAACGTCGGCATCTACCGCCTGCAGGTGAAAGGCCCTGCCGAGCTGGGCATCCAGCCGGTGCCGATGCACGACATCGCGCTGCAGCTGGCCAAGGCCGAACGCGCGGGCGAAGACCTGCCGGTGGCGATCGCGCTGGGCAACGACCCGGTGATCCCCATCGTCGCCGCCACTCCCCTGGCCTACGACCAGAACGAGTACGAGCTGGCCGGCGCCCTGCGCGGCGCCCCCGCCCCGGTCACGGCCGCGCCGCTGACCGGCCTCGACGTGCCGTGGGGTGCGGAAGTGGTGCTGGAAGGCGTGATCGTCGGCCGGCGGCGTGAGCTGGAGGGCCCGTTCGGCGAGTTCACCGGCCACTACTCCGGCGGGCGCAGCATGCCCGTGATCCGCATCGACCGGATCTCCCACCGCACGCACCCGGTATTCGAGTCGCTTTACCTCGGCATGCCGTGGACCGAGATCGACTTCCTCATGGCCGCTAACACCTGCGTGCCGGTGCACCAGCAGCTCACGGCCGAGTTCCCCGAGGTTCAGGCGGTGAACGCCATGTACACCCACGGCCTGCTGGCGATCATCTCCACGAAGTCGCGCTACGGCGGCTTCGCGAAAACCGTCGCCATGCGCGCCATGACCACGCCGCACGGCCTCGGGTACCTCAAGACGGTGATCGTGGTCGACGAGGACGTGGACCCGTTCGACCTGCCGCGCGTGATGTGGGCGGTGTCCACCAAGGTCAATCCGGCCGGCGACGTGATGGTGCTGCCGAACCTGCCCGTGGTGGCCCTCGATCCGGCGGCCGACCCCGCGGGCATCACCCACAAGATGATCATCGACGCGACCACCCCCGTCGCGCCGGACGAGCGCGGCCACTTCAGCCAGCCGGTGAAGGACCTGCCGGAAACCGCCGCGTGGCTGGACAAACTGCGCAAACTGGCCGCCCGATGACCGCCCCGGAAGGAGCCCCGCCCGTGACCTGCCCCCGTTGTGACCACCCCGACATCGCGAAGCTCGCCGACTCCCCCGTGGCCGGTGTCTGGACCGTCCACCAGTGCGAGCGCTGCCGCTACACCTGGCGCAGCACCGAACCGGCCCGCCGCACCCGGCGTGCTCACTACCCCGAAGCGTTCCGCCTGACCGCACACGACATCGCCTCGGCCACTGACGTGCCCACGGTGCCGCCGTTACTAATCCGGCCGAAGGCAGGCCGACCCCCACGCGGCACGTAACCGTTGCCGCGAAGCCATTCGGCCGTGACTGTGGTCGGATCAGTAACGATCGGCACAGTAGAGTCGCGGCCATGAGCGACACACTGATGTGGGAAGTCCGCGCAGCGCCGGGCCGCCAGCAGGATCTGCTGGCGTGGGTCGAGACCACCGCCGTGCCGGAACTCTCCGCCACGGAGCACTTCGCCGGCGCCGACGTCTACCTGGGCGGCCAGGACCGCGTCGTGGTCATCGCGCGCTGGACCACCGCTCCCCCGCGGCTACCAGACCCGCCGGAGGAGCTGCTCGCGCGTCCGGTGGCGCAATGGCCCTTCCAACACCACAGCACCGTCGCGCCCTGAACCCAGTAGGTTGGGAGAGCCGGGAACACCCTCGTCTTGGAGGTCAGGAATGACAGTCGCGCAGATCGCCTACATCCGTCCCAAAGCGGGCAAAGAGGCGGAGGTGGAGCAGCTGCTGCGCGGGCTCGTCGACGCGGCTCGGCAGGAAGAGGGCACGCTGCTCTACCTGCTGAACAAGCGTGAGGACGAGTTCGTCTTCTACGAGATGTTCGCCGACCTCGACGCCCTGAAGGTCCACAGTGGCAACGACGCGCTACGCGGCCTGGTCGCGCGGGCCGACGAGCTGCTCGAGGGCGGGATCACCGTCGACAAGGTGTCCTACATCGACGGAGCCGGCCGCTTCAACTGAAAAACCTCGCGCTCCCACCTCACCCGATGAGGGGACAATGGGGCTGACCCGGTGAACTGCTGGGTACTCCTCGAATCGTCCACCGGAATTCGGCACGACGGAAGGGAGCGCGAGATGGACGGCATGTTCGACAAGGCCAAGGAGAAGCTGCAGGAGTTCGCGGGCCAGCACCCGGACAAGGTCGGCCAGGGCGTCGACAAGGCCGCCGACTTCGCCGACGAAAAGACCGGCGGCAAGCACGGCGACCAGATCCACCAGGGTGCCGACAAGCTGAAGGAACGCTTCGGCGGCGACGACCAGCAGCAGCAGTAGTCGCGGCCGCACCACAGAGGGGCCTCCCCGCCGGTATCCCGAGCCGGCCGGGGGGCCCCTCGTGGCTTATCGGGCCAGGTGCGCCAGGGCCTCGTCGAGGTCCACGACGTCGGCGTGCTTCGCGTCGAGGTCCACCAGGTTGCTCTCGTGCACGGCTTCCGTGCGGTCCGCGCACGCCTGGCGCACCACTTGGGGCCGGAACCCGTGGTTCAGCGCGTCCATCGCGGACACTCGCACACAGCCGGACGTCGAAACCCCGGTGGTGACAAGAGTGTCCACACCGGACGTGTGCAAAGTGGACGCCAGCGAGGTACCGAAGAACGCCGACGCATATTGTTTGGTCACCACGGCTTCCCCCGGTTCGGGCTTCAGCGGGCCGATCTTGCCCCAGCCACCCTCGCCGCCTTCCTCGAACGCCCTGAGCTCCGGGACTTTCCGCACGAACAGGCCGCCGTCGGCGAGGCCGCGGGTGTAGGCCACCGACGTCCACACCACCGGGTGCCCGGCCGTGCGCGCGGCTTCGAGCAACGCCCGCGTCGCCTCGATCGCCGGCCCCGGACCGGGAAGCTCGAAGGGACCGCCGGCTTCGGTGTACGCGCGCACGAGGTCGATCACGAGCAGCGCGGGCCGCGCTCCCCAGCCGAGCCGGCCGGAGAACGCGGACCCGTGCGGCCCGCTCACGACGCCGACCAGACCGGGCGCTGCGGGGCCGGCAGACCGGTCTCCGCCTCGCAGTTGGCCAGCAGCTCCTCGATCGGCGGCCCCATGTCGAACACGGGCGGTTCCGCGGGCCGCGCCGCGCGCAGCTGATCGCGCAACGTCTTCGTCGCTTCGGTGTCCACAGTGGCGTCCGCGCCAATGACCACGCCGTAGGCGCGGGCGCCGTCGGGCGTCACGAGGCCGCGTTCGACCTCCAGCCCCACCAGAGCGGGGTCGCGCTCCAGCGGATCGCCCCAGCCGCCGCCACCCCAGGTGACGAAGTGGAGCACGTCGCCGGTGTGCACCGGGACGTCGTGGCACTTGCTGGGCAGCACTTCCCTGGTGCCGTCCGCGCGGTCGATCCACTTGGTCCCGCGCGCGCCGGGCGCGCCGCCGTTGACGCCCCACGGGTAGGTGAGCCAGCGGTCGTCGTGGATGGCGATCGTGCCTGGTTCTTCGAAGACGTAGGTCACGTTCACGCCGTTGCCGCCGCGGTGCAGGCCCGCGCCGCCGGTGTCGGCGACGGTCTCCCAGCGTTCGATGCGCAGCGGATAGTAGGACTCCAGGTACTCGCACGGGATGTTGACGAAACTCGGCCACAGCGAGTGCCCGTCGGGCCCGTCGCCCAGCGGCCTGCCCGGGATGCCGCCGAAGCCGATCGAGTACAGCTGGAACCATTCGCCCTTGCGCTCGCCGGTCGAGTAGTTGCCGGAGTACATGAAGTGCGGGCTCGACGAGAAGCCCGCCGCGTTGAGCAGAGCCGGGTTCGTCTGGCCGAGCAGGCCGCCGAACAGGTCGAACACGCGGCCGATGCCGTGGTTGCGGCCGTTGAGCGAAGCCGGGTGCTTCGGCTTCCAGTAGGAACCGTCCGGAATGGTCACGTCGACCAGCGGGTAGAACCCGTCGTTCCACAGGATCTGCGGGTCGGCCACGGTGATCATGTAGATCCCGAAGAACATCCGGGTGAGGTTCTCGTTGATGTAGTAGTTGATCGGCCCCGCGGCCTGCGGCGAGCTGCCCGTGAAGTCCAGGTGGACCTTCTCGCCGGTTCGGCTCAGCGAGAGCTTCAGCTCGTACGGACCGAATCCCACGCCGTCGTCGCAGATGTAGTCGGTGAAGCTGATCGTCTTGCCGTCCTCGAACACCGTCTGCAGCAGGATCTTCATGGCGTCGTAGTTGCGCTGCAGCAGAGCGTCCAAAGCGGACATGTAGGTCGCCGTGCCGAACCGGTCGCACATCTCCACCACGCGGCGCGACGCCGTGCGGCAGGCGGCGACGAGCCCGTTGAGGTCGGCGCGGTTCCAGTCGGGCATGCGGACCTGGTTGAGGATCATCCGCAGGGCGTCCTCGTTCAGCTTTCCCTCGCGGTACAGCTTGAACGGCGGCACGACCACGCCCTCTTCGTAGATCGTGCGCGCGTCCGTGGGCATCGACGACGGGGTCTTGCCGCCGACGTCGGACATGTGCCCGAACATCGAGGCCCAGCCGACGAGCCGGCCCTCGTGGTAGATCGGCATCACGATCAGCCAGTCGTTGGCGTGGCTATCGCCGCGCCGCACGCCTACGGGTCCGACGTCATGAGCACGTCGCCCTCTTCGATGGTGTCGTCGAAGACCTCGAGGAAGTCCGGGATGGACAGTCCGAACTGGCCGACCACCATCTTGCCGCTCGGGTCGCCCATGAGCGGGAACTCGTCGTGCTGCTCGCCGATGCCCGGCGAGAGCGCGGTGCGGAAGAGCACCTCGTCCATCTCGTAGCGGGCGTTGCGCAGCCCGTTCTCGATGAGGTCGAGGGTGACCGGGTCCACTTCGGACCTGGTGATCGCGCCGGTGGCGGTCTCGATGATCTCAGCCAAGGTTCAGCCCTCCAGCGGGGTGATCAGCAGGCTGCCGGACGCGTGCACGGTGGCGGCGTGCTCGGGCAGCACGAGGGTCGTGGAGTCCATTTCGGTCACGATCGCGGGCCCGGCGACGACGTCGCCGGCCAGGAGTCTCGCGCGGTCGTAGACCTTCGCGTCGAGCTGTTTGCCCGACACGTGGATCGGGTGCGTGTCGACCAGCGCGGCGACCGGGTCACCGGTGCCCTCAGCCAGCGTCACGGCCGCCACCGACGGGCGCGGGCCGGTGACCGTGGCGCGGGCGTTGACCAGCTCGTGGTCCACGTTGAGCAGGAAGGAGAACAGCCGGTCGTGCTCGGCGCCGAAGTGCTTGGCTGTGTCTTTGGCCCCGGCTCCGCCGGGGCGTGCGAGATCGCCGGGAAGCCGGCGTCTCGACTGAACGGTCGGATCGGCCGGGGGCCGATCGCACCGCTCAGTCGAGACGCCGGCGCGATCTCGCGCCGTGGTTGCTGTAGCCGATTCGCGGCCCGGACTGCGGCAACACGACACGGCGGCGTGTTGTGAGCGCTGTGCGACGCGAACACGAGCCCGCGCGATGCGTCGGCCCGCACACCAGACTGAGCACATGGCGCTGGCAGCGCCTCCAGCGACGGTGACCACAACGCGAGATCGCGCCGGTGTGTCGGATGGGCGGCGCGATCGGCCCCGGCCGATCCGGCCGTCCATCCGACGCACCGGCTTCTCGGCGATCTCGCACGGCCTGGCGGAGCCGGGCCCGATGACACAGTCGCGCGGGTCGAAGCCCTGCTGCACCGAGACGAGCCGCAGGCCGCCGAGCATGTTCTCGTTGACGATGTCGATAATCCCGGCCGCCGCGGCCTCCACGCTCGGCAGGCCCATCGCGTCGGCCACCTTGGCGACGGCCGCGCGGGCGGCCGCGACGTCGAGCGTGATCTCGCCGCCGGCCGGCTGCGCGGGCAGGTAGCCGAGGACCACGTTGGCGTCGGTCACCGTCGGCTCGGTGCCGCTCTTGCCGTACGCGGCGGGGCCGGGGTCGGCGCCCGCGGACTGCGGGCCGACGCGCAGCGCCTTCGTCAGTTCCGGTACGTGGGCGAGGGAACCACCGCCGGCCGACGGTCCGAACGTCCACACTGGACGCCCTCACGGTGAGGTCACCGACCTGCGTCTCGCGGCCGATGCGCGGGTTGAGGTCCTGCACGAGCGCGACGTCGGTGGACGTGCCACCCATGTCGAACGTGATCAGGTCGCGGTGGCCGCACTGCTCGGCGACCCACACCGCACCGGTCACGCCACCGGCGGGACCGGACAGCAGCATCGTCACGGGGGCGGCGACCGCGGCGTCGGCCGCCGAAAGGCCACCGTCGCTGCGCAGGATGGCCAGCTCACCGGCCACGCCGCTGCCGGCGAGCTCACTGGCCAGCGTCTCCACGTACTTCTTCACCTGCGGCTGCACGTAGCCGTTGGCGACGGTGGTGACCGTGCGCTCGTACTCGCGCAGCTCGGGCAGCACGTCCGAAGACAGCGACACCGGCACGCCGGGCAGCACCTCGGCCGCGATCTCGCCCACGCGGCGTTCGTGCGCGGAATCGGCGAACGAATTGATCAGCGACGCGGCGAGCGCCTGGATGTCGCGGCCGCGCAGCTTCTCCAGCTGCGCCCGCACGTCGGCCTCGTCGAGCTCGCGGATCACCGCGCCGTCGCTGGCGATACGCTCATCGACCTCGACGGTGTTCTCCAGTGCCGCCAAAGGTTCCGGCTTCGGCCAGATGATCCAGCCGGCGAGCCCTCCCGGGACGTAGGAGCGCGCGATCTGCAGCACCTGGCGGAACCCGCGCGTAATCACGAGCCCCACACGGGCGCCCGTGCCTTCGAGGATGGCGTTGGTGGCCACGGTGGTGCCGTGCAGCACCTGCGCGACCTCACTCAGTGCGATGCCCGCGTCGGCGCCACTTTCGCGATGCCGTTGCGGACGCCGACCGACTGGTCGGCGGGGGTGGACGGGGTCTTCGCCCGCCAGGTGCCGCCGGTCGTCTCCTCGACCAGCAGTACGTCGGTGAAGGTACCGCCGACGTCGACACCGAGCCGGTAACTCTGTGTTGTTGGCCTCGGCTCCGCCGAGGCGTGCGAGATCGCCTTTGAGCCGATCTCGCGCTGTGGTTGCTGTCGGGAGGACGTGCTGGCCGCCATGGTGATGTGGCTGAGGAGATGAGTCATGGGTTCTCCGTCTTCTGAGCCGCGCGCACCATCACGGCACGGGCGTTGCGGATGTGGGCGGTCATCGTTGCCCGAGCCCAGTCGGGGTCGCCGGCGCGCAGGGCGGCGACGATCTCGACGTGGTGCGCGAGGCTGCGCCGCAGGGACTGTTCGTCGTAGGTGTGGAAGTTGCGCAGCACGATCGGCGCGTGGATGGCGCTCGCGAGCGCGCCGGCCAGCGCCGGGTGCCGCGCGAGCTCCACGAGCTTGGCGTGGAACTCGCGGTTCATCGGCACCAGCGCGTCGAGATCCTGCCCCGGTCCGGGGCACCCGATCTCGACCATGCGTGCGGCGAGCTCGTCGAGCGCGGCCAGGTCGGCCTCGGTCGCGTGGGGCACGGCGAGCGCGGTGAGCTGGGGTTCCAGCAGCGTGCGCAGCTCGAACACGCCTTCCAGCTCGGCGACAGTCCACCGGCTGACCCGGGCCCCGCGGTTCGGGACGATCTCCACGAGCCCCTCGGCGGCGAGGCGGGTCAGCGCCTCGCGGACCGGGGTCCGGCTCACGCCGAGCCGGACGGCCAGCTCGACCTCGCCGAGCCGGGCGCCCGCCGGGAACTCGCCCTTCAGGATCAGCTCGCGCAATGCGTCCACCGCGCGTCCCGATGAAGTCGCCGCCTGTGTCACCCGTCACCCCGTCTCGCAGATTGTGTGCAATCTAGGCTGGAGTCTTGTCCTCCGCAAGGCGTGCGGCGTAATTTTGCTGTTGATGTATACAAGGAGGAATTCCGTGGGAAATCTGCTCGGTACCGCCGGAACCCCGCGCAAGCGCCTGCGCGAGCTGCTGGCGGCGGGCCCGCCGCTGGTCGCGCCCGGGGCGTACGACGCGCTTTCGGCCCGGCTGGTGGAGCAGGCCGGGTTCGACGTCGTGTACATGACGGGCTTCGGCACCACCGCGTCGCTGATCGGGCGCCCGGACGTGGGCCTGCTCTCGGCCGCGGAGATGATCGACAACGCGACGCGCATCGTCTCGGCCGTCGACGTGCCCGTGATCGCCGACGCCGACACCGGCTACGGCAATGCGATCAACGTGGTGCGCACCGTCCGGGCGTACGAACAGGCCGGCGTCGCGGCGATCCACCTCGAAGACCAGGTGATGCCGAAGAAGTGCGGCCACATGTCGGGCAAGGCCGTGATCTCGCGCGAGGAGATGGTCGGCAAGATCTCCGCGGCCGCCGCCGCCCGGCGCGACCCGGACTTCGTCCTCATCGCCCGCACGGACGCCGCCGCCGTCCACGGCCTCGACGACGCCCTCGGCCGCGCCAAGGCCTACGCCGACGCGGGCGCCGACGTGCTGTTCGTGGAAGCGCCGACGAGCGAGGAGAGCATCGAGCGCGTGGCCACCGAGCTGCGCGGCGTCGCGCCCCTGGTGTTCAACTGGGCCGAAGGCGGCCGGACGCCGCCGCTGCCGCTGTCGCGCATCACGGACCTCGGCTTCTCGCTGGTGCTCTACCCGATCGGCACACTGCTCGCCGCGACGGCCGGCATCCGCTCCCTGCTCGACGTCATCCGCCGCGACGGCACGCCGGCGGCCGCTCTGCCGGGCGTGCCGACGTTCGATGAGTTCACGACGCTCATCGGGCTGCCCGAGGTGAGCGAGCTGGAGCAGCGGTTTTCCGGGGAGTGATCAGGGTTTTCGCGCGGTGACGAGGAAGTGCTCCTCAGGCTCGGCGCCGGGCTTGCCGGGCTCGAAGACCTCCGACCGCGTCGAGGTCACCTCGAGCCCGGCGGCCCGCACCCGGTTTTCGAACTCGCCGGATGCGAAACTCGCGGCCTGGACGACCTGGTCGAGGAACTCGAATCGCAGGTCCTCGATGTCTTCCAGAACCGTGATCAGCACGAACCGCCCGCCAGACTGCAAATTTGCGTTCGCCGGCGTTACTCGGCCCAGATCCCCCGCACGTGCCGGATGTGGCGGCTCATCAAGGCCTCCGCGCCGTCCGCGTCGCGGGCTTCGATGAGGTCCAGGAGTTCCGCGTGTTCGTGGGAGGAGGGGATGAGCTCGTCGCGGTCGGCGAGGCCGCGGAGGCCGTAGATGCGGGAGCGGGAGCGCAGGGAGCGGACGGTCTCGACGAGGTGCGGGTTACCCGCCTGTTCGAGCAGGCGCAGGTGGAACTGCATGTCCGTGGCGACGTGGGCGATGAGGTCGTGCTCGGCGGCCGCGTGTTCGATGCCGGTGGCCAGTGGGCGCAGTTCGGCGATCACGGCGGGGGCGACGCCGGTCTCGGCGAGGCGGCGGACGGTGGGCACCTCGATGAGGGCACGCAGCTCGCTGAGGTCGTCGAGGTCCTTTTCGGACGGTTCGGTGACCCGGAAACCCTTGTTGCGCACCGTGTCGATCAGGCCCTCTTTGACGAGGTCGAGCATGGCCTCGCGCACGGGTGTCGCGGAGACGCCGAACTGCGTGGCGAGGCTGGGCGCCGAGTACACCACGCCGGGGCGTAGCTCGCCGGAGATGACGGCGGCCCGCAGCGTCTGCGTGATCTGGTCGCGCAGGTTCCGCTGGACGCCGAAGGTGGGCAGCGTCAGCGTGAGGTGCTCCTGGCTGGTCAACGTGACTCTCCCCGGGCGGCCTCGTAGGTGGTGGCGGCGACCACCAGATCCTCCCACGCCATTCCCACGCTCTTGAACAGCCGGGGCCCCGACGCGGGCAGCACCTTCCCGCGGACCACATCGGACAGCGGCACCAGCACGTCCGGCGCCAGAACTCCTTCCGAAACCGCCAGCACGACGTCGCCGGCCTCGCGCAGGGCGGTGTCCACCGCTTCGACGACCACCGTGGCGCGGCGCATCAGCGCGGCATCGACCTCACGCACGTGTGGCTCGTGCGAACCGACCGCCACCACCGTCGCTCCGTCCGGAACCAGGGCGCCGTCGAACAACGGCGTCGACGAGGTGGTGCAGCACACCACCAGGTCCGCCGAAGCCACGTCCGCCGCCGTGCCGACCCGGGCGCCCCAAGCCGACGCGAAAGCTTCGGTACGCGCAGCAGAACGGCCCACCACCACGACGTCGCGCACCGGCCGGACCTCCCGCAGCGCTTCGAGGTGGCTCGCCGCCTGCGGCCCGGTCCCGAACACCACCAGCCGCGACACGTCCGGCGCGGCCAGGCAGTCGACGGCCAGGGCCGACACCGCCGCGGTGCGCACGGACGTCAACGCCACCCCGTCGAACAAGGCCAGCGGCGTCAACGTCGTCCCGTCCAGCAGCAGGTACTCCCCCTGGATCCGCGGCAGGTCACGGGCCGGATTTCCGGGCGCGACCGTCGCCACCTTCACCCCGGCGAACGAACCCCAGAACGCCGGCATCAGCAGGAACTGCCCGCTCGGTACCGGTACGACGGCGCGCGCCGGATCCGCCGAAGGGTCGAGACCGTCGGCCAGCGCGGCCCGCAACGCCGCGATCGCCGCGGGCATCGACGGCCGCGCGGCCAGCACCTCGATCACAGTTCGAACCCCGTCGGGAACGGGTCGTCGGGGTCGAGGAAGTACTGCGCCGTGCCGGTCAGCCACGCGCGGCCGGTGATGGTCGGCACCACTGCGGGCAGCGAGGCCACCGTTGTCTCCTCCACCAGCCGGCCGATGAAGTGCGTGCCGATGAACGACTCGTTGCGGAAGTCGGTGTGCAGCGCCAGCTCGCCACGCGCGTGCAGCTGCGCCATCCGCGCGCTCGTGCCGGTGCCGCACGGTGAACGGTCGAACCAGCCCGGGTGGATGGCCATGGCGTGGCGCGAGACCCGCGCGTCGGAACCCGGTGCGGCGAGGTACACGTGGTGGCACCCGGAAATCGCGGGATTCTCCGGGTGCACCTGCAGGTCCTGGGAGTTGATCGCGTCCATGATGGACAGTCCCGCGTCGAGCAGCTTCTGCTTCTCCGCGCGGTCGAAGGGAAGCCCGAGCTCCTCGAGCTCGACGATCGCGTAGAAGTTGCCCCCGAAGGCCAGGTCGTAGCGCACCTGGCCGAGCCCCGGCACGGCCACCTTGCGGTCGAGGCCCACCGAGAACGACGGCACGTTGCGGATCGTCACCGACCGCGCCGCGCCGTCCTCCACCGCCACCTCCGCGACGACGAGCCCGGCCGGGGTGTCGAGCCGAATCGTGGTGACCGGCTCGACGACCTCGACCATGCCTGTCTCGACCAGCACCGTCGCGACGCCGATGGTGCCGTGCCCGCACATCGGCAGGCAGCCCGACACCTCGATGAACAGCACGCCCCAGTCGGCGTCCGGCCGCGTCGGCGGCTGCAGGATCGCCCCGCTCATCGCCGAATGGCCGCGCGGCTCGTTCATCAGCAGCTGCCGGATGTGGTCGAGGTGCTCGACGAAGTACTGCCGGCGCTCGAACATCGTGGCACCCGGCACGACGCCGACCCCACCCGTGATCACGCGGGTCGGCATGCCCTCGGTGTGGGAGTCGACCGCGTGGAACAGCCGCTTGGCACGCATGGTCTAGGAAAGCCCTTCCTCGAGCGCTCGTTCGGTGGCCTGGCGGACGGCCTTCTCCTGCTCGGGCGTGAGCGGCACCCGCGGCGGACGGCACGGCCCGCCGTAGCGGCCCGCGATGTCCATGCTCAGCTTGATCGCCTGCACGAACTCCGTGAGCGAATCCCAGCGCAGCAACGGGTGCAGCAGCCGGTAGAGCGGCACGGCCTTCTCCAGGTCGCCGGCCGACGCCGCGGCCCACAGCTCGCTGGTGGCCTTCGGGAACGCGTTGGGGTAGCCCGCGACCCAGCCGGGCGCGCCGGCGATCGCCAGCTCCAGCAGCACGTCGTCGGCACCGCACAGCACGTCGAGCTCCGGCGCCAGCTCGGCGATCCGGTACGGCCGCCGCACATCGCCCGAGAACTCCTTCACGCCCACGATCAGGCCCTCGGCGTGCAGCTCGGCCAGCAGCTCCGGCACGAGGTCGACCTTGGTGTCGAACGGGTTGTTGTACGCGACGATCGGCACGCCGGCCTTCGCGACCTCGCGGTAGTGCTCGACCACCGCGCGCTCGTCGGCCCGGTAGGAGTTGGGCGGCAGCAGCATCACCGCGGGGCAGCCCGCCTCCGCCGCGCTCTCGGCCCAGCGCCGCGCTTCCGTCGCGCCGTACGCGGCGACACCCGGCATCACCGTGAAGCCCTCGGGCGCCGCTTCGATCGCCGTGCGGACCACGCGCGTGCGCTCCTCGACGCTCAGCGTCTGGTACTCCCCCAGCGAACCGTTGGGCGTGACGCCGTCACAACCCCTCTCGGCCAGCCACGCGACGTGCTCGGCGTACGCGTCGAAATCGACGGTCAGCGCACCCGGCTCGGTCTCCCGCAAGGGGAGTGCGGCCGCCACCAGCACGCCGTGCCATGGCTTTTCGCGCCCGGTCATCAAGCCCTCCACGAAGTCGATGTTACTCAGCGCCGCCGGCCGGAGCCGAGCCCGAAACTCGGTCGGAAATTCATCGTGCCATGTGTCATGTGACATTGTACAGTGTCCTGACCTCGTCCCCCCTCGTGTGGGAGGCTCCATGTCAGAAACGACCGGCGCGCCCCCGAAGCTCACGTCACACGTGCTGGCGGCCCGGCTCGAACGCCTGCCGATCTCCCGGTTCCACTACAAGCTGCTCTTCGCGGGCGGCCTCGGGTACACCTTCGACGCGATGGACGGCGCGATCGTCGCCTTCATCCTCCCCTCCGTCACCGCCGAATGGGGCCTGTCCAGCGGAGCCACCGGCATCCTGGGCAGCAGCCTGCTGATCGGCTTCCTCTTCGGCGCGTTCGGCGCCGGGGTGCTCGGCGACAAGATCGGCCGGCGCGCGGTGATGGTCAGCGCACTCATCCTCTACGCGGCCGCGAGCCTCGTCGCGGCCGCCGCGCCGAACTTCGCGGTGCTGTTCGTCGCGCGCGTCGTGGCGGGCATGGGCACCGGCGCGGAGAGCGCGATCATCGCGCCCTACCTGTCGGAGTTCGTGCCTTCGCGCGTGCGCGGGCGCTACATCGGTTCCCTGGCCGGGTTCTTCGCGTTCGGCTACGTGTTCGCGAGCCTGCTCGGCTACTTCGTGGTCAGCGACGTGCCCCACGGCTGGCGCTGGGTCCAGGTGCTCACGGCGGTGCCGATCGTGATGCTGCTGTGGTGGCGCCGCTCGCTGCCGGAGTCGCCGCGGTTCCTGCACGTCCACGGCCGCGTCGCCGAGGCCGAACTGGTGGTCGCCGACATCGAGCGCCAGGTCAGCGCCCGCGTCGGCCCGCTGCCGGCGCCACAACCGTCCACACAGGACGAAGAGGTGCAGGTGTCCTCGGGCACGATCCTGTCGAACCTGCGCGCGCTGGTGTCGTCCAGGCTGCGCAAGACCACGATCACGTCGTGGGTCTACTGGTTCGTCGCCATCTTCACCTACTACGGCTTCTTCACCTGGATCCCGTCGCTACTGGTGAAGCAGGGCTTCGACATCTCGAAGAGCTTCCTGTTCTCCATCGTCATCTACCTCGCGCAGATCCCCGGCTACTACTCCGCCGCGTTCGTGAGCGAGCGCATCGAGCGCAAGTGGACGATCGTGATCTACCTGGCGGGCGGCGCGCTCGGTGCGCTCGGGTTGGCGTTCGCGGGCAACAGCACGCAGATCCTGATCTGGGGCATCGTGCTGTCGTTCTTCATGAACGGCAACGCGGCGCTCGAGTACTCCTACACGTCCGAGATCTACCCGACGATGATCCGCACCACCGGCCTCGGCGTCGCGTCGGCGGTCGGGCGGATCGGCGGCATCATCGCGCCGATCGTGATCGGTTTCTCCTACAGCAACGTCGGATTCGGCGGCGTGTTCACCATGCTGCTGGTCCTGCTCGTGATCGGCGCCGGGGTGGTGGCCGTGTTCGGCCAGCGCACCACCGGCCGCTCGCTCGAGACGATCGGGCAGGAGACGATCGGACGTGGCTGAACCCCGCGAACCCTCTGGAGGTGCCCGCATGGCCGCCGACCTCAGCGTCCGGCATGTCAGTGTCGTCGATCCCGAGTCCGAGCAGGTGACCGGCGACCAGGTCGTCCGCATCACCGGCGGCCGGATCACGGCGATCGAAGCCGACCCCGGTGGCCCGGCCGGAGCCGGCGAGCTGGACGGCACGGGACTGTTCGCCGTGCCGGGGCTCATCGACTGCCACGTGCACGTGAACGCCGTGAGCGCGGCGCTCGGCACGGTCGCGGACGAGTCGCCCGCGTACGTGGCCGCGCAGGCTTCGCAGCTGCTGAAGGACATGCTGGCCCGCGGCTTCACGAGCGTCCGCGACGTCGGGGGCGCCGACTTCGGCATCGCCGCCGCCGTGGCCGAAGGCCTGTTCACGGGCCCGCGGATCTTCTTCGGCGGCAAGGCCCTTTCCCAGACCGGCGGGCACGGCGACCTGCGGCCGGCGGGACGCGACGTGCACGACCAGCACTACGCGATCCCCGTGCTCGGCCGCGTGTGCGACGGCGTGGACGAGGTCCGCCGCGCCGCGCGCGATGAGATCCGCCGCGGCGCGTACCACCTGAAGATCATGCTGTCGGGCGGCTGCGCGAGCCCCACGGACCGCGTGGACTCCCTGCAGTTCTCCGACGAGGAGGTGACCGCGATCGTCGAGGAGGCGGCCGCGGCGAACCTCTACACGGCGGGCCACGCCTACACCGCCGACGCCGTGAACCGCGGCCTGCGCCTCGGCGTCCGCACGATCGAACACGGCAACCTCCTCGACGCGACGTCGATCGACCTGTTCCTCGCGCACGACGCGTTCTACGTGCCGACGCTGATCACCTACCAGGCCTTGCTGGAGCAGAGCCGGGAGCTGGGTTTCACGGCGGAGCAGTACGAAAAGGTCGTGCGGGTGACGGAAAACGGCTACCAGGCTCTGCAGCTCGCCGACTCCGCCGGCGTCCGCATCGCCTATGGCAGCGACCTGCTGGGCGCGATGCAGGCTCGGCAGTCGGAGGAGTTCTCGTTGCGCGCCAAGGTGCAGAAGCCGGCCGCGGTGCTGCGCTCGGCCACCACGGTCGCGGCCGAGCTGCTGCGGCAGGTCGGCACGGTGGGCACGCTCGCGCCCGGCGCCAGGGGCGACGTCGTGCTCGCGCGGGCGAACCCGTTGGCGGACCTGGACGTGCTGGCGAACCCGTCGACGGGGCTCGCGGCGGTGGTGCAGGACGGGGTGGTGCGCGTACAGCGCTGATCGACGGTGTTCCGGCCTGGTCCGGGCCGGGCCGGAACACCGTCAGCCGAGCCGGATCACCGCGTTCTCCGGGCCCGCGGAAACCCGCACCGGCCCGCGGCAGGCGGCGAGCCGGGCGTAGTCCTGCGGGGTGAGAACCACGATCGGCAACCGCAGCTCGTACAACTCGGCCGCGACCCAGGCGCCGAGCATGAGGATGGCGTCGGGTTCGGTGAGGACGAGGGCGGCGGGTGCGGTGCCGCTGCGGATCTGCTCGGCGAGCACCGACGACGAGGAGCTGGAGCCGCGCGCCCGCGGCAGCACGAGAACGCGGCCGGTGAGCGTGGCGCCGCGCTGGGGGTGGTGTTCGTCGACGATCCGGCCGGACAGGTCGGTGCCGCCCCAGAACGACAGTGGCGCGTCGAGCACGAGCGGTTCCCCGGTGGCTTCGCCGGGGAAAACGGTGCGTCCGGTCAGCTCGCCCACAGCGCCTCGTCCCGCACGATCCGGCCGGCCCGCGCCGACGCGACGCATTCGGCCAACGAGCCCAGCGCCACGTCCACGCCGATGTTGCCGGGCGCGTACCAGGCCCATTTGCCGGAGTTCGTCATGGCCGTGCGCAGGCCGGCGTCGAGGATCGGCGTGAGGTAGGTGCAGGTGTCGACGACGATCCGGGCCCCGGCGGAGCGCACGGTTTCCGCGTAACCCAGCCGATCGGCCTCCGCGAGCACGGCGCGGCTCGTGGTCACGTAGGCGCTCACGGTGTGATGGAACGGCGCGCCGTCGGCGAGCAGACCGGCCAGGCGCTCGAACTCCGTGAGCGAAAAGTGCGGCGTGCCCAGGCACAGCGCGTCGAGGTCCGTGCCGTGGGCCGTGGTCAGCTCGTCGCGGATGGCGCGCACCCGGTCCGCGTCCACCACGTGCGGCACGAGGTCCGGCGACGCGACGGCCGCGAGCTCCGGCGCCTCCGGCGTCACGCCGACGACGTGGAACAGCCCCACTCCCCCACTCGACGCGGCTGCGGCGCCGAAAGCCTTCAGCTGGTCCTCCGTCACGGTCGCGGGCACGCCCGTCAGCACCGGCACGCCGCTGCCCGCGAGCCGGCCGGCGAGGTGGCCGAGCACGCCCCACGCCGCGTCCTCGCCGAGCAGCCGCCGCGACAGGCCCGCGCAGTCGAGCCGGATCGTCGCGTGGCGGTGGACGTCGCGGTGCAGGCCCGCGTCGGGGACGCGGCCGGTGATGGCGGCGCCGATGTCGAGGAAGTCGCCGTAGCGGTCGGTGCGGGCGCCGAGCACGGAGTTGGCGAACACGATCGCGTTGGACTCCGCCCACGCGACGTGCGTGCCGAACGCCGGCCGGTGCGTGAGCTGGTACGGCGCGCAGGTCCACGTCGGTTTGCAGCCCAGCGCGGTGTAACCCGCCATCAGGCGGCGCGCATTGGCGGTCGTTTCGGCATCGGCGTGCACCAGGTCGGGGTGACGCAGGTCGAGGGACCCGACGTTGAGCGTGGTCGGCACGGCGACGCGGCCGCCGAGCTCTCCCAGGCGTTCGACGAAGTCCAAGCCGGCCTGACCGTGGTAGAGGCAGCCATCGACGTGGGCGGACTCGACCGTCAGCAGCCGGGTGGCGCCCCGGACCCGCGCGAGCGCGATGACCATGCGCAGGCACAGTTTCGCCGCCTCGCCGTGGTCGCCGGCGAGCATGGCTTCGTCCTCTTCGGACAGTTCGAGGTCAGCCACGCGCGAGGTCCCCGAGCGTCACGGGCTGCGCGATCGGCCGCGCCGCGACGCCGTCGAGATCGGCGGCCGTCGGTTCCCGGCCGCATTCGGCGGCGACGAGGCAGGCCGTCGCGTAGCCGCACACGCGGCCCTGGCACAGACCCATTCCCGGGCGGGCGAGCAGCTTGACGGTCCGGGCGTCCGTGGCACCCAGGTCCTTCACCGCGCTCCGAACGGTGCCGACGGACACCTCCTCGCACCGGCAGATCTGCGTGCCGGAGTCGACCCACGTCTGCCAGCCCGGACGCACGGGGTGGGCCGCGTGCATCGCGTTCGCGAAGGCCCGCAACGACTTTCGCTGCCGCAGCAAGCGCGCGACGGTGTCCCGGTTCGGCTCGGCCCCCACCGCGGTGAGAGCCGCGTGGAGGCCGGCCAGCTCACCCTCCACCAGCGACAGCGCGGAACCGCCGACCCCGCAGACCTCGCCGGCGAGGTAGACCCCGGCCGTGGTGGCGCGCTGCCGGTCGTCGGCCACGGCGACGAGACTGCCGTCCGCGCCGAGCCGGGTTTCGCAGCCGAGCTGCACCGGCAGCTCCAGCTGAGGCGTGAAGCCGTAGCCGACGGCGACGGTGTCACACGCGACGGTCCGCTCGCTGCCCGGCACGATCCGCCATTGCCGATCGAGCGACGCGACCGTCACGCTCTCGACCTCGTCCGTGCCGTGCGCGGCGACGACCGCGGTGCGCGTGCGGTACGGAACCCGTTGGCGCAGCAGCGTTTTCAGGTAGCCGGCGCCTTCGGCGAGCTTGCCCGCGTTGGCCAGCACGGCCAGCGGCGAGCGCGCGAACCCGGCGGGCGAACCGGCCTCGAACACCCCCGCCACCTCGGCGCCCGCGTCGACCAGTCCGGCGGCGACGGGCAGCAGGAACGGCCCCGTCCCCGCCACCACGACCCGGTCCCCCGCGCGCACACCGTGGCCCTTGACCAGCGCCTGCACGCCGCCGGCGGTGTACACGCCCGGCAGCGTCCAGCCGGGGAACGGCACCTGCCGGTCGTAGGCGCCCGTCGCCACGATCACCGTGCGGCAGGCGATCTCGCCGCGGTCGGTGTGCACCGTGAAGCCGCCGTCCGCGCGCTCGACGTGCCAGATCGCGTGCCGCGTCCGGACGTCCACTCGGGACAGTCCGGCCCGCAGCCGCACGAGCGTCGGCCAGTCGTGGTGGCCCACGCCTTCGTCGCCTTCACGGTGGCGCCAGAACTGTCCGCCCACGCGCGTGCCGGCGTCGATCAGCGCCACTCGCGCGCCGGCCGACGCGGCGGTCACCGCGGCGGCGAGCCCGGCCGGGCCGGCCCCGAGGACCGCGATCTCCGCCGCTTCAGCAGGAAAGCTCACCACGGCCCGCTCCTTCCTGCGGCTCGACGACGTCACCCGGCAGCACCTCGGTCAGGCACGCGCGCCGCCCCGGTTTGCCGTTCACCACGACCAGGCAGTCGAAACACACGCCGATCCCGCAGAACACCCCGCGGGGCGCGCCCTCGCGGCGCGTCGTCCGCCACGACCGGTGGCCGGCGGCGATCAACGCGGCGCCCACGCTCTGCCCGGCTTCCGCCACGATCTCCTGACCGCGGAAGGAAAACTTCACGCACTCGCTCACGCGACCTCCTCGAAGCGGTCCGCCCGGAACGGCGTCAAGTCCAGCTCCGGTTTCACGCCCGTCGCCACCTGCGCGATCAGGTGTCCCGTCGCCGCGGCCAGCCCGATGCCCGCCCCTTCGTGGCCACACGCGTGCGCCAGCCCCGGCAGCCGCGGGTCCTCGCCGATGACCGGCAGGTGGTCCGGGCAGTACGGCCGGAAGCCCAGATAGCTGCGCAGCAACGAAACGTCGGCGAGGAACGGGAAAACTCCGATCGCCTGGGCCGCCAGCTTGCGCACCACGGGCAGCGAGAACTGCCGGTCGAACCCCACGCGTTCGCGGCTGGCGCCGATGAGCACCGTGCCGGCCTGCGTACCCTCGACGACCACGGACGTTTCGAGCCCGGCATCACCGCTCGAGACGTTGGCGACGTAGTCGGCGGTGTAGACCTTGTGCCGGATCACGCGCGGCAGCGGTTCGGTGACCAGCACGAACCCGCGCCGCGGCAGCACCGGGATCGGGGCACCGGCGAGCTTCGAGACTTCGCCGCCCCACGTGCCCGCGGCGTTCACCACCCACGGCGCCGAGAACTCGCCGGCCGACGTGAGGACCCCACCGACCGAACCGTCGGCGCGGCGCCGGAACGCCCGCACCTCGACTCCCGTGTGCAGCTCGGCCCCGAGCCGGCCCGCTTGACGCAGGAGCGAGGCGGCGGCGAGCATCGGCTGCACTTGCTTGTCCTGCGGGTAATACGCGCCGGACGCGACGTCCTTCGTGAGGTTCGGCTCCAGCTCGGCGACCTGGGCCGGCGTCAGGTCGTCGACCGAAACACCTCGCGCACGTTGCTCCGCCGCCAGCTCCGCCAAGCCCCGGGCGGCGTCCGCGGACTGCGCCACGACCACGCCACCCTTGTGCTCCAGCTCCAGGGAAGCGGGCCCGAACTCCTCGCCCAGCCGGGCCCACAGCCGGATCGACAGCAGCGCCAGATCCAGCTCCGGGCCGAGCTCCTTGTCCGACACGAGGATGTTGCCCTCGCCGCCGCTCGTCGTCCCGCCGGCGACACCGCCGCGGTCGAGCACCGCGACGCGCAGGCCCGCGGCCGCGCAGTAGTACGCGCACGCCGCTCCGACCACTCCGGCGCCCACGACGACCACGTCGGGGGACCTTCCCGTCGCCACCATGGCCAGTAGTATGTCACATTGCACAATGCCCGGACGTGCGGTTCCTCACGCTCCATTCAACGCACCCAATGCGGCGGTCGGTGCGTGAAGCTCGAGCTCAGCAGCCGCCCGGTTTCAGGACGAAGTCCGCCGTCACCGCCTGTCCCTCGACCAGTTTGACGCTGCGCGTCTGGGGCTGCCAGCCGTCGCGCGCCGCGATGAGTGTGAGCGGGTTGTTGCGGCGGTCTAGCCACAGCGTGTAGTGGCCCGCGGCGTCGGTCTTGAGCGTGTAGCTCGCCGCCCAGCTGTCGACCTGCATGGTCACCGCGGCGAGCGGGCCCGCCGTCGCTCCGCAGCGCGCACCGGTGACGGTGCCGGTCAGCTTGCTCCACGTCGCCGGCGGCTTCACCGTGAACGACACGGGGATCGCGGCCACCGCCTTCGGCACCTGCGCCCCGACGACCAGTTGCGCCGTGTACGTGCCCGGCTGCGTGATCGCCGCGACGTTCGCGTCGAGCGTCACCGTGAACGTCGCCGTCCTGCCCGGCACGATCGTGGTCACCGACGGTGTGGTCGACAGCCACGGGATCGACACGTACTCCCCGCATTCGCCGTAGCCCGGCAGCAGCAGGTCGTGGCTGGTCGGGTTGAAGCTCGCGTTCGCCGAGCCGCCGATGCGGTAGAAACCGCAGGTGCTGCCGCCTCGGAACAGCGTCTCGTTGGAGTTCGGCAGCGCCGACCACTGGTTGGCCGCCGGGTCGTACGCGTAGCCGGCGTTGGTGAGCGCACCGTCGGCGATGCCGCCCGAGAGCAGCAACTGTCCATTCGCGACGGTCGAGGCCGAGCCCCACATCTGCACCGGCAGGTCGGCGACCCGCGACCACGTGCCCTTCTCGACGTCGAGCTTGTACGCGGTCTTCAGGTTGTCCAGGCCGCTGACGCCGCCGGCGCAGTAGATCGAGCCGGCGATGGTGCCGCAGTTGGTCCAGCCGATCGGCGCGGGCAGCGCCGGGCCGGCCGACCACTTGTCCACGGCCGGGTCGTAGACCTGCACCCGCGTGACACCGCAGTTGCCGCCGTCGCAGCCGCCGACCGTGTAGATCCGCCCGCCGGCCACGGTGACCCCCATCGCGGAGGTAGCCGTGGGCATCGGCGCGCCTGTGGTCCACGTGTCGGTGACGGTGTCGTAGATGTCGGTGTTCGTCACCGGGATGCTGCCGTCCGCCCAGCCGCCGGTCACGTAGATCTTCGTGCCGACGGCCGCCACCGCGGGGTTTTCCCGCGGAGTCGCGAGGTCGGCGATCGGGGACCACGCGAGCGTGCCCGGGTCGTAGACGAAGTTCTTGGTCGTCAGGTCCGCGCCGTCGAAGCCGGTGAAGGAGTAAACCTTCCCGTTCACGGTCGCCACGCCGTTGTCCATGATTTTCGTCGGGTAGTCGGCCACGGTCTGCCACGCGTCACCGGCCGCCAGCGTCTCGGCGGGCGCGGCCTGCTTCACGTGCCCCAGCAACGGTCCCGTGCTGAAGTCGCCCTTGATCCGCTGCAGCGGCGCCGAGTGCGCCACGGCCGGGGTGAACGCGCCGGACGACGGGTTCAGCCGCACGTCCACGGGTGCCGTGCCGGTGTTGCGCACCTTGACGTTCGCCGTCGCCTTCCCTTGCCACGCCACGGTTTTGTTCACCGGCGCGGTCGTCACTTCGAGCTGGCCGGCGTCGAGCCGGAAGTCGGCCGGGGTCACCGCGTCGGGCGCGACCACGGTCTTCTGCGTGCCCGGCACGAAGTTCGTCGCCGACGCGGTGACCGGGTGGCTGCCGGTGACACTGGAGAAGAACCAGTACGAGCCGTCGGCCTGCGTCGTCGCACCCTCGCCGGGCCGGTCGACGCTGTCCACCGACGCCCCGCCGAGCGCGGCACCGCTCACGTGGTCGTGCACGGTGCCGGTGACGAGCCCGCCGGGCACGACGTCGCACGCGTGGTCGCCGATCAGCACGTCGTCGACCTGCCACCAGAACCCGAACAGCTGGTCGCGGTAGTGGAAACGCACCTGCACGGCCTTCTTGCCCGCCGCACCCGGCAGCGGCACGACCTGCGTCGAGGGCCCGGCCAGGGTGTCGCTGCCGTGCTGCCACACGGTGGTCCAGGTGGCGCCGCCGTCGGTCGTGAAGTCCACGGCTGCCTGCTGGCCCTGCGTGCCCTGGTAGTCGGACGCGAACCGCACGGTCGGGTTCGCCGTGGCGCTCAGGTCGACGACCGGGCTGACCAGCGACGTGTCCTGGTCGCCACCGATCGAGTTGCTGTCGACCGTGGCGAACGCGCCGCTGCCGCCGGTGTAGTTGTCGCGGCCGCCCGGGTTGTCGAACGCCCAGGTGGCCACGCCGTCACCGAGGTTGTTCACGACCTGCCACGTCGAAGGCGCCTCGAAGTCCTGCGTGTCGCCGGTGAAGCGGTTGGCGTAGCCGGGCGCGCCGCAGGTCACGGGGTCGACGGTCACCGAAGCGTCGTGCGTGGCGGCGATGTCGCCGACTGGCACGGACGCCGAGTCGGGCAGGTAACCGGGGTAGTCCGGGTCGACCTGCACGGAATAGGTCGCGCCCTCGGGCACGGTCATCGAGTACCGCCCGGTGAGCGGATCCGTCCGGACGGCCGTGGTCGGCTGCCCGGCGACCTGGACGTGCGCGGCCACCGGCCAGCCGTGGCCGCTGCCGTCGCGCACGGTCCCGCTCAGCTGCACCGAACGCACGTTCGCCAGCGTGAAGTCAGCGGTCGCGGTCTTGCCGGCCTCGACGGTCACGTCGTCGACGGTGGTGTCGCGGTAGGAGAACTTGCTCGCGGTCACGGCGTAGGTGCCCACGGGGACGCCCAGCGTGTAGTGGCCCTCGGCGTCCACTGTGGTGGCGAGGTCACCGGCCTTCACCTGCGCACCGGCCAGCGGCTCGCCCGCGGAGTCGCGGACCGTGCCGGAGACGAGGCCGGTCGCGCCGGGTGTGAAGGCCGAGATGCCGCGTGGCGTGCCCAGACCCGTGGGGCCGTCGAAGCCGGGACCCGCGGTGCAGAGGTACGCCGGGGCGCAGGTGCCGTTGGCGCCTTCGGTGACGTCGTTGAAGGTCGCGCCGGAGCGGTAGGGCAGCGCGTTCGGGTAGGTGCCCGCGGCGGGCGCGCCGGCCAGCGCGTAGGCCGCCGCGACGATCGGCGACGACGCGCTCGTGCCACCCGCGAGGCCCCACGCGCCGTGCACGTACACCGCGACGCCGGTGGCGAGGTCCGCGACCGCCGAGACGTCGGCGATCGTCCGGTCGGCGCAACCGGAATCCGGCTGCGCCGGCGGCTTCGGCTCATATGCGGAACAGCCGCTGCCAGTGCCGGACCATACCGTCTCGCGCCAACCTCGGGCGTTCGCGTCGCGATAGAGCGAGGTGCCGCCGACCGACGTCACGTGCGGCGACGCGGCGGGGAACTGCGGGCCGTAGCCGTAGTCGCCGGAGCTGGCGGTGACCACGACACCGGGGTGGTCGTAGTAGGCCTCGTCGAGGTCGAGCTCGGAGGGGTCCTCGTCGGCGCCGTAGCTGTTGGACACGAACTTCGCGCCCATGGCGACGGCCTGGTTCACGGCGGCGCCCATGTTCGGCACCAGCGAGTCGTCGGCCTCGACGAGCAGGATGTGACAGCGCGGGCAGACGGCCGAGACCATGTCGAGGTCGAGCATCGTCTCCTGCTGCCAGCCCGGGTTCCCGGCCGGGAAGTCCTGGCCGCCGCGCTGGTCCACGCGCGTGAAGCAGCCATTGGCGACGGTGCACGGCGGCAGGCCGAACTGCGCGCGGTACACACCCATTTCGGCTTCCGCGTCCGGGGTGTCGTAGGCGTCGACGATCGCGACCGTCATCCCGTCGCCGCCCGTGGCCGTCGGGAGCTCGTACGCGCCGGCGAGGTCCGCCGGGCCGTAGCCTTGCGGCGCCGCGGCGCGCTGCATCCCGTGCGCGTCGCCGCGGAAGAGCGCGAAGCACGTGACCTCACCGGGTTTCGGCTGCTCCGGGCACGCCTTGCGGCCGAGGACCGGGGCCACCGGGGCTGCGGCGGCGGCCGGCGCAGCCTGAGCCGCCGCGGGCACCACCGCGAACGCGACCACCGCCAGGAGGAACGTGAGGAGGATCTTCAGTGCCGCTTTGGCGAACGACATGCGCGTCCCTTTCGCTGACGAACCGCGGTCGGCTGCTCACCCGACGTCGCGGAATTCTGGCAGCGCCGCTCTGGCAACGATCACGCCCGAACGGACAGAAAGCCGGACAGGATCAGGGTTTTCCCGGTGTCCGGTACCCGCGCGCAGCGAACGGCTCAGTGGTTCAGACCATACGGAGCAGCGCGTTCGCGGTCCCTCACGGCGGCGGACAACGACGAGACAGGGCATGATCGCGCGGACAGGCCCGGAGAGAGGACGGCGAGGCATGCGGATGGACCTGACGCGGTGGACGGTGCGGGCGACCGGCGACCTGGTTGAGGTGCCCGCCGAGCTCGTGGACACGCTGCGCGCCGGGGTGTCGGCGACCGTGCCCGGCTCGGTGCACACCGACCTGCTCGCCGCCGGCCTGATCCCCGATCCGTACCTCGACCGCAACGAAGACCTCGTGCAGTGGATCGGGCTCACGGACTGGCGCTACGAGACCGAGTTCGACCGTCCGGCCGCCGCCGGCGCGGCCGCGCTCGCGTTCGACGGCCTCGACACCGTCGCCAAGATCGAGCTCAACGGCCGCGTGCTCGGCGAGACCGAGA
The DNA here is from genome assembly GCF_030285625.1 of Amycolatopsis sp. 2-15. Taxonomy (NCBI): domain Bacteria; kingdom Bacillati; phylum Actinomycetota; class Actinomycetes; order Pseudonocardiales; family Pseudonocardiaceae; genus Amycolatopsis; species Amycolatopsis carbonis. Next base: position 8,350,637 of record NZ_CP127294.1, read on the forward strand.
ACATGCACCGCTCCTACCGTTTCCCGACCGGCGAGCTGCGGTCCGAGGGCAACGAGCTGTCGGTCACCTTCGCCTCCGCCGTGCGCTACGCCCGTGCGCGCGCCGCGGCCCATCCGCTGCCGCGCACCAACGACGGCGAGCCGTCGAACTTCATCCGCAAGATGGCCTGCAACTTCGGCTGGGACTGGGGCCCGTCGCTCGTCACCGCCGGTCTCTGGCGCCCGGCGCGGCTGGAGATCACCACAGGCCGGCTCGCGTCGGTCCGGCCGGTGGTCACGGTCGAGGGCACCGAAGGCGTGGTCACGGTCCACACCGAGGTCGAGGGCGAAGGCACCGTGCGTATCCGCGTAGCCGGCATCGAGGCGACCGGCGACACCGCGCGCGTGCCGTCGCCCCAGCTGTGGTGGCCGCACACGCTCGGCGAGCAGCCGCTGTACCCGCTGGAGGTGACGCTCGAGGCCGCCGACGGCACCGTGCTCGACACCTGGACCCGCGAGATCGGCTTCCGCACCGTCGCGCTCGACACCACCGACGGCGCGTTCATCCTGTCGGTCAACGGCACGCCGCTGTTCGTCCGCGGTGCCAACTGGATCCCCGACGACTGCTTCCCCCACCGCGTCGACGCGCAGCGCTACGCCCGCCGCATCGAGCAGGCGAAGGACGTGAACATCGACCTGCTGCGCGTGTGGGGCGGCGGGATCTTCGAGAGCGACGAGTTCTACGCCGAGTGCGACCGCGAGGGTGTGCTGGTGTGGCAGGACTTCCTGTTCGCCTGCATGCCGTATCCCGAGGACGTGCTGGCCGAGGAGGTCGAGGCCGAGGCGCGCGAGAACGTCGTCCGCCTCGCGCCGCACCCGTCGCTGGTGCTGTGGTGCGGCAACAACGAGAACTACCTCGGCTGGTTCCACTGGGACTGGCAGGAACGGCTGGCCGGGCAGCCGTGGGGCGCGACGTTCTACGAGAAGCTGCTGCCCGCGGTCGTCGGCGAGCTGGACCCGACGCGGCCGTACGTGCCGGGCAGCCCGTGGGCGCTCTCGCCGGAGCGCGACGCACTGGACCCCGACTACGGCTGCCAGCACGTGTGGGACATGTGGAACGAGCGCGACTACCTCGGCTACCGCGACACCGTGCCGCGGTTCGTGTCGGAGTTCGGCTGGCAGGCGCCGCCGACGTTCGCGACGCTCACCGAGGCCGTGCACGACGAGCCGCTCGCCGCCGACTCCCCCGGCGTGTTGCACCACCAGAAAGCCTTCGACGGCAACGGAAAGCTCGCCCGCGGCCTCGCCCCGCATTTCGCCGAGCCGGAGACGTTCGACGACTGGCACTTCCTCAACCAGGTCAACCAGGCGCGCGCGATCCGGCTGGCCGTGGAGCACTACCGCTCGCACGCGCCGCGCTGCATGGGCGCGATCGTGTGGCAGCTCAACGACTGCTGGCCCGTCACGTCGTGGGCCGCGGTCGACGGAGCCGGCCGGCCGAAGCCGCTGTGGTACACGCTGCGCGAGGTCTACGCCGACGAGCTGCTGACGATCCAGCCGCGCCCCGAAGGTCTCACGGTCTTCGCACTGGGCTTCACCCCGGAGACGGTCGACGTGCGGCGGATGTCGGTGACCGGCGAGGAGCTGGCGTCGGCCGCGGTCGCGCCCGGCACCGCGCTGGGCCCCGAGTTCGCGGCCGGCGACCCGGCGCGCGAGTTCCTCGTGGCCGATGCCGGCGACAAGCGCGCGTTCTGGTTCTTCGCCGAGGACAAGGACATCGCCTACCCCCAGGCCGAGTTCACGCAGTCCGTCACCGGCTTCGACGGCGGCTACGAAGTCACCGTCATCGCCGACACGCTCATGCGCGACGTCTGCCTGTTCCCCGACCGCCTCGCCGCCGACGCGACCGTGGACTTCGCCCTCGTGACGCTGCTGCCCGGCGAGTCGGCCACGTTCACCGTCGAGACGGAGGCCAGGCTCCAGCCGGGCGATCTGACGTCGGCTCCGGTACTGCACTGGATCGAGTGAGCCGCAGGTCACAAGGCCTTAGATACAAGCTTGGACGCATGCTAGTGTCGCCGGCGTGACACCTGCCAAGTACACCGCGCCCGGCGCTGCCGACCGCGCGTACCGGCTCACGAAGGAGCTCGTCCTCACCGGCGAGCTCCCCGGTGGGCACCTGTTCAGCGAAGGGGAGATCGCCGAGCGGCTCGGGGTGAGCCGCACGCCCGTGCGGGAGGCGTTCCTGCGCCTGCAGGTCGAGGGGTTCCTCAACCTGATCCCGAAGCGCGGCGCCGTGGTGGTGCCCGTGCCGCCGGGCGAGGCCGAGGACGTGCTCGACGCGCGGGAGGCCGTGGAGGGCGCGGCCGTGCGCCGCCTCGTGCGCCGGCCCGACCTCATCCCGGACACGCTGGAGCAGCTGCGCGGGGTGCTGGACACCCAGCGCGGCCACGCGGACTCCGGCGATCTGCACGGGTTCGCCGAGGCCGACGAACTGTTCCACCGCACCATCGTCGCGGCCGGCGGCAACGCGTTGCTGCTCGACTTCTACGCCACGCTGGCCGATCGCCAGCGCCGGATGAACGTGCACGCCCTGCGCCCGATCCCGGACGTGCTGCCCGTGGTGCTGCGCGAACACGAGGACCTGCTCGGCATCATCGAGCGCGCCGACGGCGACGCGTTCGGCCCCGCGCTGCGCGCCCACCTGGATCTGGTGCACCGCCGATGACCGCCACTGCCGAAAGCACGCCGCTCCCCCGCGAAACCACCGCGCGCCCGGCCTGGTTCGGCGCCGCCGGCGCGGTGTTCGTGGTCGGCTGGGGCGGCAACCAGTTCACTCCGCTCCTGGTGATGTACAAGGAAGCCGGCTACTCCACCTTCACCGTCGACGCGCTGCTGGGCGCATATGTGGTCGGACTGGTGCCGGGTCTGCTGCTCTCGGGCGGACTGTCCAATCGCTACGGTCGCCGACCCGTGATGCTCGCCGGCACCGTGCTGTCACTGCTCGCGAGCGTGCTGATCGCGCTCGGCCCGGAAGGCGCCGGCTGGATCGCGGCGGGCCGGTTCCTCACCGGCGTGGCCGTGGCGGCCGCGATGGCCGTGGGCTCCACGTGGATCAAGGAGCTCGCCGACGCCGACCCGCGCGGCGCGGCCGACCTCGGCACCCGGCGCGCGGCCCTGTGCCTCACGCTCGGGCTCGGCATCGGCCCCGGCGCCGCGGGAGTGCTCGCGCAGTGGGGGCCGTGGCCGATGGTGCTGCCGTTCGCCGTCCACATCGGACTCGCGCTGGTGGCCTTGCCGTTCATCCCGCGCAGCCCCGAAACACTGGGCGTCGAAAGCCGCAAGCCGGCGCTGAGCCGGCTGCCCGTGACGACCCGGCACCCGCGGTTCCGCCGGATCATCCTGCCGATGGCGCCGTGGATCTTCGGCTCGTGCGGTGTCGCGTACGCGATCATGCCGCAATTGGTGCAGGACAAACTCGGTTCGTGGTCACTCGCCTACTCAACGCTGCTGACGGTGTGCGCGATCGGCGCGGGCGTCGGCATCCAGCCGATCGCCAAACGCGTGGACCGAACCACCAGCGCCCGCGCGGTGCTCACCGGAATGGCCGTGATGTGCACTGGTCTGATCCTCGCCGCCGTGGCCGCGGATCTGCGTTCGCCGTGGCTCGCGCTGCTCACGGCCGTGGTGCTCGGGACCGCGTACGGGATCGTCGTGGTGTCCGGGCTGCTGGAGCTGCAACGGCTCGCGCGGCCCGAGGAAATCGCCCAGCTGACCGGCGTCTACTACGCGCTGGCCTACATCGGCTTCCTGCTGCCGTCGCTGCTCGCGGCGCTCAGCGGCTTCGCGAGCTACCCGATGCTGCTCGGCTGCCTCGCCGTGATCGCGCTCGCGGGGACACTGACGGTTGCCCGAAACTCCCGCAGTCACCTTCCCGTGACCTGAGCGGGAATTCGCTTCACCGACAAATGGGACACCGATTCCGGGCATTACGGAAATGGTGTCCCATTTGCGTGGATATCTTCACCACTATTGTCGCTTGTGGATCGTCGAGGTGCGCGAAATAGTTCTCCGGCATGGGAAATCGGGCCGGCACGACCGTGCTCGATTTCGTCGGGGCCGGTAACTTTCGAACCCTTCGAGAAGGAAGTGGGAGCTGCACATGCGGCGTTCCTCGCGATCCGTTCGCGCGCTCGTCATAGCCGCGACAGGCGGTCTGGCACTGGCCGGGGTCACCCAGCTCGGCAGTCAGGCCGCCGTCGCCGCGCCCACCGCTCAGGCGAGCAGCGCACCGCAATCGGTGATCGTGGTCCTCAAGGACCAGCTGCCCGACGCGCCGGCCACCAAAGCGGCTTCGGGCACCCGGCGGGCCAAGGCGACCCAGCAGCAGGAGTCGGTGCTGGCCAAGCTGGCCGGCACAGCGCCGGCCAAGGTCAAGCACTTCGCTCTGGGCAACGCATTCTCCGCCACGGTGACGCCGGACCAGGCGGCGCAGCTGGCGGCCGACCCGGCCGTGGCGCAGGTGCTGCCGGACAGCAAGGTCACGCTGCCCGACGCGAACCCGGCCAAGTCGGCCGACGCCGGTGCTCCCAAGGCGGGCGGCGGCACGGCGCAGAACCAGGACCCGAACGCGATCTGCCCGACCGACCCGGCGAAGCCGTTGCTGGAGCCCGAGGCGCTGACCTCGATCCACGCGTACAGCACCGACGGCTCCAAGGCCGCTTCAGACCTCGCCGACGGTTCGGGCGTGAAGGTCGCGTTCCTCGCGGACAACATGGACCCGAACTACGCGGACTTCATCCGTCCCGACGGTTCCCACGTGTTCTCCGACTACCAGGACTTCTCCGGCGACGGTCCCGCCACGACCGAGTCCGGCGCCGAGGCCTTCGGTGACGCGTCGTCCATCGCAGCGCAGGGCGTGGTGGTGCACGACCTGTCGAAGTTCGTGAACGAGAAGCACCCGCTGCCCGCGGGCTGCAACATCGTGGTCAAGGGCGTTTCGCCGGGCGCGAGCCTGGTGGGGCTCAACGTGTTCGGCTCCACCGCCACGAACTCCGCGGTGCTGCAGGCGATCGACTACGCGGTGACCGTGGACCACGTCGACGTGATCAACGAGTCGCTGGGCCTGAACCAGTACCCGGACGCGAGCTCGCGCAACCTGTTCCAGGTGTTCAACGACGAGGCCGTGGCCGCGGGCGTCACCGTCACCGCCTCCAGCGGCGACGCGGGCATCACCTCGACTATCGGCAGCCCGGCCACCGACCCGCTGGTGATCTCCGCCGGCGCGACCACGGACAACCGGCTCTACGCGCAGACCACCTACGCGGCTTTCCCGTTCTCCAACGGGAAGTGGACGAGCGACAACATCTCCGCGCTGTCGTCGTCCGGCATCACGCAGAACGGGCGCACCATCGATCTGGTCGCCCCGGGTGAGGGCAACTGGGCCGACTGCGCGCCCGCGTATGCCGAATGCCGCGACTTCAAGACCGTGCCGCAGCCGACGGACCTCGAGTCCTTCGGTGGCACCAGCGAGTCGGCCCCGCTGACCGCGGGTGTCGCCGCGCTGGTGATCCAGGCCTACCGCGGCACACACCACGGCGCATCGCCGACGCCCGCGCAGGTGAAGCAGTTCATCACCGGCACCACGCGCGACCTCGGCCTGCCCGCCGACGAGCAGGGCTCCGGTCTGCTCGACGCGCGCGCGGCCGTGGAGGCGGCGCTGACCTCGCCCGGCACGTCCGGTGCCCCGGCGGGTGTCTCGTCGAACATCGCCCTGTCGGCCGACCAGCTCACGCTGGAAGGCGCGCCGGGCAGCACGCAGAACGCCACGGTCAACGTGACCAACGTCGGCACCAAGCCGCTCACGGTCACGGCGGGCACGCGCTCGCTCGCGCCGCTTTCGGCGCAGACGCAGACCACCGCGTTCGACTCGACGAAGCTGCCGACGTTCCCGTACTACAACGGCACGGACTGGGCGTACAAGAAGGTCACCTTCTCCGTGCCCGCCGGTGCGCAGCGCCTGCTCGCCCGGATGGCGTGGCAGGGCAGCCCGAAGACGGTGAACGGCCAGTCGGTGACGCCGGTCGTGCGCGTGTCGCTGCTGGCGCCGGACGGCACGTTCGTGGCCAACAGCCGCCCGCAGGGTGGCGCGGCCACGGCGAACTACGCCAACGTGGACGTCACGCGCCCGGTCGCGGGCACGTGGACCGCGGTGCTGTACTCGGCGGGCGGCCCGACGGGCTACACCGGCGACATCCAGCTCGCCACCTCCACCCAGCGGGCCATCCCGTACGGCCAGGTCTCCCCGGCCGTGCTGTCGCTGAAGCCGGGCCAGACCAAGCCGGTCAAGGTGTCGCTGCAGACCCCGGCGAGCGGAGGCGACGCGGACTACTCGATCACGTTCGGCAGCTCCGACGGCCACCAGACCACGGTGTCGGCCGTGCTGCGCGCGCTGGTCCCGACCAAGAACGGCAAGGGTTCCTTCGGCGGCACGATCACGGGCGGCAACGCGCGGGCGGTCTCGCCGGCGCAGACGTTCAGCTACGAGTTCGACGTGCCCAAGGGCAAGAAGGACCTCGACGTCGCGGTGAAGCTGCAGGACCCGGGCACGGTCGTCGACGGTGTGCTCGTGGACCCGAACGGTGAGCTCGCCGACGTGAACAGCAACGTGTTCCTCAGCTCCGCGACCCAGCTGTCGCAGGGCACCACGTTGCAGCTCACGGACGCGAACCCGCTGCCGGGCCGCTGGCACTTCGTGGTCGTGGTGCAGAACCCGGTGACGGGCAAGCAGATCGAGCAGCCGTTCACCGGCACGGTGGGCTTCGACCAGGTCGTGGTGAGCGCTCCGGCGCTGCCGAACTCGGCCTCGAAGAAGCTGGCCGCCGGCCAGGCCGTGAAGGTGCCGGTGACGGTGCGCAACACGGGCGTCGAGCCGATCGCGATCGGCGTGGACGCGCGGACGAACGCGCAGCAGACCCTGCAGCCGCAGCCCATCCAGGGATCGACCGAGGTCGACCTGCCCGAGTTCAACGCCAACGCGCCGGTGTACTCGATCCCGCCGGACACGAGCAAGTTCACCGTCGCGACGTCGTCCTCGGTGCCGGCTCAGGTGGAGCTCCAGGGTTCCGCCGCGGGCATCGACGTGCTCGGCGACCTGAAGGCCGCGCAGGCCGGCAGCACCGTGTCCGTCGCGACGATCGGCGAGAAGCAGGGCTACGTCACGAAGGGCATCTGGTTCGCCGACGTGCAGGAGATCGGTCCGTTCGGCCCCTCGGGCGCCCCGGCCGGCCACGCCTCCTACACGGCGTCGATCAAGACGGCGGGCTTCGACTCCGCGGTGACCTCGTCCACCGGCGACCCGTACGACCAGTCCGTGGACCCCAACGGCACGGGCGGCACGCCGCTGCTCGTCCAGCCGGGCCAGACGGTGACCGTCACCGTGACGATCACGCCTTCGGGCAAACGCGGCGCGTCGGTGGCCGGCCACCTCAACCTGGTGACCGTCCCGACCCTCCCGACCGGCGCGACGGGCCTCCCGCAGGTCGGCACCGGTGAGGTGATCGCAACGCTGCCGTACAGCTACAAGATCGGCTGAGTGTCGCAGTAGGACAACCGGGCTGTCAGTCCTTTTCGGACTGGCGGCCCGGTTTTCTTTTGCTCACCGCAGGTGCCGGATCACTCCGCTGATCCGGCGGTTTTGCGCCGGTTGGCATTGAAGCGCGCCTTCTTCTGACGATTGCCGCACGTGTTCATGTCACACCACCTGCGGGTGCGGCTTTGGCTGGTGTCGAAGAAGGCGGCCTGGCAGGTCGGCGACGCACACAAGGCCAGTTTTCCGTCTCGTTCGCCGGCGAGGATGCTGATCGCGTCGGCGGCGATCACGCTGAGAGCGTCTTCCACGCAGGAAGCCGAGCCGAGCTGCCATCGCCGCTTGCCTTCGGGTGTCAGGATGGCCGCGGCCCGGCCCTGAGCGCTGCGGTCATTGATGACTTGCACTGCGGATGCAGGAAGCGCGTCCTGGATCGCAGCCGCGGTCGCGGCGGCGTGAATCGACTCCCTCAGTTCCCGGGCGAGGTCGAGCTGGGCGGTGGTGCAGGAGTCCACGGCGAGGCCGCTCACCGCCAGCCAGTCGACAAGTCGCTGCGGCGTGGGAATGCGCTCCACCGCGTCGCCATGACGCTCCGACAGAGTCCCCGTGAAGCTCGTCGCCAGCACGGTACCGAGGCGAAAGTCGGGGAACTCGGCACGCATGGAACCAGCTTAGCAGGTTGCGCTCGGGCATCGAGGCCTGCTAGAACCATCTAAGCCGGTTCCGCACTGACCAGGAGGACTCATGCGCCGTCTGACCAGCGACGTGCAAGCATTCGAAGCCCACGCACCGGACGCCGACCTCGACGACCTGCGGGCGCGACTGGCCGCGGCGCGGCTGCCGGAGGCCGAGACGGTCCATCGCGCCGCGCCCGGTCCGCGCCGATGGGACCAGGGCGTTCCTCTCGCCGACCTCGTCGAGGTCGTGGACTACTGGCGCACCGGGTACGACTGGCGGTCGTTCGAGGAGCGGCTGAACCGGATCGGCCAGTTCCGCACGACCATCGACGAGCTGGGAATCCACTTCCTGCACCGCCGATCCGCGCGCGCGGACGCCACTCCGCTGATCTTGACGCACGGGTGGCCGGACAGCATTGCCCGGTTCATCGATGCGGTGGACGAGCTGGCAGATCCTAAAGATGCGGACGCGCCGGCGTTCCACGTCGTCGTCCCGTCGCTACCGGGCTTCGGTTACAGCGACAAGCCGGCCACCACCGGGTGGGGAACCGAAAAGATCGCGGCCGCCTGGGTGGAACTGATGGGCCGGCTCGGCTACCGCGAGTTCGCCGCCCACGGTGGCGACTGGGGAGGCAATATCACCACGGTTCTCGGCGGCCGGTTCCCGGAGCACGTTCTCGGCATCCACACGACGTTCGCGGAGGGACCGCCCGGGCTGACCACGGACGGGCTGACGGCGGTCGAACGCGAGTGGATCGAGGAAACCCGCGATTTCTGGCGCCACCGCGGGGCGTACGCGAAGCAGCAGGCGACCCGGCCGCAGACCATCGGCTACTCGCTCGTCGACTCACCGGTCGGGCTTCTTGCCTGGATCCTGGACAAGTTCGCCGAGTGGTCGGACACCGAAGACAGCCCGTTCGAGACGATTTCCCGAGACCGAATTCTCGACGACGTCACCCTGTATTGGCTGACGCGGACCGGTGCGTCGGCGGCCCGCATTTACTACGAAAGCCACAACTCGCTCGATCCCGAACTTCGGGTCGACGTCCCGTCGGCACTCACGATGTATCCCCGCGACGTCGAGAAGTGTCCGCGCCCCTGGGCACAGGAGCGGTACCGGCAGATCGTCCGTTGGAAGTCGCCCGAACTCGGCGGACATTTCCCGTCGCTGGAGGTTCCCGGGTATTTCGTCAAAGATCTCCAAGAAGGCCTCGCGGCAGTGCTGGCCGCCCATCGGTGAACCCGGCCGGTTTCTCTCAGCCGGTCGCCGCGGCGTGACAGGCACCGAAGCCTTCGGCGCGGCGCACCACACGCCCGGAAGTGATCCGCACAGCCGTTTCCGTCGCGTCGCTCACCGCCGAAACCCCGGCCGCCGACGCGACCGCGCCCGAGTCGTCGCGCAGCACCTTCAGGCGCGGCCAGGTCGAGACCGGGAATGCCCGGCGCAAGTGACCACGCAGCTCGGCCAGCGCGAGGTGCGTCAACGGCGCCAGCTCCGGCGCCGAACCCGTCACCACGGCGACCGTCACGGCAGAGTCCTGCGGTACGGCCCGGACGGCCTCCTCCGCGGCGGAAAGCCGGTGCAGCCCGAGAATCGCGACCACGCCGTCGCCGGACAGGTCGGCCGGCTCCGACCGCAGTGAGTCGAAGGCCGCGGGCGGCAGCCAAGGCTCGTCCACCGGCTGCGCGTGCGCCACGATCGGCGGCACCGCGGGCCACGTATCGGCCAACCCCAGCGCGGGCAGGACTTCGCAGGCACGCACGACGTTGAACGGCTCACCGAACCCCGGCGCGGCCGCGGCGAGACCCGTGGCACCGTGCAACGTGGTCAGCGCCAGTTCGGCGACGCGCACGAGGCGGCCGGCGGACGGGGCCAGGCGCTCGAGCGCCAGGCCGAGGACGACGGCTTCGAAGCGCAGGAGCTGGGCGTACGGGCGGTGGGTGAGCTCGTCGGCGAGGATCTCCGGCCCGAGGTCCACGCCGAGGCGCGAGCCGGGGTCGGTGGCGAGCGGCAGGCGGGCGACCCAGGCGCGGGCGAGGGCGCCCAGGGCTTCCGCGGCGGTGAGGCCCGGGTCCGAAGCCGGGGGCTCGGCGGCGACCCGCTCGGCCTCCTCCGCGAGCACGGCGAAGTACAGCGCGCGCTTGCCGGGGAAGTTCGAGTAGACGGCGCCGCGCGTGAGCTCGGCGCGTTCGGCGATCACGTCGATCTTCGCCTCGCGGAAGCCGCGCTCGGTGAACTCGTCACGCGCGGCGGCGAGCACCTTCGCGCGGTTGAGCTCCTGCGCCTCCGCTCTGGTCAGCCGGGCCATCGTCCTCCTCGAGCTCCCGTACTGGTCACGATAGCGCCGGTGTACATATGATGAGACCATCTGATTTCATCATCCAGAATGAGGAGCACCGGTGACCGACGTGCCCGAGATCGACCTGACCGACCCCGCCGTGCACCGCGACCCGTTCGCCGTCTACGGCGCCGCCCGCGAGCACGGCCCCGTGGCCAAGCTCGTCGGCCCCGGCTTCGGCCCGCTGTGGGTCCTCACCCGCCTCGCCGAAGCACGCGCGATGCTCACCGACCCGCGCTTCGCGCTCGGCCCCGGCAGCTACCAGGCGCTCGACGTGCCCGACCACTGCCGGCCGTACCTGCGGACCATGCAGGAGATGGAAGGCGCCGAGCACCGGCGGCTGCGCGGCCTCGTCTCCCCCGCGTTCACGGCGCGCCGCGCGGCGGACTTCCGGCCGCGGATCGAGCCGATCGTCGACAAGCTGCTCGACGGCCTCCCCGCTGACGGGGCCGACCTGCTGGCCGGGTTCGCGCAGCCGTTGCCGATGGAGGTGATCTGCGAGCTCGTCGGCGTGCCCGAGGCGGATCGGCCGCGCTGGCACATCTTCGGCCAGAACGTGGTCGCCGGCTCGGGCGAGAGCTTCGCCGCCGCGGTGCCGGGCATCATCGACGGCGCGCGCGGCCTCACCACGCCGCCGGCGAGTGAGTTCCTCGAACTGCTGGCCGGCACGGACGGGCTGTCCGAACCCGAGCTCGTCACCCTCGTGTGGCAGCTCGTGCTCGCGGGGCAGACACCGGCGAACTTCGTCGCCAACGCCGTCGAGGCCCTGCTCACTCATCCGGACCAGCTCGCCGTGCTGCGCGCGGAACCCGAGCTGTGGCCGACGGCGGTCGAGGAGCTGATGCGATGGTGCGGACCTCAGCTGCTGACGATTCCCCGGCAGGCCACCGAGGACCTCACCCTGCACGGCGTCGCGATCCGGGCGGGCGAGCCCGTGTCGGCCGCAATCGCGTCGGCCAACCGGGACCCGCGCGTGTTCACCGAGCCCGACCGCCTCGACGTGCGCCGCACCGAGGGCGGGCACCTCGGGTTCGCGTACGGGCCGCACTTCTGCCTCGGCGCGGCGCTCGCGCGGGTGGAGGCGGAGGTGGCGTTGCGGGGGTTGCTGGAGCGCTTTCCCGCGCTGCGCCTTGGCGACGTGCGGCGCGCGCCCGACCCCGGCACGTGGCGGCTGGCGGGGCTGCCGGTGAGCTTCTGACGTCCTCTTCGGACACTTCGTCACCGATCGGGTGAACAACGAAGCGGTGCTTCGATCTTCCTGCGCTGCTAACGTTTTCCCAGGTCAGCATCGTGCTCGGGAGGCAGGCATGTCCGCACACATCTCCGCTGGAGTCGGTGGTCTCGTGATGGACCCGCGGCGGACGTGGCCGCTGGTGCTCGTGCGCGGTGTGCTGGCGGTGGTGTTCGGCGTGATCGCGCTGATCTGGCCGGGCGTCACCGTGCTGGCGCTGGCGCTCGTCTTCGGGGTCTACGCGCTCGTCGACGCGGTGGGTGCGTTCATGCAGGCGTTCCGCCCGGGCGACGGCGCGCACCGGTTCGCGTACGCGTTGCTGGGTGTGCTCGGTCTCGCCGCGGGGGTGCTCGCGCTGGTCTGGCCCGGCGCGACCATCCTCGTGCTGGCGACGCTCGTCGGGGCGTGGGCGGTGGTCACGGGCATCGCCGAGATCGTCGCCGCGATCCGCCTGCGCAAGCAGATCACGGGCGAGGCGTTCCTCATCGTGGCCGGCGCGGTGTCCGTCATCGCGGGTGTCTTGGTGCTCATCCACCCGGTCGCGGGGGCGTTCGGCATCGCCTTGCTCGTGGGCATCTACGCGCTGCTGTACGGGATCATGCTCGTCGTCCTGTCCTTCCGCTTGCGGCGCGTCGCAAAACTCGAGCAGGCGAACGAACCCGCATAGGACGACAATCGAGGGGGACAGCTTCGTTGACGGAGGGATCCGTGATGGCGCAGAACCCGTACGACCAGGACACCCGGCCCGGCATCGACGCGGCGCGGCTGTGGGCGGGCGGCGTCGCCACGGCGGTGGTGGCCGCGCTCGTCGCCATCGTCGGACTCCTCATCGCCCGCGGCATTTTCGACGTCCCCGTACTCGCCCCGAAAGGCGAGGGCGCCTGGGGCAGCGCCAGCACCACCACGTACGCACTCGCCGCCGCGGCCGCCGCCCTGCTCGCCACGGGCCTCATGCACCTGCTGAGCGTCGCGACGCCCGCGCCCAGCCAGTTCTTCGGCTGGATCATGGTGCTCGTGACCCTCATCGCGGTGGTCCTGCCGCTGACCTTGACGGTCGAACCCAGCGCCAAATACGCGACGGCCGCGATCAACCTCGTGATCGGCCTGGTGATCGCGTTCGTGGTGAACAGCATGGCGGCGAATGCGCGGACTTTGCACCGTCGTAAGCGGTCCACGCGTCCTGACGCGCCGACTCAGCAGTGGAATGAACCACCGTCGAACTTCTACGACCGGTGAGGCAACCACGTGCCCCGTTCGTGAAATGAGTGTCTACTGAGGACATTCGGCACGGCGGCAGCCAGGGTTCGGATTCACCACCCGATTGCACCTTTCCCCGTCACCGGGAACTGCGATCATGGAAGTCGTGGCCGAAATCCCTTCAACCACCCCGGAACCGCTCGCCGGCGCAGGGGTTCGACCGCACCCGAGCCGGACACTGTCCAACCGGACGATCGCGCTGTGCGGCGCGCTGATGGTGGTGATCGCGACGGCGGCCTGCTGGGTCCTGCTCACGTTGTACGGCCACGGCACCGACGCCGATCGCGCCCGGCTCGACGGCATCCGCACCGTCGGGACGATCGTGGTCGGCACCGGCGGCGCCCTGGCACTGGTGCTCGCGGCAAGACGGCAGCAGACCGCCGAGCACGACCTGGCGACCAAGCGCGCCGAACTGCGGCTCCGCGAACAAGCCGACCGGGCCGCCCGGCACGACGCCACCGAACGGCGCATCAACGAGCTCTACCTGAAAGCCGTCGAACAGCTGGGTTCGGAAAAGGCACCGGTCCGGCTCGCGGGCCTCTACGCGCTCGACCGCCTGGCGCAGGACAACGCGCAGCTGCGCCAGACGATCGCCGATGTCATCAGTGCCTACCTGCGCATGCCGTACGAGCTGCCCGAGCCCGGCCGGAACGGCGACCGCGACCAGGTGCAGGAACGCGAAGTGCGGCTGACGGCGCAGCGCCTGCTCGTGCGGCACCTCGTGCCGGCCGACGAGGACGACCGGTTCTGGGCGGGCATCGAGCTGGACCTCTCCGGGGCCGTGCTCATCGACTTCCCGCTCAACGGCTGCGAGCTCCACAACGCCCGCTTCGCCGGCACCCACTTCGCCGGGGACGCCTGGTTCCACGAGGTGCGGTTCACCGGCACGACGCGGTTCGACGGCGCCACTTTCGGCGCCGACGCCTGGTTCACCCGGGCCACGTTCAAGGGCAGCACCCGGTTCGAGAACGCCCAATTCCGCGGCGAGGCCCGCTTCGAAGACACCGAGTTCGCCGGCACCACAGCGTTCCGCAGCGCGCGGTTCGCCCACAACGCGCAGTTCGACAAGGCGCTCTTCCGCGGCGTCGTGCGGTTCAGCGACACCACCTTCGCGCGCAGTGCGAACTTCGACCGAGCGGGATTCATGGTCGCGCCGGTGTTCGACGACGACGTGGCGATGCAAAGCGCCTACTTCGACCGCGCGAGGTTCGGGGAGCGGGCGTGGTTCGAGGGGGTGTCGTTCGCCAGCTACACGACGTTCGTCGGCGCCGTGTTCGACGGTGACATCGGGTTCGAGGGCGCCCGGCTCGACGGAATGCCGTACCGGCCACCGCAGCTGCAGGCGGATGACATCGAGTTCGCCGACGAAAGCTAGAGGATCAGCCCACCGGAACCCGGCCCCGCGGAACCCACGGCACCACAGCCGAAGTCCGCTTCTGATACTCCGCGTACTCCGGGTACCGGCCCCGCGTGATGGTTTCCGTGAAGATCGTCGAGCCGACGAACAGGAGGGTCAGCAGGACCGCGCCGGCGATCGTCCAGGGGATCCCGCCGAAGGCCAGCGCGCCGAAGACGAACACCAGCCACCACTGCGCCTGCTCGAAGAAGAAGTTCGGGTGTCGCGAGAAGCGGAACAGGCCACTCTGCAGGAACCGCGGCGAAGGCACCCGCCCGGCGGACTGCTCGCGCTTCTTCCACTGGTGGAAGTTCCACTGCTGCTGATCCGCCACCGTCTCCCCCACCAGGCACGCGACGAAGATCACCGCGACGATCACATCACCCACGCCGAAGGCCGAACGGTGCGAGAGCGCCGTCCACGCCGGCAGCGTGATCAGCAGGAGAATCGCGTTCTGGTAGATCGTGATGAAGAAGAAGTTGAAGACCTGGAACTGCCAGGGCGCCATCTTCCCGCGCAGCACCACCCAGCGGTAGTCCTCGCCGCCGCGGGCGTAGCCGCCCTTGCGGGCGAAGTTGAAGGTCAGGCGCAAACCCCAGAGCAGCACCAGGACGAACATCACGTCGAGGCGCGCGTCGGCGAAGCCTGCGAAGGCGGCGAAGATCGCGACGTACGCCACGGGCACCAGGGACCAGATCCGGTCCACCCACGAGTACTCGCGCGTGATCACCGAGAGCACCCAGCACAGGGCACAGACGCCCGCGAAGACGCAAAGGCAGACCTGGAACGCGTTCATGCCCGCACTCTAGCGTTCAAACCGTCCCCTTAGGATCAGCGTATGAACCTGCCGCTACGCCGACGCGGGATCGACATCTTCTTCGCGATCGTGTTCGCCGCGTTCACGATCACCTCGCTCATCAGCGACCTGCTGCCGACCGTGGGCGTCGACTTCTCGCGCCCGTCGGACAACTTCTTCGTGAACTCCAACTACTGGTACGCCCACGACGCCGACATCCTCTTCATGCACCCGCCGGACTGGATGCGGATCGTCACGGGGCTCTCCGCGTTCGTGTACATGCCGTTCTACGTCGTGCTCGTCGTGTGCCTGCTCGCGGGCAAGAACTGGATCCAGCTCTTCGCCGTGATCTACGCGACGATGATCGTCACGCTCACCGGCGTGGTCGTGTTCGGCGTGGAGTTCTTCGGCGACCCGGCGATGCGCACGGGCAATCCGGTCAAGTTCCTGGCCTTCAACCTCTGGTACGTCCTCGTGCCCCTGCTCCTGCTGATCCGCATGCGCAAGCCGATGCCGTTCACCCGGCGGTTCTGACCAGCACGGCCGCGCCCGGGTGCGGCAGGCGGAGCGGGAGCGTGTCGGCGTGGTACTCGAAGTGCCACCACTCGTTGTCGTAGCGGCGGTGCAGGTGGTACGCGGCGCCGTGGCGTTCCAGCCACGCCGCGCCCTCCGTGGGCCGCACGTCGAGCGCGAAGCCGCCGACGTGGGCCGACTCCTCGGGCGGCAGCACGAGCCGGCGGGCCGCCCACGCGGACCCCGTGCGCCGCACCTCGGCGGTGAACATCGCGTGCTGCTGGGCAGCGTCGCGGTGGCCTGAGGTGAGGCCGATCAGCTGCCCGTCGCGCCAGAACGCGTCGGTGCGCGCCGCCACGAACGCCTCGCGCGCCGCGGCCGTGAGGCCCGCCAGGTCCTCCGCCGGGTAGCGCAGCGCGAGCGCCCACTGGCAGGCGAGCCTGCGGGCGTGGTGGGGCGAACGCACGAAGGCCACCGGCAGCAGCAGCACGGCCAGCAGCCGGGCGGCCACCGCGTAGGCCGCGGCACGGGAGCGGATCAGTTCGGTCATGGTGTCCACGGTCGCGGCCCCGTGTGCGCCGACGGTCGAAGCCGTGTCCGCGGACCCCGACAGTTTTGTAACAGCTGCGCACGGACGAGGCTGTTACGCAACCATGACATTCCGCGCACCCCGCGATGAGACCGGACGCGGATCCTCTCGGGAGGTGTCCGCTGTGGACTGTCCGGGGAATCCGGACGGGCGGACGCGGAAGTGCGCTGCGATAGTGGGAGACATGCCCCGGGTGCTGTTGATCGAAGACGACCAGGCCGTGCGAGACGGCCTGCAGATCGCGCTGACCTACCAGGGTCACACCGTCGACGCGGTGGAAAGCGGCGAGGTAGGGCTCACGCGGCTGAGCGCGGATCCGGCCGATGTCGTCGTGCTCGACCTGATGCTGCCCGGGATGGACGGGTTCGAGGTGTGCCGGCGCATCCGGGCGTCCGGCGACCTGCCGATCATCATGCTCACCGCGCGCAACGACGACATCGACGTGGTCGCCGGGCTCGAGGCCGGGGCCGACGACTACGTGGTGAAACCCGCCCAGCCGCGCGTGCTCGAGGCCCGGATCAAGGCCGTGCTGCGGCGCACCGGCGGCGAGCAGCGCCAAGCGGGCACGCCGAAACCCGAGGTCGAGCGCCACGGCGATCTCACCATCGACCGCGACGGGCTCGTCGTGAGCAAGCAGGGCCGGCCCGTCAGCCTCGCGCCCACGGAGATGCGGCTGCTGCTGGAGCTGTCCGCGTCGCCGGGCCGGGTGCTCAGCCGCCAGCAGCTGCTGGAATCCGTGTGGGACCAGGGTTACCTCGGCGACTCGCGGCTCGTCGACGCGTGCGTGCAGCGGCTGCGCGCGAAGATCGAGGACGACGCCGCGGCCCCGGTGTACGTGCAGACCCTGCGCGGTTTCGGATACCGCTTCGGGCCCCTGTGACCGGGCTCCGCAAGTTCTGGCCCGGCTGGGGCCTGCGCACGCGGCTGCTGCTCGCGTTCGTGCTGCTGAGCGTGCTGACGACCATCGCCGTCGCCGGGTTCGGCTACCGGACCGCGCGCAACACCATCCTGAAGAACACGCAGGACAACGCGGTGCTGGAGCTGCGCAGCCGCATCCAGCTGCTCTACCCGCTGCCCGCGCAGCCGTCGAAGGACATGCTCCTGAACGCCGCGGGCAAGCTCGCGGACCGCGATGCCAGCGCGCTCGTGACCGCGGGCAACGTCTCCGGCGGCAGTCTGGGCGGGGCCCGGATTTCGAGTGAGCTCCGCGAGCAGGTGGACCAGGGCAAGATCGCCTGGCAGCGAGTGGACGTCGGCGGCGAGACCCGGCTGCTTATCGGCACCCAGCTGCGGCTCACGACCAGCACGTCGCACGTGACTGAACCGTCCGGGATCGAGATCTACGTAGTGCAGCCGCTGACCGCCGAAAGCGAAAGCATCGCCACGCTGGCGCGCAGCGCGTGGCTGACCGGCACCGGCGCGGTGGTCCTGGCGCTGCTGCTGGCGCTCGCGGCCGCCCGCAGCGTGCTCGGGCCGGTGCGCGAGCTGCGTCGCGCCGCGCACCGCCTCGGCGAGGGCGACCTGGACACGCGCCTGACCATCCACGGCACCGACGAGCTCGCCGAGGTCGGCAAAACGTTCAACACCACGGCGGAGTCGCTGCAACACCACGTCGGCGAGCTGGAGCGCATGGAGTCCGACGCGCGGCGGTTCGTGGCCGACGTGTCCCACGAGCTGCGCACCCCGCTCGCCGCGATGACCGCGGTCACCGAGGTGCTGGAGGCCGAGGTCGCCGGCCTGCCCGAGATCGCCGGGCGCGCGGTGCGGCTGGTGAGCCAGGAGACCCACAACCTCACGCGGCTGGTCAACGACCTCATCGAGGTCACCCGCTTCGACGCCGGGTCCGCGTCGCTCGCGCTCGACGAGGTGGACGTCGCCGAGGCGATCGGCGCCACCCTGCGCGCCCGCGGCTGGGTCGACGCGGTCGCCACGGAGCTGCCGCCGGGCGTGCGCGCGCGGCTCGACCCGCGCCGGCTCGACGTGGTCGTCGCGAACCTCGTCGGCAACGCGCTGCGCCACGGAGCGCCGCCCGTCCGGCTGAGGTTGAGCGCGGTGGAGGAATCGCTCATGATCGAGGTCACCGACGAGGGCCATGGGCTGAAGGAGGAGGTGCTCCCCCACGTGTTCGACCGCTTCTACAAGGCCGACACCGCACGCAGCCGCTCCGAGGGCAGCGGCCTCGGGCTCGCGATCGCGTGGGAGAACGCCAAGCTGCACGGTGGCGAGCTCACCGCGGCCAACCGTCCGCAAGGCGGTGCGATCTTCACGCTGCGGCTTCCGCTGAACCCCGGCGGTGACGCGTGATCCGGCGCGCCGCGGCAGCGCTCGTGCTGGTCGCGCTGACCGCCACCGCGTGCGGGGTGCAGCCGAGCGGCGTGATCTCGGGCGCGGCAGACGACGCGCCGAGCGGCCCGGCGTCCACCATACCGGGCGCGCCGGGCGTCAGCTCGATCTACCTGGTGTCCAACGGCGCCGTCGTCCAGGTCCAGCGCCCCGGTCTGGACCAGACCGACGCCGCGCTGATCGACGCGCTGGCGCAAAGGCCGACTTCCGCGGAGAAGGCCTCCGGTTACACCACCGAGGTCCCCCGTTCCGCCCTGCCGGCCGCGGTGACGGTCTCGGCGGCGGAGGTCACCGTGCAGCTGGCCACGGACGTGCAGGCGCTGTCTTCCCTGGCCGTGTCGCAGATCGTGTGCACGCTGCACCTGCGCGACGCCCCGGACGGCAGCGTGTTCACGCTCGTCGGCGGGGGCAACGTCCGCAGCGGCGAACGCTGCGGCTGAGCCGCCTCAGCCCACTTCGGCCGGTTCGCGGACCTGGCGTGGGGCGAGCACCGGCGCCGCCACCAACGCGGCCACGCAGAGCGCGAACGGCACGGCGAACGCGACGTTCAGCGGCATCCACCGCGTGAGCCCGCCGATGAGGGCGGGACCGGCGAGCAGCCCGACGTAGCCGAGTCCGACGACCCGCGCCATCAGCGCGCCCGACGCCCGCGTGTCGAGGTTGCCCGCCGCGGTGAAGAGCTGCGGGACGCCACCCGCGAGACCCAGGCCGAAGATCGCCCAGCCGACGAGCGCGAGCGGCACCCAGCGCGACAGTGACGCGGTGGCGAGGCCGACGGCGGCGAGCGCCGACCCGTAACGCACCACCGCGACCGGGCCGGCCAGCGCGGCGACGCGGTCGGTGGCGAAGCGGCCGACGGTCATGGCCACGGCGAAGGAGCCGTACGCGAGCGCGGCGGTGCTCGCCGACGTACCGAGCACGTCCTGCAGGTGCAGCGCGGCCCAGTCGTTCGCGACGCCCTCGGCGAGCATCAACGCGAACGCGAGCGCCCCGAGCAGCCAGACGACCCGTGCCGGAGTGCGGCCGCGGCTCGGCGTGACCGGCGTGGTTTCGACGGGCTCGGCACGTCCGGAACCGAGCAGGAACCGCCCCGCGGCCAGCGAAGCGATCACGCACAACCCGCCGGTCGCGCCCAACGTGACGGCCGTGGAAACGCCCGTACCCAGCACCGCCGCACCGACCACGGCGGCGAGCGCGCCGCCGATCGACCACATCGCGTGGAACGCCGCCATGATCGGGCGCGGGTACGCGCGCTCGACAACCACGGCCTGGGCGTTCATCGCGACGTCGAGCGAGCCGTTGAAGAACCCGAAGACGAGAAGCGAAAGCCCGAGCGACCACCAGCTGGCCGCCAGCCCGGGCAGGAACAGCGCCAGCCCCAGCAGCACCCCGGCCGCCGGCACCACGCGACGGTGGCCGAACCGATCGGCGAGCGGCCCGGACACCTGCATCCCGACGAACGCCGCCCCGCCGAGCACCAGCAGCAACGCGCCGAGCGTGGTGTGCGAAATCCCCGTGGCGCGCTCGACGACCGGAATGTGGACCACCCACATGCCGACGGCGAACCCGTTGAGCGCGAAGAAACTCCACGTCGCGACGCGCGCAGCCCGCGGCAACCGGGTGGGCGGGGATGATTCGGTCATCGCGGTCGGATCCTCCTCGGGTTCGGCACTCGAATCGTCGCACAGTGACCTCACCAACGCACAATCTTTTTGTTCGAACGATCGCCCTGAACGATCGGAACTGTATTTTCCGAGATCGCTGTGGTGTCTGGCCCGGCTCAGCCAGGGCGTGCGAGATCGCCTTTGAGCCGGGGATCTCACTGGTGGGTCGGGTGGGAGAGGTGAGCGAGCAGGCGCAACACGCGGGCGCGGCCCATCTCGACACACTGACCACATGACGCGTTGAAGGTGGCCGGCTGCGTCCGCCGGCCACCTTCAACGGTCTGCCTGTTCAGCTGGGCACGTGCCAGCGTCGTTCGCTGCCAGGTACGTCAAGCCGAACCCATTGGTGTTCCTCGGTCACGGTCTGCCAACCTTTGGATCGCTATGCGACAGCGTCCAATAGGGTCGGTGACGTCGCCATGAGCGCCGTCGCGGAGGGCACCTTCCGCGGCTCCTGACGAGCCTCGTGCAAAACGTGACGCCCCCAGCATTCCCGACGGTGCTGGGGGCGTCTTCGTGCCCGAAGGCCGGCTTACCCCAGGTTGCTCCTGTTCACGCGGTAGAGACTTGACAGGGCCGACGGCGGTTACGTCGACCAGATCCTCCGGTAGCTCAGCGCCCTTCGGGCTCACCGAGCCGGTCGCGTACCTGCCGCTCGACGAGTACGGGCAGGAAGCTGCGCACGCCGGCGTCGTCGAAGTGGCGGCGCTGCGCGGTGATCGTGCGGTTGATCTCGGGTTCGCGCGCGCTGCCGTACTCGTCGACGAGCCGTGACTTCAGCGCTGAGAAGCTTTCCTCTTCGCCCTTCACCATCAAGTCGTCCATGCCTTGGTGGGTCATCGCCGTCCCTTTCCGTGGTTTCGGCCCCTGGTGACTGCTGCCCGCGACGAGCCCTCCTCAAACGGGCGGGCGAACGTGTGGACCTCCCGCAAACGCCTGGTGTCAATTTTGACCAGGTGGTAGAAATTCAGGCGACGCGGCGCTCCGGGCGCCGAACCGCGAAGCCAAGGAGCTGGAATGGGCAAGCCTTCCGTGCAGCTGTACTCGGTCCGCGACGCATTCGCGGCCGACCCGGCGGACACCCTGCGGCGCCTCGCCGCGATCGGGTTCACCCAGGTCGAGCCGTACGGCGTCGTCGAGCACGTGGCCGCGCTCGGTGCCGGTCTGCCGGCCAACGGGCTGACCGCGCCCACGGCCCACGCGAAGCTCATCGGCGAGGACCAGCACGCCGTGTTCGCCGCGGCGAAGCAGCTCGGCATCGCCGTGGTCATCGACCCGCTCGTGAAGCCCGAGCAGTGGCAGAACGCCGCGGACATCACGGCCACCGCGGAAGCGCTCAACGCCGCCGCGAAGGTCGCCGAGGAGCACGGAGTGCAGGTCGGCTACCACAACCACTGGTGGGAGCTGGAATCCCGGATCGACGGGCGCCACGCGTTCGAGGTGTTCGCCGACCAGCTCGACCCGGCCGTCGCGCTGGAGGTCGACGCCTACTGGGCCACGGCGGGCGGGGCGAACGCGCCGGAGCTGCTCGCCCGGCTCGGCTCGCGCGTGCACGCCATCCACGTGAAGGACGGCGCGCTCGCCACCGACGCGTCCGGTCAGGTCCCGGCGGGCCAGGGCAGTGTTCCGCTGCCGGAGGTCCTCGCCGCGGCGCCCGACGCGTTGCGGGTAGTGGAGTTCGACCGCTACGACGGCGACATCTTCGAAGGCATTGCCGCCAGCTTCGCCTACCTCACCGAGGGCGCGAAGTGACCGGCGGCCCCGTCGGCGTCGGCCTGATCGGCGCGGGGGTCATCAGTGACACCTATCTGGAGAACCTCACGGGCTTCCCCGACGTGCGGGTACTCTCCGTCGCCGACCTCGACGTGGCTCGCGCGCGGGCGCAGGCGGCGAAACACGGTGTGCCACAAGGGGAAACCGTCGCCGAGCTGCTGGCGAACCCGGAGATCGAGCTGGTCGTGAACCTCACGATCCCGGCCGCGCACGTCGAGGTCGGCCTCGCGGCGCTGGAGGCGGACAAGAGCGTGTGGGCGGAAAAGCCGCTCGCGCTCGACCGCCAGACGGGCCGCAAGCTGCTGGATCGCGCGCGGGAGAAGGGTTTGCGCGTGGCGAGCGCGCCCGACACCGTGCTCGGCGCCGGCCTGCAGACCGCGCGGCGCGCGATCGAGGCCGGCCGCATCGGCGAACCGCGCACCGCACTCGCGCTGTTCCAGACGCCGGGTCCGGAGAGCTGGCACCCGGCGCCGGAGTTCCTGTTCCAGCACGGCGGCGGCCCGCTGCTGGACATGGGGCCGTACTACCTCACGGAGCTCGTTCAGCTGTTCGGCCCGATCCGCAAGGTGACCGGCGCCGGCGGCCGCGCGCGGGACACGCGCGTGATCGGCTCGGGTCCGCGGGCCGGCACGGAGTTCGCGGTGACCGTGCCGACCACGGTGACCGCGCTCGTCGAGTTCACCCGCGGCGGCAGCGCGCAGGTCGTGCTGAGCTTCGATTCCGCCTTGGCGCGCACCGGTTTCGTCGAGGTGTCGGGCGCGCTCGGCACCGCGGTGCTGCCCGACCCCAACCGCTTCGACGGCGCCACGAAGCTGCACCTGCTGGGCGCCGCCGAGCCGGAAGAGCTTGCGCCGCAAGGACACGCGGCCTCGCGCGGCACGGGCGCGCTGGAGCTCGCCCGCGCGATCCGGGCCGGGGAGCCGGAACGCGCGTCCGGGGAAC
This sequence comes from Amycolatopsis sp. 2-15, assembly GCF_030285625.1. NCBI lineage: Bacteria > Bacillati > Actinomycetota > Actinomycetes > Pseudonocardiales > Pseudonocardiaceae > Amycolatopsis > Amycolatopsis carbonis. The sequence continues at coordinate 8,373,723 of NZ_CP127294.1, forward strand.
TGGCCTACCACGTGCTCGACGCGATGCTCGCCATCGACGAGTCGATCACGCGCGGCCAGTCCGTGGAGCTGGCCAGCACCGTCGAGGTCCCGCCCGCCCTGCCGGTCGACTGGGACCCCTATGCGGCCACCCTGTAGCGGTCAGTCCTCGGGATCCAGGGGGACGGCGAGCAGGGTGCGCAGGTAGAACCGCAAGGAGCCGACGAGGTCGACGTCGGCGGGGGTGGTGAGCCACTGGACCTGCAACCCGTCCATGAGGGCGATGAACGTGAGCGCCGCGAAGTCCGGGTCGACGCCCTCGCGCAGCTCGCCCGTCGTGGCCAGCAGCCGGAACGAGCCGATCACGCTTTCGCGCGCCTGCCGGTAATGCTCCTCGAAATACTCGTGCGCGGGGTGGTCGGGCGCCACCGCCTCGGCCGCCAGCCGCGAGTACAGGTCGACGATGCCCGGGTGGCGCACGTTGTGCTCGGCCAGCGCGACGAAGTGCCGCAGCACCTCCAGTCCGGGCGGCACGGTCAGCTGCTCGCGCTCGGAGTCCTCGGCGTCCCGCCGTTCGAGCACGGCGGCGAGCAGCGCCTCCTTGGTGGGGAAGTAGTACAGCAGCCCGGCGTGGCTGATGCCGACCCGCTTGGCGATCTCCCGCAACGACGAACCGTGGTAGCCGGCCTCGCCGTACACCACGGCGGCCGCGGAAATGATGTCCTCGCGGCGGATCCGGCCCTTCAGGTAACCCCCGGTCACGGGAGCGTGCTCGGTTCGGCGCGGCCCATCCGCCCATCATGCCGCAGGCACGAACGTTCCCCGCATACCCCGCGAGCAGACATGCCGGACACCTCCACGAGACACGACGTCGGCAGATCCGCAGGTGGCGACGACCCTGCGGGATACAACCTGCTACGGGAGGATCGAGTCGACGTAACCGCCGTCGACGCGGAGGGCGCCGCCGGTGGTGGCGGAGGCCAGCGGTGAGCTCAGGTACACCACGAGGTTCGCGATCTCCTCCGGCTCGATCAGCCGCTGCAGCAACGACTGGGGGCGGTGGGTCTTCATGAACTCCCGCTGTGCCTGCTCCCACGGCAGGTTCTTGTCCACGAGCTGGTAGACGAAGTCCTCGACGCCGCCGGTGTGCGTGGGGCCGGCGATCACGGAGTTGACCGTGACGCCGGTCCCCGCCGCCGCTTTGGCGAAGCCGCGCGAGACGCCCAGCAGCGCCGTCTTCGACATGCCGTAGTGGATCATCTCGGCGGGGATCACCACGGCCGAGTCGCTGGCGATGTTGAGCACGCGGCCCCAGCCCTGCTCGGTCATCGCGGGCAGCGTGAGGCGCGTCAGCCGCACGGCCGCGAGCACGTTGACCTCGAAGTAGCGCCGCCAGTCGTCGTCGGTGATCTCCAGGGGCTCCTGTGCGCCGAAGATGCCGAGGTTGTTCACGAGGACGTCGACGCGCCCGGCGCTGTCGAGGACTCGGCGCGCGCCTTCGTCGGTGGTGACGTCGCCGGCCCCGGCCACGAACTCCCCGTCCGGCACCTGGCTCTGGAGCGTCTCGATCGCCTTCGCGACGCCGGCGTCGTTGCGCCCGTTGATCACCACACGCGCGCCCGCCTTCGCGAGCCCCGCGGCGATCGCCGCGCCGATCCCCTGCGTGGACCCGGTGACGAGCGCCGTCCTGCCGTCGAGGTCGAGCTTCATGGATTTCCTTCCGCTCGGATGATCTTGGTACCCATCCTCCCGCGCCGGGCCGCTGCGCGCCCGATGCCGCACGCGTCCCTTCACCCGAGCGGCACGCCCACGAGGTGCCCGACGTCCTGCGCCACCGTCATCCGGAACCCGCCGTCGTGGCCGCGTTCCCAGGCCGTGACGGAGCCGTTGGGCACGTCGGTGCGCACGGCCGTGGCCAGCAGCTCCTGCTCCGGGACGGACTCCAGGACGTAGCGCAGCGCGAACACCGTCATCTCGTGCGCCACGAACAGCACGCGCAGGCCCGGCGTCTCGGTGCTCAGTTCGGCGAGCAGCGACCGAACGCGCAGGACGACGTCGGCCCAGGACTCCCCGCCGGGTGGGCGGTAGTAGAACTTGCCGAGGCGCTGTTTGCGGCGCAGCTCGTCCGGCCATCGTTCGGCGACGCCGTGGCTGGTGAGCAGGTCGAGCACCCCCAGTTCGCGGTCGCGCAGCCGCTCGTCGACGCGCAGGCCGCCGGGGACCTCCACGCCGCGTTCCTTAGCCACGGCCAGCGCGAGCCGCGCCGTGTCCAGGGACCGCAGGTACGGGGACGCCACCACGAGCTCGGGCGGGTCCGTCGCGAGCCACCCCCCCGCTGCCCGCGCCTGGCGCACGCCCAGCTCGCTCAGCGGCACGTCGGCGTCGCGCTCGGCGATGTCGATGACCTCGTGGCCCGCGGCTTCGGCGGCCTCGCGCGCGAGATTGCCGGTGCTCTGCCCGTGGCGCAGCAGGCCTACCCGCTCAAGTCGTGTCGTCACAGATCTTCAGTACCCCGAAACGCGCCGATTTCACAGCAACGCCCGCATCCGGGTCACCGCGCCCTCGGCCTGCGCGGGCGAGCGCCGGCCAAGGCCACACGACGTGGCGAGGTCCACCGGGCGCCCCAGCGCCGTCTCGACGTGGTCGCGCACCGTCAGCTGGGCCCGCTCGTCCTGCCGCTCGTGCGCGATCCCCGCGACCACGACAGCCGATCCCGGACGCAGGCGGCGCAGCGGCGCGTAGAACGCCGCGGCGGGCGGCGGCTCGTCACCGCCGGACATCGGCAGGTGCACGAAGTCCAGCGGACGGCCGACGGGCCAGCGCCGCACCACCGCGTTGGCGAGGGCGACCATCGGCGCGGCCGAGCGGGGCTGCCGCAGAGCGCGGTGGCCGAGGTCGCCGAAGCACAGGTGCACGCCGAACCGCGTGCCCTCCGGTGCCCGGGCCGCCTGGCGGGGCACCAGGAACGCCATCAGCTCCGCGACGAGCCGGCGCAGCGGCGGCGGCGCGGCGGTCACGGCGATCAACGCCAGCGGCAGCTCCAGCTGGAACACCACCCGGTCGCCCTCCGCGGCTTGCACCCGCGAAATCTGCGCCTGCGCGGCCCGCAGGAACGCGCGTGCGTGTTTGACCACGCCGAGCGGGCCGAAGATGAACAGCGCCATGTCGAGGTATCCCGGCGCGCCCACCTGCAACGGCTCCCCCGCCGTCGCGGGATTGCCCGAAGCACGCAGCAGCTCGAACTCCGCCAGCGCGTCGTCGGCGATGTGCAACGGAATCTGCCCGGGTTCGAGCCGCCGGGCCGCGAGGCGATCGGTGTCGTCGTAGCCGGTCCAGTCGCCGTCCTTGACCACGCGCACCGCGCCGGATCGCTTGAGCTCCTTGACTACGGGCACGAACCACTGCAGGCGCTTGCCCGTCTCACCGCCGCTGATCCGGCGCAGCTGCCCCGCGAGCTCACCGCGCTGCCACCGAAACGCCTCGTCCGCGTCCGCGAACTGCGGCAGCGTCCCCACGAAGTGCAATCGACGATCCATGATCACCGGACGTTACGCACGCACCACATCCCCGGGTACCCGCAGCTAACGAAGTGTATCCGGAAGGCCACGCAACGTGTCACGACGCGGCGGTCAGAGGTCCTTGCGGTACACGAGGAAATCGCACTCCGTCGCCAGCAGCGGCGCTAGGTGCGGGTAGGCCTCTTCGATCGTCGACTTCTCCTCGATGCGGTAGCCCAGCCGCGTGTACCAGGCGGCGAGGAACTCCTTCGACGGATGCGTGAACGACCGAGGGACCAGCAGCTCGAGCTGCATCCGCCGCCGGCCCAGTGCCCGGCAGCGGTCTTCGGCGAACCGCACCAGCTCACGCCCGATGCCCGCGCCCTGCCGCTGCGGCGCAGCGGCCAGCAGGCCGAACTCGCCGACGCCGTCGGCGACCGTCCGCACTCGCACGCAGCCGACCACGCGACCCGACTGGCGCGCCACGGCGATCTCGCCGGCCGCGACGAGCCCGGCCACCTCGGCCGCGCCCGTCCGGCCCGCCGCGCCCGCCCACAGGCCGGCCTCGGCGGTCGCGTAGACGACGTTCACCAGGGCGGCGACCTCGGCCGCGAGCACCTCGTCGGCCGCAGCGGACTGCGGCAGCATCTCGACCTCGACTGCGTCCAGGGCGCACCTCCTCGTCGGCCGCCCAGTGTACGAACCGATCACCGCCCGGTCGCACCGTCGATGAGTTCCCGGAGGATGTCGGCGTGACCGGCGTGCCGGCCGGTTTCCTCGACGAGGTGCGTGAGCGCCCAGCGCACGCTCGGCCCGCGGCGCCCCTGGATCGGTGTGGCGAGGTCGGTGCAGGCGTCGAGCACGGCGTTCGCGCGGTCGACCGTCTCCCGGTAGCGCGCGACCACGTCGGCGACGCTGTCGGCCGGCGCGGCCCGGAAGGTCGCCGGCCAGCGGATGCCGGTCTCGCCGAGGAAGGTCGCCCGCTCGACGAAAGTCAGGTGGTTGAGCAGCCCGAGCAGGTTCGTGCCCGACGGCACCGCCGCCGTCCGCACTGCCGGCTCCGGCGCCCCCGCCACCTTCGCGGCGACGGAGGTGCGCAGGTAGTCGAGGAACCCGCGCAGCACTTCGGCCTCGCTGTTCCCGGTCCGTGGCGGCGGCGCGTCGCGGCGCTTGGTGGCGGGCAAGTGAGCTCCTTCCGTCGGCTTCACCCCAGTCTTGCCACGTCTTCGCCGATTCGGCACGGAAACTTGCCAGTCCGGCAAAAGAACCACGCTACGAAGTCACCGCTGCGGAATCGGCCTCGACCGGCCGCGCCTCGCCGAACCCGCCGTACCGGCCGGCCTTCGCGCGCTTGCGCACCTCGTCGAAGTGCCGGTGCACGGCCTCCGCCGCGGCGTCGCCGTCGCGCGAGACCAGCGCGTCGACGATCACCTGGTGCCGCTTCGCCGTGCTCGCCGCCGACGACACCGGCCCGCCGAGCTCGCCCTCGGCCGCGCGGTAGACGTCCCAGAACAGCCCCGTGAGCTCTCGCGCCAGGTCGAAGCCCGCTTCCGCGCAGATGAGGTCGTGGAACTCCCGGTCGGCGGCCGCGGCGTCGGGCCCCTTGCGGCGCATCCGCGCGACGCAGGCCTCCAGCTCGGCGATCAGCTCGGGGCGGTGCTCCGAGGCGACCCGCCGGGTCAGCTCCGTCTCGATCATCTCGCGGACCTCAAGCAGGTCGCGCAGGCGCCCGGCGTCGCTGGCGCCGCGGGTGCGCGTGCGGAACAGCAGCCACGTCTGCAGGGCCTCGGAGCCGGCCGAGCCGACGAACGTGCCGTAGCCGTGGCGGATCTCGACGATGCCGAGCGCCTGCAGTGCCTTGATCGCCTCCCGGATCGAGTTGCGGCTCACCCCGATGTCTTCCATCAGGCTGAGTTCCGTGGGCATCGGCGCGCCCGGCGGGAGGTCGCGGTCGATGATCAGATCGATGATCCGCTTGGTGATCTCTTCACTGCGTTGCGGGCGCGCCAAAACAGTCTCCCCGGATGTTCTTTCCTTCGCTGGCACGTCGCCATCGGAGGACATCCTACGTCATACCTCACCGATTTCGGCCCGGCGGCGAAAAGCCACGTCCCCTTGACCGGCACCCGGAGGAGTTCTAGGGTTCGGCGAGGTCATAGGACGTCCCACGTCCTACTTCTCATGACTTCTGGTGGGCGAAACACACAGTCAGGAGACATCGATGTCCCGAACCGCCATGGGGACCGGCCCCGCGTTCGACCGGCGCACGCTGCTGCGCTACGCGGGCCTCGTGGGCGCCACCGCCGCCTTCTCCTCCACGCTGGCCGCGTGCGGCGGCCCCGCGTCGACGAACAAGACGGGCAGCTCCACCGACTCCCTCACCGCAGTGATCGGCTACGGCAACAACCAGTCCTGGGACCCGTTGCAGACCGCCTCGGCGTTCTCCATGGCCGCCATCCTGCACAGCTACGAATCGCTCGTCGAAGGCGACCCCGTCACGCGGGCCCCGTTCCCCGGCCTCGCGAAGGCGCTGCCCGCCGACGTGAGCGGCACCAGCATCAAGTTCGAGCTGCGCGAGGGCGCCAAGTGGCACGACGGGCAGCCCGTGACCGCCGACGACGTGGTGTTCACCTACGCCCGCGCCCTGGACGCGAAGGAGAACGTGCTCATCCACAGCTTCTTCGCCCAGTGGCTGCAAGACGTCAAGAAGGTCGACGACCACACCGTCGAGTTCGTGCTGAAGTTCCCCTTCCCGTATGCGCTGCAGCGGATCCAGATCTGCAAGATCCTGCCGAAGCACGTGTACGAGAACAACTGGCCGCTCGCCGCGGGCGGCAAGGTGGTGGGTTCCGGGCCGTACAAGGTCACCGAGCAGGCGCCGCTGTCGCACACTTCGTTCGAGAAGTTCGCCGACTACAACGGGCCCCGCCCCGCCGCGTACCAGAAGATGCTGTGGAAGTCCATTGTGGACTCCGCCCCGCGCGTGGCCGCGATCTCCGGCGCGAAGCCCGACGCGCAGATCGTGGAGAACATCCCGGCCGCCAACGCCGGCCAGCTGCGCAAGGCCGGGCGCACCGTCGAGTTCGCCGACGGCGGCAACAACCTGTACCTGATGTTCAACACCGCCCACGCGCCCTTCGACGACAAGCGCGTGCGCCAGGCGCTGCACTACGCCATCGACAAGAAGAAGATGATCGACATCGGCCTGCGCGGCACCGGCACCGCGGGCACGTCGTTCATCAACCCGAAGCTGCCGCAGTCGCAACCGGCGTCGCAGAGCTTCACCTACGAACCGGCGAAGGCCAAGCAGCTGCTGGCCGAGGCCGGCGTCAGCAACCTGAAGATCTCCCTGTCCACCACCAATACCTCACTCGTGCTCGACTGCGTGAAGGTGATCAAGGAGGGCTGGGACGCCATCGGCGTGGAGACCACTTTGGACTCCCAGGACACCAAGGCGCTGTTCTCCAAACTGGACAACGGCAACGACTTCCAGGTCGTGTCCACCACGAACAACCCGATGCAGTTCGGCAACGACCCCGACCTGCTGATCCGCTACTACTACGACGCGCAGTCGCTGATGATGACGAAGTACGCGCGCTGGAACAACGCCGACACCCAGGCCCTGCTCGGGCTGCAGAACCAGGCGGCCGCGGAGCCGGACGAGACCAAGCGCAACGGGCTGTACAAACAGCTGCTGGACCTGATCTCCGAGCAGGCCGTGATCTACCCGATCGTGTTCACCCAGCTCGGCACGGCGTGGGACGCGACGGCGATCACCGGCGTGCGCGCGCAGGGTTACCCCGGCATCTACCTCAACCAGGCCAAGCCGGTCTGACGCGGGAGGACCACCCACCGTGATCGTCGTCGTGCGGATGCTGGCCTCTCGCATCCTCGCCCTGATCCCGCTGCTGCTCGGCGTGATCCTGTTCGTGTTCATCGTGATGCAGTTCTCCCCCGTGGACCCGGCGCTCGCCGCGTTCAACGGGGCGAACGCGACCGAGGCGCAGCTGGAGCAGTTCCGCCAGGCCAACGGGCTGCTCGATCCCCTGCCCCTGCAGTACGTGCACTTCGTGTGGCACCTGCTGCAAGGCGACTTCGGCACCAGCGTGATCACCAAGGAGCCGGTGGGCCAGACCATCGCCACCGCGCTCCCGCTCACCGTGCAGCTCACGCTGCTCGGGCTGCTGATCGCGCTCGTGCTCTCGGTCGTGCTCGGCGTGACGTCGGCGCTGTTCCGCGGCCGCTGGCCCGACCACCTGATCCGAGTGGTCACGCTGGCGGGCGTCGCGGCGCCGGCGTTCTGGATCGCGCTGCTGCTCGTGCAGTGGCTCGCCGTGGGCAAGGGCCTGTTCCCCACCAGCGGTTACGTGAGCCCGGCCGACTCGGTGTCGGGCTGGCTCAACTCGCTGACGCTGCCGGCGATCTCCCTGTCGCTGCCGGTCGCCGCGCAGCTCACGCGGGTGATCCGCACGTCAATGGTCGAGGAGCTGGACAAGGACTACGTGCGCACGGCCCGCGGCGGCGGCCTGCCGCCCGTGGTCGTGGTGGGCCGCAACGTGCTGCGCAACGCGCTGGTCAACCCGCTCACCGTGCTCGGCCTGCGCGTGGGCTACCTGCTCGGCGGCGCGGTGGTGATCGAGACGATGTTCGCGCTGCCCGGCATGGGCCAGAACATGATCCAGGCCGTGCAGGACGGCGACACGGCGAAGGTCCAGGGCTTCGTGATCACCATCGCCGTGGGCTTCGTGCTCGTGAACCTCATCGTCGACGTGCTCTACCTCATCGCCAATCCCCGACTGCGGAGCCACTCCTGATGCGCCCCGTCCTGCACGCGAACCTCACCGATCGGCTCTCGCGGCCCGGTGTGCGGTTCCGGAAACTCCCGCCCACGTCGTGGTTCGCGCTCGGCCTGCTCGTGGTGCTCGCGCTCGTCGCGATCCTCGGCACGCTGCTGGCCACGCACAACCCCGACGCGCTGTCCACCGACACCGGCGGCCCGAGCGCCGAACACTGGTTCGGCACCGACCAGTCGGGCCGCGACATCTTCTCGCGCCTGGTGGCCGGCACTCGCTGGTCGCTCGCGATCGGCCTCGGCGCCACGGTGCTCGCGCTGATCGCGGGCGTGGTGATCGGCTCGTTCGCCGCGACGTCCGGGCGCAAGTCCGACGCCGTGGTGATGCGCGTGATGGACGTGATCATGGCGTTCCCCGGCATCGCGCTCGCCGCGGTGCTGGTGGCCGTGTTCGGCCGCGGCATCCTCGTGCTGATCCTCGCCATCGGGTTCCTCAACATGGCTCCCGTCGCACGGGTGGTGCGCGCCAACGTGCTCGCGCAGTACGGCGAGGACTACGTGGCCGCCGAACGCGTGCTCGGCGCGAGACGGCTGTTCATCCTCGCCCGCCACGTCGCGGTCAACTGCGCGGCGCCGATCCTCGTGTACTGCACGGTGACGGTGGCCGACGCGATCGTGTTCGAGGCGTCGCTGTCGTTCATCGGCGCGGGCATCCAGCCGCCCAACCCGTCGTGGGGCTCGGTGCTGGCCGACGGCAAGGACCTCGTGCTGACGGGCGGCTGGTGGGCCACGTTGTTCCCCGGCCTGCTGATCCTGATCACGGTGCTGGCGCTCAACATCCTGTCCGAAGGCATCTCCGATGCGTGGGCCGCGCCGTCGGCCCGCAACGCGAAAGCCGGCGAGGTCGCCAAGAAGATCGAGGCGGAGAAGGCGGCCGAGAACACCGCACCGGTGCTGCCGCTCGCGGGCCTGCTCGAGGCCGGGCAGCGGCTGGCGGCGAAGGCCCGTGACCTCACCGGCCGCCGGGTCGTGCTGGAGGTGAAGGACCTCGCGATCAGCTTCCCCGACCGCCACAACGGCGTGAACGTGGTCGACGGCGTGTCCTTCACCGTGCGCTCCGGCGAGGTGCTGGGACTGATCGGCGAGTCGGGCTGCGGCAAGTCGCTCACCGCGCTGTCGATCATGGGCCTGCAGCCGGCGGCCGCGCGGCTCTCGGGCGAGGTCCTGTTCGAGGGCGCGGACCTGCTCACCATGAAGGCGGGCCCGCGCCGGCGCCACCTCGGCCACGACATCTCGATGATCTACCAGGACGCGCTGAGCTCCCTGAACCCGGCGATGACGATCCGGGCGCAGCTCAAGCAGTTCACCCGCCGCGGCGGCACGCGCACGCCGCAGGAGCTGCTGGAGCTGGTGAACCTGGACCCCGGCCGCACGCTGCGGTCCTACCCGCACGAGCTGTCCGGCGGACAGCGCCAGCGCGTGCTGATCGCCATGGCGCTCTCGCGCAGCCCGAAGCTGATCGTCGCCGACGAGCCGACCACGGCGCTCGACGTGACCGTTCAGGCGCAGATCATCAAGCTGTTGCTGCGCCTGCAGGAAGAGCTCGGCTTCGCGCTCATCCTCGTGTCGCACGATCTGGCGCTGGTCTCCGACGTCGCCGACCGCGTGGTCGTGATGTACGGCGGGCAGGTGGCCGAGACGGGCGCGACGGCCGAGGTCGTCGGCTCGCCGCGGCACCACTACACCCGCGGGCTGCTGTCCGCCGTGCTGTCGCTGGAGGAGAACGAGGCCACGCTCACCCAGATCAAGGGTGTCGTGCCCGCCCCGGCGGACTTCCCGCCCGGGTGCCGGTTCGCCGACCGCTGCCCGGCCGCGCGCGGCCATTGCTTCGAGGTGGCGCCGGAACCCGAGGGCCCCGAATCCGAGGGCACGGGCCACCTCGTCGCCTGCCACTACCCCGCCGAACGCACGACCCCGGCCGTCGTGGAAGGAGCACAGGTATGACACTGGTCGAAGTCGACGGCGTGCACGTGGTGCACCGCGTGCGCGCGGCGAGCCTGTTCGGGCGCGACAACGTCTACGCGCTCACCGAAGCGAACCTGGAGATCGCCGCCGGCGAGACGGTGGGTGTGGTCGGCGAGTCCGGCTGCGGCAAGTCCACGCTCGCCAAGGTGCTCGTCGGGCTGCAGAAACCGACCCGCGGCACCGTCCGCTACGGCGGCAAGCCACTGTCGGGCCTGCGCCCGGCCGAGCTGGGCCGCCACGTCGGTTTGGTCTTCCAGGACCCGGCCACGGCGCTCAACCGGCGCCTGCCCGTCGCGAAGATCCTGCGCGACCCGCTCGACGTGCACCACGTGGGCACGAACGCCGAACGCGCCGAGCGCGTGAAAGAGCTGATGGGCCTGGTCGGCCTGCCGAGCAGCGTCGCGGACGCGGTGCCCGCGCAGCTTTCGGGTGGACAACGTCAGCGCGTGGCCATCGCACGGGCGCTCGCGCTGCGGCCGGCGCTGCTCGTCGCCGACGAGCCGACGTCGGCGCTCGACGTGTCGGTGCGCGCGCAGATCCTCAACCTGCTCATCGACCTGCGCGAGAAGCTCGGTCTCGCCATGGTTTTCGTGTCGCACGACATCCAGACCGTGCGGCGCATGAGCGACCGGATCGTGACGATGTACCTCGGGCGGATCGTCGAGGAAGCCGCCGCCGAGGACCTGCCGGACGACGCGCGGCACCCGTACACGCGGGCCCTGTTCTCGGCCACGCCGAGCCTGCTGCACCCGGTCGAGCCAATCGTCCTCAGTGGACCCGTGCCGTCGGCGACCGCGCCGCCGAGCGGCTGCGCGTTCCACACCCGCTGCCCGAAGGCCACGGCAGAGTGCGCGTCGGCGCTGCCGCCGCTCACCGAGGCGGCCGGGCACAGCTACCGCTGCATCCACCCAGAGATCACCACCGGAGTGAACGCCTCATGACCGCGAAGAAGTTCGCCGGCATCATCCCCCCGCTGTGCACGCCGTTCAACGACGACTTCACCGTGGACACCGAGTCGCTGCGGCGCCACATCGAGTTCCAGCTCGACGCCGGCGTCCACGGCGTCTTCGTGCTCGGCTCGTCCAGCGAAGTCGCCTTCCTGCCCGACGCGCAGCGCCGCGAGACGATCGAGACGGCCGTGGACCAAGTCGCCGGCCGTGTGCCGGTACTGGCCGGCTGTATCGACATGACGACCCTGCGCGTGGCCGAGCACGTGAAGACCGCCGAGGAGGCAGGCGCCGACGCCATCGTCGTCACCGCGCCGTACTACACGCGCACGCACGTGGCCGAGATCGACCGGCACTTCCGGCTGCTGCACGAGAAGACGGCGCTGCCGATCTTCGCCTACGACATCCCCGTGGCCGTGCACACGAAGCTCGACCGCGAGCTCGTGCTGAGCCTCGCGGCCGACGGCGTGATCGCCGGCCTGAAGGACTCCAGTGGCGACGAGGCCGGCTTCCGTTTCGTGCTCAAGGAACGCCGCGAACGCGGCCTCGACGCCCTCGCCGTCTTCACCGGTTCGGAGCTGCTCGTGGACTCCGCGCTCGCGCTGGGCGCGGACGGCGCGGTGCCCGGGCTCGGCAACGTCGACCCGGTCGGCTACGTGCTGATCCACGACCACGTCCGCTCCGGCAACCCCCACGCCGCGCGCCGCGAGCAGGACCGCCTGCTGTCGCTGTTCACCATCACCGACGTCGCGCCGCCGAGCCGGATGGGGCGCGGGTCGGCGGCGCTCGGCGCGTTCAAAGCGGCGATGAAGATGCGCGGGTTCATCGACAACGCCGTGATGGCGCCGCCGCAGCTGCCGCTCAACGGCGACGAGCTGCTGCGCATCAAGCAGAAGCTGGCGGAAGCGGGGCTGCTCTAGATGGATCGCCTCTACTACGGCGGCGACTACAACCCGGAGCACTGGTCCCCCGAGGTGTGGGACGAGGACCTGAAGCTCATGGCCGAGGCGTCCGTCTCGATGGTCACGGTCGGGATCTTCTCGTGGGCGCAGGTGGAACCGCGGCCTGGCGAATACGACTTCGGCTGGTTCGACACCGTCATGGACAAGCTCGCGGCGGGTGGCGTCGACGCGTGCCTGGCCACCATGACGGCGTCGCCACCGCCCTGGCTTTCCCAGCGGCATCCCGAAATCCTGCCCGTGCGCGTGGACGGGACCCGGCTTTCGGCGGGGGCGCGGCAGCAGTTCTGCCCGTCGAGCCCCGTGTACCGCGAGCACGCGGCGCGGCTGGTGGAGCAGGTGGCCACGCGCTACGCCGGGCACCCGGCGCTGAAGATGTGGCACATCGGCAACGAGTTCGGCTGCCACATCCGGGCGTGCTACTGCGACGTCTCGGCCGCCGCGTTCCGCGACTGGCTGCGCGATCGGTACCAGAGCATCGAAGCGCTGAACGCGGCCTGGAGCACCACGTTCTGGTCGCAGCGTTACGGCGACTGGGCCGAGATCGAGCCGCCGCGCGTGGCGCCGACGTTCCCGAACCCCGCGCAGCAGCTGGACTACCACCGGTTCTCCTCCGACGCGTCGCTCGGCTGTTACCTCACCGAGCGCGAGGTGCTCTCGCGGGTGACGCCGGGCGTGCCGGTGACGACCAACTTCGTCGGCCTGGTGCAGAAAGCGCTCGACTGGCATTCCTGGACACCGCACGAGGACGTGGTGAGCCTGGATTCCTACCCCGATCCCTACGATCCGCGCGGGCACGTCGAAGCGGCGTTCGCCTACGACCTGGTCCGGTCCACGAAGGACGGCCAGCCGTGGCTGCTGCTGGAGCAGGCACCGAGCGCGGTCAACTGGCGCACGCGCAACAGCCCCAAGCCGCCGGGCGCGATGCGGCTCGGCAGCTGGCAGGCCGTGGCGCGCGGGGCCGCCGCCGTGCTGTTCTTCCAGTGGCGCCAGACCGCCGGCGGCGCCGAGAAGTTCCACTCGGCGATGGTGCCGCACGGCGGGCGCGACACGCGCGCGTACCGCGAGGTGGCCGACCTCGGCCGGGAGCTGGCGTCGGTGCCGCAGCTCGCCGGCAGCCGCGTGAAGGCCGACGTCGCGATCCTGCACGACTGGAACAGCTGGTGGGCCCTGGAGCTCGACTCGCACCCGTCGGACGACCTGCGCCAGCTCGACGCGCACCTCGCGCACTACGCGCCGCTCTTCGACGCCAACGTGACGTGTGACGTCGTGCGCCCGACCCGGGAACTGTCCGGGTACAAGCTCGTGGTGGTACCGAATCTGTACTTGATGGACGCCGGTGTCGCCGAGAATCTGCGGTCCTATGTGGCCGGTGGCGGGCACCTGGTGGTGTCGTTCTTCTCCGGCATCGTCGACGAGAACGACCGCGCGTACCTCGGCGGGTACCCGGCACCGTTGCGGGACGTGCTGGGCCTGAAGGTCGACGAGTTCTGGCCGTTGCCCGAGGGCGGCTCGATCGGGCTCTCCGTCGACGGGACCGGGGCTTCCGCCACGATCTGGTCGGAGTGGGTGGAAACCGAGGGGGCCTCGGTGGTCGCGACCTTCGGCGACGGTGAGCTCGCGGGCCGCCCGGGCGTGACGCGGAACACTTTCGGCGACGGCGTCGCCTGGTACCTAGCCACCCGGCCCGACGCGGCCACGCTGCGTGCGCTGCTCGACCGGATCACCGCCGAGGCCGGGGTGTCGCCCGTACTGCCCGGCCTGCCCGAGGGCGTCCAGGCCGTGGTCCGGCACGGCGCCGAAGGCCAGTACCTGTTCCTGCTCAACCACGGCGCCGAGGCGGTCACGGTCACACTGCCCTCGCCCGCGCCCGATCTGCTCACCGATCCCGGCCGCCCGACGGAAGCGGTGCTCCTGGCCCCGCGTGGGGTGGCCGTTCTACTGGGGAGTTTCACTTAGCCGAAGGGAAGAACGGGACATGAGACCGATCATCCGCTGGGCACTCGCGTTCGCGGTGCTGGTGTCCGGCGTGTTCGTGCCGGCGGCCGCGCAGGCAGCGCCCGTCCGATCGCAAGCCGCGGTTCCGCAGTTCGACCAGCAGGTACTCTTCAACCCCCATCAGGAGACGGGCTACGCCTGTTTCCGCATCCCCGCCATCGTCCGCAGCACGCACGGCACCCTCCTCGCCTTCGCCGAGGGCCGGCGCGACAACTGCGGCGACACCGGCGACATCGACCTCGTGCTCAAGCGCTCCACCGACGGCGGGCAGACGTGGTCGCCGCTTCAGGTCGTCAACCCCGGGGGCGGCGACACGCACGGCAACCCGGTGCCCATTGTGGACAGTCGTACGGGCCGGATCGTGCTGATCACCACGTACAACAAGGGCCGTGACGACGACAAGGCCTGCGACGTGCCGTGCCCGCGGACACCGCACTCGCAGTACAGCGACGACGACGGCCTGACGTGGTCGGCGCCAGTGGACATCAGCGCGCAGGCGAAGCTGCCGGCGTGGGACTCGTGGTACGCCTCAGGTCCGGTGCACGGCATCCAGCTCACGAAGGGCCGCCACGCGGGCCGGCTGGTGTTCGGGGTGAACGCGGAACGCAGTGACGGCACCAATTCCATCGAGAACTACGGGGCCCTGATCTACAGCGACGACTCCGGGCGCAGCTGGCACGTCGGCGCCGTCGACAGCTACCCCCACCCGGTGGGCGGCACGTATGCGCAGAAGCCTTCGGAGGTCAGCGTCGTCGAGCTGCCGGACGGCACGATCTACGCCGGCGGCCGCGAACAGGGCGGCACCGACGTCGGCAATCGCGACTACGCGCTGAGCCGCGACGGCGGGCAGACGGTCAGCAAGCGCTTCACCACGATCCCCGACCTGGTGACGCCGATGGTGCAGGGTTCCCTGCTGCGCCTGCAGCGGCCGGGCGGGGAGCGGATCCTGTCCGCCTCGCCGTCGGACACCGACCGGCGGCGCTGGATGATGGTCCGCTCGTCCTACGACAACGGCCGCACGTGGGAGGACGCCGAGCAGGGCACCCGGGTGACCGGCGACTGGTCCGGCTACTCCGACCTCGTGCAGCTGAGCGGCCCGGCCGACCGCGACGCGAAGATCGGCCTGATGTACGAGGGCGGCGCGGTCGACGCCCGCGACGAGATCCGCCTCGCGCGCCTCGACGAGAACTACCTGGGGTGGCGGCGTTCCGCCGGCCCGACGACCCCGGACGTCTCCCGGCCGGGCGCCGTCGCGTACGTGCTCGGCGGTGCTTCGGTGTCGCACGGCGCACTGCGGCTCGACGGCGTCGACGACTTCGTGCGGGTGCCGTTCTCACCGGCGCAGCTGCCGGGGTCGGGTGACTTCACCTTCACGACGTCATTCAGCTACGGCGCTTCGAAGGAGCCGCAGGCGTTGCTGTGGCTCGGCGGCATGGGCACCACGGCGCCGCAGCTGTGGCTGCGCGGTGAACCCGCCTCGCACCGGCTCATCGCCATGATGACCACGGCGGCGGGCAGCAAGTCGGTGACCACCGCACAGGCCTACGACGACCAGCAGTGGCACCACCTCGCGCTCGAACGCACCGGCGGCCGGCTGGAGATCTGGGTCGACGGGGTGCGCGCCGCGTCCGGGCCGGACTCACCCGGTTCGGTCAGTGAGACCGTGTCGTTCCAGCTCCAGCTCGGCGAACGCCTCGACGGCGTCAACCACTTCGCCGGCTCCCTCGACGACGCGCGGCTCTACCGCCGGGCGCTGCCGGAGTCCGAAGTGGACGCGGTCGCGGCCGGCCGGACGGTGTGGCCGGGTCCGGTGGCGCGGCTGCCGTTCGACCGGGTGCGCTGAGGTTGCCGCGGGGCTGGAACCGGTCTCTCCCGAAACGGCTTCAGCCCCGCAGCACCAGGTAGGGCGCGACGGCCAGCAACGCGACCACGAGCGCGATCCGCAGCTTTTTCGTCGGCAACGCGTGCGCGATCTTCCAGCCGATGAGCACCCCCGCCAGCTCCGGCACCCCGACAACGGCCGCCAGCCGCCAGTCGACGGCCCCGTTCGCGAGATACCCGACCGCCCCCGCCGTCGCGATCACCACCGACTGCACCTGCGCCGCCGCCAGCGCCTCCAGCATCGGTAACCCCACCACCACGAGCACCGGCACGGTCAGCATCGGCCCACCCACCCCCACCAACCCGGCCGCGACCGCCACGCCGGCGCCGATCCCCAGCACCAAGCCCGCCGACGGCTCCCGCCCCGGCATCGAGCCCGCCGACAGCTCCCGCCCCTCCGGCGGCATCAAGCCCATCGACCGCTCTCGCTTCTCCACCGGCCGCCGCAGCACCACCAACGCCGCCACCACCACGGCGAACACCCCGAGCACCACTCCGAACCACCGCGCGGACACCAGCGAGTTCAGCAGAACCCCGACCGGCGTCCCCACCATCGCGACCCCCGCCAGCAGCCCCGCGACCCTCCTCGTGTGCCGCTCCCGCAACTGCCCGGACCTGACATAGGCCCCACTCCCGGCCACCCCCGTCGCCACATGCGTGACGATCGCCGTCCCCGCCACCTGCGCCGGTCCCAGCGGCGTCAACAGGAACAACGCGATCGTCGGCAGTACCCCGCCCGGCCCGATCGCCGTGATGCCGATCCCGCCTGCCAGCCCGAAAAGCGCGAGCAGAACGTCGGTGGTCACGCTCGTCATGCCGGGCCCCGGTGCAGTGTCGCGCGCAGGGTGAGCCGGTCCGCGCGGATGTGGAGGGTTTCGGCGTCCACGGGGCGGCCGTCGTCGAGGTGGGTCAGGCGGTCGAGAGCGAAGACGGCCGTGCCGGGGGCGACGTCCAGCAACGCGGCCGTGTCCGGGCCGGCGGTCACGGCGTGGACCACCACGTCGGCGCGGCCGAGGCGGCGGCCGCTGGTTTCCTCGATGAGGGCGAACAGGTCGCGGCCCGCGAGGTCGTGGTCGAGCAGCGGGACGCCGATGTCGGCGGTCAGGTAGGTGGTGTCCAGCGACAGCGGCACGCCGCCGAGCCGGCGCAGGCGTTCGAGGTGGACGGCGGGTGCACCGGGAACCAGCCCGAGCCGTTCGGCGGTCGCGGGTGGGGGCGTGACGATGCCGACCGAGCGGACCTCGTTCACGACGTCGCCGTAGCCGTCGAGGGCTTCGGCGAGGCCGACGAGCCGGTCGAGGCCGTGGCCGTACTTCGGGTGCACCACGAGGGTGCCGACACCCTGGCGCCGCTCGACGAGGCCTTCGGCGCGAAGCAGGCCGAGGGCCTCGCGCACGGCGTTGCGCGTGGCGCCGAGCTGGGTGCCGAGGGTGTGCTCGTCGGGCAGCGGGCCGTCGTCGAAGGCGCCGGCGGTGATGCGCTGGCGCAGGACGTCGGCGACCTGCCGGGCGCGCTCGGCGCGGGGCCGGGGAGACGAAGTTTCCACCTGCGCGACCGTACCCGGATCCGCATTACGCCAGGGTTACGCCACCTGCCCTGACCTGTGCAAACCCGGTGACCAGCGACAAAGACGGAAGCCCGCCGCGTTCCGCCACCGCCACTGGGTCGTGACCCCGTGGACCTTGTGAAAAAGATCTATCTGTGCTGTCTTTGAACGCTTGTCGACTAGGGTCGTCCCCCGTGAGCGAACCCAGCTTCACGGCCCTCACCGCGGCCGCCGCTCGCGCCGCGCACCTGATCGTCGACGTGGAGCCCAAGATCTTCGCCGACGAGTTCGCCGCGCCCCTGCTCGGCGACTACGGCGACCAGCTCCTCGCCTACCACCGCGACAACCGCGAAGACCCGATCCTCGCCGGCGGCCGCACCCAGGTGCTCTGCCGCAGCCGCTACACCGAAGCCCAGACAGCGACCCAGAGCGTGGTCCTCGGCGCCGGCCTCGACACCTCCGCGTACCGCGCGCCGAACACCGCCGTGTTCGAAGTGGACCTCCCGCGGACGCAGGAGTGGAAACGCGCGCAGCTGACGAACGCGGACCTCCCCGAACCCGCGAACCGCACCTTCGTCCCACTGGACCTCGCGACCGGCGACCTCGTCGAAGCCCTCGTCAAGCACGGCTTCGACCTCGCTCGGCCGACCCTGGTCAGCTGGCTCGGCGTCACGATGTACCTCACCGAAGCCGCCATCACCCGCACGCTGCGCGCCGTTGCCGGCCTCGCCCCGGGCACGCAGCTCGTCGCCGACTACGTGCTCCCCGCGCAGCTGCGCGACGACGCCGGCGCGCACTACGCCGACGCCGTCTCCCAGGTCGCCGAGCGGGCCGGCGAACCCTGGCGCAGCTACTTCTCCCCCGGCGAGCTCACGCACCTGCTGCGGGACAACGGTTTCGGCACCGTCCGGCACGTCCACCAGCGCGACCACGACGTGTGGCCGCGCCCCGACGCGCTACGTCCCGCGGAGCTGTTCGTGCTCGCCCACGCGACCGTCCAGCGGAACCTCAGCCGCAGATGCTGCCCAGGCTCGCGGTCCAGCCCCACCACATGCCGTACTCGGCGAGGTTGCCCGCGTCGTTGAGGTGGATGTTGTCCGACGTCCACGGGCTGGGGTTGGGCAGGTTCGCCGAGCCGGCCGACGGGATGTACTGGCGCAGGTCCACGAGCGCGGTGCCCTTCGCGACCGCCGTCTGGTAGATCACCGACGCGTATTGGTCCCAGGTGTACTTCTGGGTGTTGCCGCCGTACGGGTTCGGCGTCCACTTGAGCTCGGCGTAGATCGACATGAGGATGTCGACGCCCCCCGGTCGGGAGGCGCGGATGCCGTCGATGACGTTGTTCAGGTCGGCCTGGAACTTGGCCGGGTCGTTCTGCGCCCACAGGTCGTTGCCGCCGAGGTCGACGAGGACCAGGTCGGGCTGCTTGGCGGCCATGTCGGCCATCGCACCGGTCGTGCCCGCCCAGCGGCCGCCGGGCAGGTAGTCGGCGGCGAGGGCGCCGTTGTGCGAGTAGTTCTGCACGTTGGTCCCCCACTCGGCGCGGACGCCGTTGGCGAACTTCGTGGTCCAGCCGTAGGTGGTGGAAGACCACGTGTCCGTGGTGGACTGGTAGCCGGTCGAGCCGTAACCCGTGTCGGCCGAGGTGCCGATGATGGCGACGTTGGCTTTACGGGCGCACCAGCTTCTTTCCTGGGCGGCGTCGGCGGAGACCGTGGCGGACATCGCGAGGCCGAGACTCACCAGCGTCAGCAGCGCGGTGAATCTCGCGATCGTGGTTTTGCGCATCGTCGGGGACCTTTCGGGGATGCGGGAGCGTCTGCGCCTGAATCGCTCCACACCGGACAGTTGTTACCTGACCAGGTGAGCTTCGGCTGCGAACCGCGACTGTCCGGGCAGCCGGTAGGCCCGCGCGTTACCCCGAACGAAGTGCGCCAAACGTTTTCTTTCCGGGGTCACCCACCGGCACAACGGGGAGTTGCCGTGATCGACAACACGTCCGACGGTGGAGATCAGCAGCGGAAATCCCAGCGAGAGAGGACGTGAGTGTCATGGCCGGCACCCTGCAGCCCCAGCAACTGATGGACAGCGCGGTGGTTGATCCGGACGGCAACAAGATCGGCAAGGTCGGCAACGTCTACCTCGCCGACGCCACCCGGGAACCCGAGTGGATCACCGTGAAAACCGGGTTGTTCGGCAGCAAGGAGAGCTTCGTGCCGCTCTCGGGCGCGAACGTCGACAACGACGGAATCCACGTGAACGTCGCGAAGGACCAGGTCTCGGAGGCGCCGCGGATCGACGCCGACGGGCACCTCTCGTCCACGGAGAGCGCCGACCTGTACCGCCACTACGGCCTGCCGATGCCGCGCACGGCACCGGACGCGAACGCCGGACGGGGCAAACAGGACACAGCCGCGGGTCGCGGCAAGCAGGACATGACGACCGGCCGGGGCAAAATGGACACCGCGGCCGGCCGTGGCACACAGGGCTCGGCGATGGCTCGTGACGGGCGATCGAGGACCGAGGGCCGCACGGACGCCGGAACCCGCGGCGAGGAGATGATCCGGTCCGAGGAGCGCCTGCACGTCGGCACCGAACAGGTCGAGACCGGGCACGTGCGGCTGCGCAAGTACGTCGTGACCGAGGAGCAGCAGGTCACCGTCCCAGTGAGCCACGAAGAGGTCCGCCTCGAGCGCGAGCCCATCACCGACGCGCGCGGCGGGACCGGTGGTGCCGAGCTCGGCGAGCAGGAGCAGGACGTGGTGCTGCACGCCGAGAAACCGGTGATCAGCAAGGAAACCGTGCCCGTCGAGCGCGCGCGGCTGAACACCGAGACGGTCACCGAGGAGCAGACCGTGAAGGGCGAGGTCCGCAAGGAGCAGTTCGACCTGCAGGACGACGCCAAGAAGCGCGGCAAGCACTGACGGAATACCCGCCTCCCGCTCCCGGTTCAGTTGATGCATCAACCTCGGGAGCGGGAGGCTTTCATGCAGTTCGGGATCTTCACGGTCGGCGACTTGGCGCTCGACCCGGTGTCGGGGACGACACCCAATGAGCACGAGCGGATCAAGCGGATGGTCGAGCTGGCCGTGCACGCGGAGCAGGCCGGGCTCGACGTGTTCGCGACGGGCGAGCACCACAACCCGCCGTTCGTGCCGTCGTCGCCGACCACGATGCTCGGCTACACCGCGGCCCGGACCAGCCGGATCGTGCTGTCGACCTCCACCACGCTGATCACCACCAACGACCCGGTGAAGATCGCCGAGGACTACGCGATGCTGCAGCACCTCGCGGACGGCCGAGTCGACCTGATGATGGGCCGTGGCAACACCGGGCCGGTCTACCCGTGGTTCGGCAAGGACATCCGCGACGGGATCGCGCTCGCAGTGGAGAACTACGCCCTGCTGCGCCGGCTCTGGCGTGAGGAGCTCGTGGACTGGGAAGGCAGGTTCCGCACCCCGCTGCAGGGCTTCACCGCCACCCCGCGTCCGCTCGACGGCGTGCCGCCGTTCGTGTGGCACGGCTCGATCCGCAGCCCGCAGATCGCCGAGCAGGCCGCCTACTACGGTGACGGGTTCTTCCACAACAACATCTTCTGGCCGAAGGACCACACCCAGCGGATGATCGAGCTCTACCGCACCCGCTTCGAGCACTACGGCCACGGCACGGCTGAGGAAGCCATCGTCGGCCTCGGCGGCCAGACGTACATGCGCCCGAACTCGCAGGACGCCCTCCGCGAGATCCGCCCGTATTTCGACCGCTCCCCCATCTACGGTGGCGGGCCGTCGCTCGAGCAGACGATGGAGCAGACCCCGCTGTCGGTCGGCAGTCCGCAGCAGGTCATCGAGCGCACGCTGGCTTTCCGCGACTACGCCGGCGACTACCAGCGTCAGCTCTTCGCCGTGGACGGCATGGGCATCCCGCACAAGGCGGCGCTGGAGCAGATCGACATCCTCGGCGAGCAGGTGGTTCCCGTCCTGCGCGCGGAGTTCGCCAAGAACCGCCCGGCGAACGTCCCGGACGCGCCCACGCACGCCGCCCTCGTGGCGGCCGCGCGGACCGACGTCGAACAGCCGGCCTAGATCGCCGATTCTCCCTTGCCCAGCACCACGATCCCGCCCGAGCTCACGTGGTAGTGCTCGCGGTCGCGGGCGAGGTCGACGCCGATGTGGGCGCCCGGCGGCACGACGACGTTCTTGTCGAGGATCGCCCGGCGCACCACGGCGCCGCGGCCCACGCGGGCACCGTCCAGGATCACCGAACCCTGGACGACCGCGCCGTTTTCGACGACGACGTCCGGGGAGAGCACGGAGTCCACGACCTGGGCGCCGGAGATGATGCAGCCGTTGCTGATGATCGACTGCCCGGCGCTGCCGCCCTCCACGAACTTCGCCGCGGCGCGCTGGCCCGGGTAGGACAGGATCGGCCACTTGCGGTTGTAGAGGTTGAAGATCGGGTACGTCGAGATCAGGTCGGTGTGGGCGTCGTAGTAGCTGTCGATGGTCCCGACGTCGCGCCAGTAGCCGTGGTCGCGTTCGCTCTCGCCGGGCACGACGTTGCCGCTGAAGTTGTAGACGGCGGCCTGGCCCTTGTCCACGAGAGCGGGGATGATGTCGCGGCCCATGTCGTGTTTGGACCCGACGTTCTTCGAGTCCGCGTGCAGCGCGTCGAGCATCACCTGCGTGGTGAACACGTAGTTGCCCATCGACACGTATGCCTCGTCGGGCGAGTCCGGCAGGCCCGGCGGATCGTCGGGCTTCTCGAGGAACGCGTCGATCTTCGTGCCGTCGCCGGTCTGGATCACGCCGAACGCGCTCGCCTCCGCCCGCGGCACGCGGATGCCCGCCACGGTCACGCCGGCGCCCGACGCGATGTGCTCGTCGATCATCTGGCGCGGGTCCATGCGGTAGATGTTGTCGGCGCCGAACACCGCGATGTAGGCGGGCGACTCGTCGTAGACCAGGTTGAGGCTCTGGTGGATCGCGTCGGCGCTGCCCTGGAACCACCGCGGGCCCAGGCGCTGCTGCGCGGGCACCGGCGTCACGTACTCGCCGGTCAGCGACGAGAGCCGCCACGTGGTGGAGATGTGGCGGTCGAGCGAATGCGACTTGTACTGCGTGAGCACGCAGATCCGCCGGATCCCGCCGTGGACGAGGTTCGAGAGCACGAAGTCGATGAGGCGGTGCACGCCGCCGAAGGGCACCGCGGGTTTGGCCCGGTCGGCCGTGAGCGGCATGAGCCGTTTGCCCTCGCCACCGGCCAGCACGATCCCCAGGACATCCGATCCGTCGATCACGAAACCCTCCCGCACGCCTCGTAGATCGCGACCGTCCTCGCGGCGATCGCCGCCCAGCCGAACTCTCCCACGGCGCGGTCGCGCCCGGCCAGACCCAGCGCGGCGGCCCGAGCGGGATCCGCGACCAGCTCGTTGATGCGCCGCGCGAGCCCCGCCTCGAACGCCGCGGTGTCGTTCTCGTCGTAGTGCACGAGCAGTCCCGTCGCGCCGTCGTCGACGACCTCGGGGATCCCGCCGACGTCGCTGGCCACCACCGCCGTGCCGCACGCCATCGCCTCGAGGTTCACGATGCCCAGCGGCTCGTACACCGACGGGCAGACGAACACCGTCGCGTGCGTCAGCAGCTGCACCACCTCGGGGCGCGGCAGCATCTCGGGAATCCAGTGCACGCCGGTGCGCTTCTCCTGCAGCTCCGCGACGAGACCACGGAACTCGGCGTCGAGCTCCGGCGTGTCGGCGCCGCCGGCGCACAGCACGAGCTGCACGTCCTCGGCGAGCTCGGAGCCGGCGCGCACCAGGTGCGGCACGCCCTTCTGCCGCGTGATGCGCCCGACGAACAGCGCGTACGGCCGGTCCGGGTCGATGCCGTGCTTGGCCAGCACGTCTCGGCCGGGGTCGGGGCGGTAGAGCGTGGTGTCGATCCCGTTGTGCACCACGTGCACCCGCGCGGGGTCGACGGCCGGGTACGCGGTGAGCACGTCTTCGCGCATGCCCGCGCTCACGGCGATGATCGCGTCGGCCGCCTCATACGCGTCCTTCTCGATCCACGAGGACACGCGGTAGCCGCCGCCGAGCTGCTCGGCCTTCCACGGACGCAGCGGTTCGAGCGAGTGCGCGGTGATCACGTGCGGGATGCCGTGGGCGAGCTTCGCGAGGTGGCCGCCGAGGTTCGCGTACCAGGTGTGGCTGTGGGCGAGGTCGTGCCCGGCCAGCGCGTCGGCCATCGACACGGCGATGTCCATGGTCGCGAACGCGGTCTGGGCGTAGCCGTGCGGATCGCGGTGGCCGTGGGCGCCGTCGTCGCGGTCCGGTCCCCAGCAGTGCACGTCCAGGTCGACCAGCGACCGCAGTTCGCGGGACAGGAACTCGACGTGCACCCCCGCTCCGCCATAGACGTCCGGCGGGTACTCCCGGGTGAGCAGGCCGACCTTCATGCCCCGACCCTAAACGGCGCGGGCTGGGAAGTGCAGTACGGGGAAGCGACCAATCCGTGTCGTGATCGACTCACCGAGCTCTCGTCCCGGTGACCGGGCCGACGCGGTCGACGGCGGGCAGGCGCAGCCCGTGGTGGGCGAGTTCGCGGGCGGCGAGGCCGGCGACGACGTCGGGATCGCGCTCGCGCCAGCCCGTGGTGAGGTCGCCGGCGCGAACCTTGCGCGGCAGGGGCCGCGTGACGAGCGCGCGCAACGCGAGCAGGTCGAGTCCTTCGGCGCCCTGGCGGCGCAACCGGGCCGCGTCCGTCGCGCCGCGAGTGAAGCGCCACCGCAGCGGCAGCCACGAGACCAGCAGGAACACCAGCGGCACGGAGACGACCAGCACCGCGAGCCACCACGCGAGGTCCTCGACGGCGGTGATCTGCCAACGGCCCGCGTCGGCAAGTTCGGTGCCGGCCGCCGATCCCGAGTGGAGCGCGTCGGCGAGCGGGTGGCCGATCAACGGCACCTGGCCGGCCTTGTCCGCGGCCGCGTCGAACGTGGCGCGCAGCCCGGAACCCGCGTCGACGAGCCCGTCGCCCGGCGCGCGCAGGCGCATGACCTCGTCGTACACGCGCACCGCCAGCCACACCGCGAACGCGAGCAGCCCGAACGCGAACACGTCGCTGAGCACCTGCGCGGTGCGGCGGACCGGGCGGTCGGCGTAGACCTTCATCGGAGCCCCTCACTCTCGCGGCCCCGGCCAACTACCCGGGCCGTCGCCCGGCGAACCACGGTTACTCCTTGTGCAGCAACGGCTTCCGCTCGCCGACGACCACCGTCGCCCCGAGGTCTTCCGACTCCTCGACCCACGCGCGCAGCCCCACCTGCGCCAACGCCGCGACGGCCGACTCCGCCTGCCGCTCGCTCGTCTCGAACAGCACGCGGCCACCGGGCGCCAGCCACTGCGGAGCCTCCGTGACGACGCGCCGCAGCACGTCGAGCCCATCGGCTCCCCCGTCCAGCGCCACGAGCGGCTCGTGTTCGCGCGCCTCGGGCGGCAGCAGCGCGACCTCGCCGCTCGGCACGTACGGCACGTTCGAAATCAGCACTTCGACCCGGCCGCGCAACCGCTCGGGTACGGGTTCGAACAGGTCACCTTCGTACACCGCACCGTCGATGTTCGAACGCGCACATCGCACCGCTACCGGATCGACATCCGCTGCGTGAAGTTCCACACCGGGCACCTCGGCCGCCACCGTCGCCCCGAGCGCGCCGGACCCGCAGCACAGGTCGAGCACCACCGCGCCCGGCCGCGCGAACCCCGCCGCCAGCCGCACGAGCAGCTCCGTGCGGTGCCGCGGCACGAACACGCCCTCGGCCACCACGAACCGCCGCCCGGCGAACTCCGCCCAGCCGACCACGTACTCCAGCGGCTCACCCTCGACGCGCCGCCGCACCAACGTCTCCAGCGCCGCGGCGTCCCCCGCCGCCGCCTCGCCGAGCACCCGCGCTTCCTCCTCGGCGAACACACAGCCCGCCGCCCTCAACCGCGCGACCACCGACTCGACATCCCAGGACACCAGCAACCAAAAACCTTTCCACCGCAAGAAAACCCGACCGAACCGACCGCCGGCGACCGCCACCCCACCAACCGCCACGAACACACCCGACCGGGGATCCACCCAGCCCCTCCCCCACCCCGATCCGAAGCCTCCACACGGTTCGGGGGCAGTTGTCAACGTACTCTTTCCAGCCTTGACAACTGCCCCCGAACCGTAGTGACACTCGACCTTCGGGGTGCCGTCTCCCTTACCATTCCCACCTCCGAAGCCGCACCCGGAGCTCACCCGGCTCACCACGCAACCCGCCGGCCGACGCCGTACTGCGCGCCGACAGCGACGTCGCCAAGCTCGTACGCGGGGAAGAACCCGAACGCCTCGCCAAACTGGAAATCTCGATGCTCTAAACCGTCCGGCCACCGGCACGAAAACGTCCGGGGAAGTTCAGGCAGGAGGCCTTGCGAGGAGAGCAGGCGTTCTCCCGTAGGTCGTACGCCTGGGCACCGCCAACCGGGTAATCTGACCAGACGCTTGTACCAGTTTTGCTCCCGGAAGGCGGTGATCTGCAGGTGGCGGCCACCCGGCCCACCGTCACACGGCGGCGCGAACTGGCGCACACCAGTGCGCGGTCGCTGCTCATGACGGTGCTCGGCGAGTACGTGCTGCCTCGCCAGGATCCGGTCTGGACGTCGTCGCTGGTCGACGCCCTCGCGTTGTTCAAGGTCGAGGAGAAGTCCGCCCGCCAGGCGCTCGCCCGCGCGTCCGGCGAGGGCTGGCTGAAGTCCGAACGCGCCGGCCGGCGCGTGCGCTGGCTGCTGACCCCACCGGGGCGCCGCCTGCTGAGCGAAGGCGCCGAGCGCATCTACGGGTTCGGCCGCCAGACCGGCGAGTGGGACCGTTCGTGGCTGGTGCTGCTCGTGTCCGTGCCCGAATCCCAGCGCGACCTGCGCCACCGCATGCGCACCCGGCTGAGCTGGGCGGGCTTCGGCTCCCCCGCGCCGGGCGTGTGGATCAGCCCGAACGTCGGCGCCGAGCCCGAGGCGGCCCGCCTCGTTTCAGAGCTCACCGACGGCGGGCAGGCCATGTCGTTCGTCGCGAGCTACGCCGAGATCGGCGACGAGCAGCAGATGGTCGCGCGCGCCTGGGACCTGCGCGAGCTCGAACACCACTACGAGCGCTTCATCGACGAGTTCACCGGCCTCGCGCCGCGTTCGGGCGAAGCCGTGCTGCTCGCGCAGACGCGGCTGGTGCACGAGTGGCGCCGCTTCCCGTTCCTCGACCCGGACCTGCCGCGCAACCTCCTGCCCGACCGCTGGAGCGGCACGCAGGCGGCCGAGCTGTTCCACACCCGCCATGCCGAGTGGCGCGACGAGGCCCAGGAGCACTGGGACTCCTTGGTCGAGAACGGCGGCTAGCGCGGCTCGTATTCCGACACCAGCGCCGTGTCCGCGCCGGCCGGGCCGAACGACATCGCACCGCCGGGCTGGCCGATGGGCGCGTCGCGGCCGGGCAGGGCTTCGGTGAAGAAGCGGCGGTTGTCCTCGGCGAAGGCGGCGTATTCATCGGGCACGTGCCGGTCCTGCGAGATCGCCTCGACCGGGCACGCGGGTTCGCAGTTGCCGCAGTCGATGCACTCGAATGGGTTGATGTAGAGCTTGCGTTCGCCTTCGTAGATGCAGTCGACGGGGCACTCCTCCATGCAGGAGCGGTCGGTGATGTCGATGCACGGTTCGGCGATGACGTACGGCATGTTCTTCTCTCCCAACGGTTTTCAGACGCGAGCGGGGGCGGGCTCGTCGGTGGAGTGGCCGGGGAACACCGGCGCGGCGGGGTCGAGGTGGTGCGCGGCGTTGTTCACGGCCGTCGCCGCTTCGCCGAAGCCGACGGCGATGAGGCGCACCTTGCCGGGGTAATCGTTGATGTCGCCGGCGGCGAAGATCCCGGGGACCGAGGTGGCCATGGCCGCGTCGACCGGGATGTGGCGGCGGTTCTCGACGTCGATGCCCCACCGCAGCAGCGGCCCGAGGTTGGCGGTGAACCCGAGCGCGGCGATGATCCGCCCGCACGGCAACGTCCGCGCGCCTTCGCCGCTCTTGACCTCGACGCCGGCGACCTCCGAGGTACCGAGGACCCGCGAGACTTCCGAGTTGACGACCAGTTCCACGCCGAGCTTCCGCACAGCTGCGACGGTCGTCGGATGGGCGCGAAAGGTTTCGCGCCGGTGCACGAGCTTCACGGACTTCGCGACCGGGTGCAGCGCGAGCGCCCAGTCGAACGCCGAGTCGCCGCCGCCGACGATCACCACGTCGGTGCCGGCGTAGTCGTCGAGGTGGCGCACGAAGTAGGCCAGGCCGTCGCCCTCGAACGCGGCCGCCGGCACGAGCGGGCGCGGGGTGAAGGTGCCGATGCCGCCGGTCACGATCACCGCGCGCGCCTCGATGCGCGTGCCGAGGTGCGTGGTCACGGCGAAGCCGTCCGGGCCGCGCTCCAGCACGTCGGCGCGGTGGCCGAGCAGGTACCGCGGCCCGAACGGCGCGGCCTGCTCCAGCAGCCGCTCGACCAGGTCGCGCCCGCGGACGGACGGGAACCCGGCGACGTCGAAGATCTGCTTCTCCGGGTACATCGCGGTGATCTGCCCGCCCGGCTCGGGCAGCGAGTCGACGACGGCGACCGACAGGCCGCGGAAGCCGGCGTAGTAGCCGGCGTAGAGGCCGGTGGGCCCGGCGCCGACCACGAGCACGTCGGCGCTGACGACCGGCGGAGTGTCCGGAGTGGACATTCTGCGCTCCTCGGTGGGTACCCTCAGGGAAGGTGGACGTACTCGTACTCGAACGGCTGACCGTTGATCCCGTTGCCCGGCGGCGCGACCCAGCTCGCGATCTTGCCGCGCTCGTACACCGGGTGCATGAGCGAGCGGACGAACGCGAGGTCCTCGGCCGTCGGCAGCCAGTTGCGGCGGTTGGCTTCCCACGTGGCCTCGTCGACGATGGTGCCTTCGGGCGTGATGTGGTGCCCGGCGTTGAGGCCGACCTGCCGGTTGAAACCGGGGTGCGGCAAGGCGAAGCGGAAGTCGATGCCCGCGTCGGCGAGGATCTTGTTCCAGCGGTTGAGGCCGTTGCGGCAGTCGGCGATGTACTCCCCGCGCAGGTCGAGGTTGAGCGCGAGCAGCGTCTGCACTTCCTCGGTGTCCCACGTGCCGTCGGCGCGCGGGCGGTCGAGGAAGGTGCTGTCGGCGGTGAGCTGGTGGTCGTCCTTGCGGCGGGTCTCGTGCCAGCGGCCCTTGAGCCCGGCGGTGTAGTAGTTCGCGGCGTTGGTGGAGGTTTCGCTGCCGAACAGGTCGAGCGAGACGGTGTAGTGGAAGTTGAGGTAGCGCTGGATGATGTCGAGCGGGATACCACCGTGCGCGGCGATGTCGAGCGTGTCGTGCTCGCGGATCAGCTCGGCGCTGCGGGTCACCACGCGGTCGATGCCGGTGGTGCCGACGAACATGTGGTGCGCTTCCTCCTTCAGCATGAACTCGCAGGTGCGCGAGAGCGGGTCGAAGGAGGATTCCTTGAGGGTGCCGAGCTGGTACTTGCCGTCGCGGTCGGTGAAGTAGGTGAACATGTAGAACGCGAGCCAGTCGGCCGTTTCCTCGTTGAACGCGCCGAGGATGCGCGGTGTGTCGGGGCTGCCGGAGTTGCGGAAGAGCAGGCCTTCGGCTTCCTCGCGGCCTTCGCGGCCGAAGTAGGCGTGCAGGAGGTAGACCATGGCCCAGAGGTGGCGGCCTTCTTCGACGTTGACCTGGAAGAGGTTGCGCAGGTCGTACAGACTGGGTGCGGTGAGGCCCAGGAGGCGTTGCTGCTCCACGGACGCCGGTTCGGTGTCACCCTGGATCACGATCAGACGTTGCAGATCCGCGCGGTACTCCCCCGGAACCTGTTGCCACACCTCGGTTCCCGCGTGTTCGCCGAACGCGATGCGCCGGTCCGGGTCGCGCTCGGCGAGGAAGATGCCCCAGCGGTAGTCCGGCACGTTCACGTGCCCGAAGTGCGCCCAGCCCTCACGCCCGACGCTCACGGCCGTGCGCAGGTACACGCCCTGCGTCTCCAAGGTCGGGCCCATCTCGCCCCACCAGTTGAGGAACTTCGGCTGCCAGCCCTCCAGCGCGCGCTGCAGCCGGCGGTCGTCGGCGAGGCCGACGTTGTTGGGGATCTTGCTGGAGTAGTCGATCTTCTCGGGCACGGTCAGACTCGCTTCCGGTCGAAGGTCGCCTTCTGGCCCGTGCCGTAGCGGCGCAGCGCGCCTTCGGGGCCCGAGGCGTTCGGGCGGGTGAAGATCCAGTTCTGCCAGGCGGTGAGGCGGCCGAAGATCTTCGTTTCGATCGTTTCCGGGCCGACGAACCGGTGGTTCGCCTCCATGCCCGTGAGGGAGTCGGGGCTCAGCGCGGCGCGGCCCTCCACGACGATGCGGATCTCGTCTTCCCAGTCGATGTCGTCCGGCGCGTCGGTGACCAGGCCGAGCTCGACGGTCTCCTGGGGCGTCAGCGCGCGGTCCTGCTCACGGCGGAGCCAGTCGAGGTGGTCGTGTTCGCCGTAGAAGCGAGATTCCAGGCGGGGCAACCCGTTGCCCATGGGGAAGGTGCCGAAGTTGGCTTCCGACAAGGTGATCGCGGCGCGTTCTTCGGAGTTTTCGTCGTCGAGGGGCGCACCGTCCAGAATGTACTGCCGGTCGGCGGCCAGAGTGAGCTCCAGCAGGACGCCGGCGAAACAGCTGCCCGGTTCGATGAGCGCGATGAGGCTGCGGCTGGTGACGTCGAGCCGCTTGAGGACACGCTTGGTGTAGTGGCGGATCTCGTTGCACAGCCAGTCTTCGCCGGCCCGGCCGAGGACAGCGCGCTCGTGGGCCAGCACCTTCTCGGCGTCGCCGCTGGTGCGCAGGAGCCAGGTGCCGAGGCTCGATTCGTTGGTGCGCAAGCGGAGGATGAGGTCGTCGAGCTCACGGGCGACGGCCAGCAACCAGTTTTCGGCGCCTTGCTCGTGGATCTCCCGGGTAGTCCTGGGCGCTGCGTCTTCGGTCCGTGCACGGTGATCTCGACGGTGCCGGCCGGGCGGTCGAACACCGCGGTGACGTGCGGGTAGGTCAGACCCGATTCCGTCACGCTGCGGTCCAGCGGCGTCAGCTCGACGCCCTGGGCATCGGCGGGCCGCGTGCTGTTCTCGGCCAGCTCCAGCGCCCGCGTCTCGACCGCCTGGAGGAAGCCGCGGCGCGGCGCCAGCTCGTCGACGAGCTTCCAGTCGACGGCCGTCTTCCCCTTCACGCCGTCACTTCGCGTGGCGAACACGTCGGCGCGGTCCTTGCGCACGCCGCGCTTGTCGACCACCCGGGTGAGCCCGCCGGTCCCGGGCAGCACGCCCAGCAGCGGCACCTCGGGCAGCGCGACAGTCGACGAATTGTCGTCGATGAGGATGATTTTGTCGCATGCCAGGGCGAGCTCGTAACCCCCACCCGCACACGCCCCGTTGACGGCCGCGAGGTAGGTCTGGCCGGAGTTCTCGGTCGCGTCCTCCATGCTGTTGCGCGTCTCGTTGGTGAACTTGCAGAAGTTCACCTTCCACGCGTGCTCCGAAGCCGCCAGCATCCGGATGTTCGCGCCGGCGCAGAAGACGCCGTCCTTGCCGCTCGTCACCACGACCGTCCGGACGCCCGGGTGCTCGAAGCGAAGCCGTTGCGTGGCGTCGTAAAGCTCGATGTCCACGCCGAGGTCGTAGGAGTTCAGCTTGAGCTCATAGCCGGGTACCAGCCCGCCGTCCTCGGCCACGTCGAGCTCCAGCCACGCCACGGGCCCGTCGACGCGCAGCCGCCAATGCCGGTACTTCTCCGGGCGCCGATCGAAGCTCACACCCTCCCCTGCGACGGGGCCCTCCACCTCGGCACCCTGCGCGACAACCGTCATGGCGAACGCCTCCTCACTCGGGTCGATGGTGATAGTTTCTACATAACTCAACATGTTCGTCAAGCTTATGTAGCACATTGGCGTTGGCCGACGCTGCTCCGTCCGGGCAAATCCCCTGGCCCGGCCCTCCTCGGTGGCGCTACTTTCTCCCGTGATCGCAGTCGCAACTGCGCAACCACGCCGGCCCGGCAAGCGTGCGTCGGGGGACGCCCACGGACGGCCCGTTTCCAGGGGGAAAATCTTGTCCCGCAGATCCCCGCGCGGGGTCTTCCGGCTGCTCGCCGGACTGACCGCCGCGCTGACCCTCGGTGCCCTCCTCACACCCGCGGCCTCCGCGGACCCGGCGAAGCTGGTGATCACGGCTTCCGTCGACAGTGGGGTGCGCCTCGTCGGGAAGCCGTTCCCGATCACGGTGACGGTGCACAACGCCTCGGCTGAGGCGTTGACCGCCATCACCCTGTACACCGACCAGAACTCCGGCTCGTACCTGTCCTTCGACGGCTGGGGCGACTTCGGCTATCCCGGCGCCACACTCGCCCCGGACGAGACTCGGAACCTCACCCTCAACGCGACCGTCTACACCTGGGGCGGCGGTTCGCCGGAGCTCGACATCACCAGCACGAGCATCCCGTCGTGGGACGTGCAGCCCGCACACCTGAGCGTGCCCTTCGTGGACCCGACCACGACGACGGGCACGCTGCACGGAGTCGTGTACGGCGACCGCGACGGCGACAACGCGTTCGATCCCGGAGAAGGCCTCGCCGGTGCGCCCGTGCGGATCTACGGCGAGACAACGCTCGAGACCGTGGCCGGACCCGATGGCACCTTCACCTTCGCCGACCTGCCCGCGCGGTACTACCAGCTGTTCTCGACGACACTGCCCGATGGCTGGCTGCTCGCCGAAACCAACGGCGGGTTCGGCGTCACCGGTGGTGACCAGGACGTCGAGGTGCGCGCGGTGCGGCCCTTGTCGGACCAGCTACAGGCCACCGCGTCGGTGGACCGTGACACCTATGCACCTGGCGACCAGGCGCAGGTGACCTTCACGCTGACCAATACCGGATCCCAACCGTTGTCCGGGATCAGCGGGAACTGTGACCGCATCGGCGGCAGCCAGTACCAGCTCACGGGTTGGCAGTCGTGGACCGACCTCGTGTACCCGGCTTCGCTGACGTTCTCACCCGGTGAGACGCGGACTTTCACGGAGACCGGCACGGTTCCGCCCCTCGCGGACCAGTACGGCGGGTTCGCGGTCGACTGCGACTTCGGTCCCGAACTCGGAAACCCCGACAGCAATCCGGAAGTCCGGCTGTGGGCGCGAGTGCCGGGCGCGCCGGGCACCACCAGCGGTTCGATCTACCACGATGACAACAAGAACTTCACCCAGGATCCCGGCGAGGCCATCGGCGACACCGCCGTGAGCCTGGTCGACATCATCTCCGGCAGCACCACCGCGACGGGAACCACCGACGCCGACGGGTATGTGACCTTCGCGTCGGTGCCTGCGGGACGGTACGAACTGAAGGCCGACGGCTGGGTTCCCGCCGACGCAGGCGGCTTCCAGGTCCAGGCGGGAACGTGCCAGAGCTGTGTCTGGGAATGGTCGCAGGTCTACACCCGCGGCTGAGCCCCCGGCCGGGCCCGGGTCACTGATACCCCGGGCCCGGTTCCGGCGTCACGCTGGAAGTGGTGATCTCGTCGCCGCAGTGGGTGCACGACAGGCGCGGCGCGACGGGTTCGCCGCAGGAGTGGCGCAGCACGAGCGGGGGGCCGTCGGGCATCGGCAGGTGGTCGTCGCCCCACTGCATCAGGATGACCAGCGCCGGGAAGATCTCCTTGCCGGTCGGGGTGAGGCGGTATTCGTGGCGGTCCGGTTCGGTGGCGTAGACCACGCGGTCGAGCACGCCCTGGTCCACGAGCTGTTTGAGCCGCGCCGACAGCGTCGGGCGGGGGATGCCGAGGTTGCGGGCGAACTGGGCGTAGCGCCGGACGCCGAAAAACGCCTCGCGCAGGATCAGCAGCGTCCAGCGCTCGCCGAGGACGTCGAGGGCCCGGCCGACGGACTCGGCGGTGAAGCGGTGCGACCCGGCCGTCACGGGGCCAGCTCGCGCAGCAGCGTGCGGCCGGCCGGGTCTTCGGCCGTGGCCGGAACGAGGCCGACGTGGTCCGCGCCCGCCGCGTGGTAGGCCGCGATGCGTTCGCGCACCTGGGCGGCGGACCCGATCGCCCCGACGTCGGCGACCAGCGAAGGCGGCACAGCCAGCGAGGCGCGCTTGGCGCCGGAACGGGCCGCGGCGACGAGCTCGCCGTACCCCAGCTCGGCGAACATCTCGCCGTACCCGGGCGGACTCAGGTAGACACTGGCCTGCGCCGCGAGCTGCCGCAGCGTCGCCTCCCCCGGGTCCACCGCGACGGGCACCCACACCGCCAGCCGCGGCGGCGTCCGGCCCGCGGCGTGCGCCTGGCCGTCGATCTCCTTGCGCACGCGCGAAACGTGCGAAGGCGGCACGAGATTCAGCACGACCTCGTCCGCGATCTCGGCGGCCACCCTTGTCATCGCCGGCCCGAACGCGGCGACCGTAATCGGCACGGGCGCTGGCTCCCGCAGGCGGAACCCGTTGCTGCGCACATGTTTCCCGTGGACCGACAGCCGCTGTCCCTCGAGGACGGTCCGGACCGCGGCCACGGTCTCCCGCATCCGCAGGGCCGCGTGGTCCCACGGCCGGTCGTGCCAGCCGCTCACGATCGCCGGGCTCGACCCGCCCAGCGCCAGCCCCACGGGCCGGCGCGCCAGCGTCGCCACCGACGCCACGCCCAGCCCCAGCGCCACCGGCGTGCGCACCCCGAGCGGCAACGGCCCGATCTTCACCCCGATCCGCTCCGTCCGCAGGCTGACAGCCGTCGCGAGCGCGAACGCGTCGAACGTCGCCATCTCCCCGACCCACAACTCCCCGAACCCGTAGCGGTCGGCCTCCACGGCGATGTCCACGGCCTCCGCTGCCGGCCGATCCAGCCAGAACGGCGTGACAACTCCCAGCGCGCTCACCGCCGCACGCCTCCATTCACCAAGGCGAGCAACACCGGCCCGATCACCAGGCGAACCACCTCGACACCGGCGGCCGTCGCCGAGCCGCCCGCCGACACCGGCTTCGCCACACCGACCGCGCTCACAGTTGCGCCGTTTCGGTGGGCAGGCCGAGCAGCAGCCGGCCGGTCAGCTCGAACGTCGCCGGATTGACCTGGAAGTGCGCCGTGGCGGTGTGGGCGTCGCGGAAGCGGCGTTGCAACGGGGACGTTTCGTAGATCGCCGAGCCGCCGCCGAGGTCGTAGAGGGAGCGCGTGACGGCGGCCGACGTGCGGACCGCGTGGGTGCACGCGAGGCGCAAGGCGAGGCGAAGGTCTTCGGGCACCACGGAATCGGAGACAGCCGACTGCCAAGCGTCGTCGATTGCGCGGTAGTAGAACTCGCGGGCCGCGCGCAGCGAAGCCTCGGCCTCGGCGACGGCGCTCTGCGTCGCCGTGCGTTCGGCGAGCGAGCGGCGCGAACCGCTGGGGTGTTTGGCCCCGGAGAGCTCCACGAACTCCGTGATCGCACCCCGCGCGTTGCCCAGGGCAGCGGCGGAGATGGACGCGGCGAAGAACCCGAACAGCGGGAACCGGTGCAGCTGCCCGGCACCGGCGGGCGGACCGTCCACAACGGACAACAGCCGGTGGTCCGGCACGAACACCGCGTCGGCGCTGGTGTCGTTGCTGCCGGTGCCGCGCAGGCCCGACGTGTGCCAGGTGTCGTGGATTTCCAGCTCGGCCGTGGGGATCGCGGCGACCACGAGCTTCCCGTCGAGCACGACGCCCAGGAAGATCCAGTCCGCGTGCGTCACGCCGCTGCAGAACGACCAGCGCCCCGAAACCGTGACCCCGCCGTCGACGGCCACGGCCTTGCCGCGCGGCGCCCACACGCCGGCGGCCACGGTGTCGGGGTCACCGAAGACCTCCTGGCCGCCTTTCTCCGGCAGGTACGCGCCGAGCAGGCTGCTCGTGGCCGCGATCGACACGCACCAGCCCGCCGACGCGTCGGCCTCGGCCACGCGCTCGGCGGCCCGCAGGACCGCCGCCGCCGACGGCTCCGCACCGCCGAGCGCAGCGGGCAGCCCGGCGCGGAACAGGCCTGAAGCACGAGCCGCGGACACCACCTCGGGCGCCAGCGCGCGACGCCGTTCGGTTTCGCCGGCGTGCTCCGCGGCCGCCGCGGCCACCGGTTGCGCCTTGTCGAGCAGGTCGTCGCGAGTGCCCACTGTCGTCCTCCGACCGGTTCAGGAATCTTACCGGTTCAGAATTTTTACCGACTCGTGCGCACCTGTCAACGTCCGCTGGTCAGGGCACCACGACCACGGGCCAGACCGCGGCCCGCACCAGGCGGTTGCCCACCGAGCCCACGAGCCGGTGCCCGCCCTGCTCGGACGCGCCGACCACCACCAGGTCGGCGCTCACCTTCTGTGCGGCTTCGCGCAGCTCCGGGAAGGTCTCCCCACGGCGGACGACGAACGTGACCGGCACGCCGAGCTCGTCGGCGCGGCCGCGCAGCTGGGTGCGCAGCTGCTCGATCTCCTCTTCGAAGGTCCGCTGCTCCATGTCCGCGACGGAGGCCGCGGCCAGCCCGGCCCACATCGACGGCGCCGCGACGTACACCACCACCAGCCGCGCGCGCTCGCGCCGGGCCAGACCCGCCGCATACGAAGCCGCGCGCAACCCCGTCGGCGATGTGTCCGTGCCGACCAGGATCACGCGCGGTCCGTCAGTTCCCCGTTCGTACGGCCCGGATTCCCACCGCGGGCCGTACTCCTCGACCAGATCTTCCACGAGCCCATTATGTCCGGGAGCGCTCAGCCTTCCCCGGCCACGTTCTCCACCGAACGGCCCGTGGTGCGCGGCCCGAGGAGCGCGATGTCGAGCGCCACCAGCACCAGTGCCGCGCCGATCACCACGAACAGCGTGGTCGCGCCGGAGCTGTCGAGCAGCGGCACCAGCACGAACGGCATCACGCCACTCGCCAGGCGCGAGATCGAGTACGTGCCGCTCGACGCCGTGGAGCGCAGCGCCGTCGGGAAGATCTCGGCCTGGTAGATGTGGTACGCGTTCGAGAACACGTTGCTGATCGCCGTGTAGATGAAGCCGAACACGATTGCGAGCGCGATGGAGTTCGCGAGCCCGAACGCGAGGCCGAACACCGCCATCGCGAGCACCGAGCCGATCACCAAGTGCTTGCGCTCCAAACGTTCCACGAGGGGCAGCGACAACGCCGAACCCACCGGGTAGCCGAGGAACGTCAGCGCGGTGAACAGCAGCGACTGCGAAACCGGGTAGCCCTTCGCGGCGAGCACGAGCGGGACCATCGTGCCGAAGCCGTAGTAGCCGATGGTCTGCAGCACGTGGAAGACCGTCATCATGATCGTGCGACGGCGGTACGTCGGCCCGAACAGGTCGCGGATCGGCGCGGCCTTGCGCACGGGCTTCCCGGCCGGCGCGGGTGCGGGCACGGGTTCCGCGGCCGGGGTCTGGCCCGCCTCGGCCTCGAGACCCCGGATCACGGTCTCCGCCTCCTGCGTGCGCCCCACCGAGTGCAGCCAGCGCGGCGACTCCGGCAGCCCGCGGCGCAGCAGGAACACCACGCCGGCGCCGAGCGCGCCGATCACGAACAGCCACCGCCAGCCGGCGATGCCCAGGAATGACCCCTCCGTGAGCCCCTTGGCGAGGAACCCGACGACCGGCACACCGCAGAACGCGAGCGTGTACGCCCACGCGATCAGCTTGCCGCGCTTGCGGGCGGGCAGCAGGTCGGTGAGGTAGGTGTCGGCCAGCGGCGGTTCGGCACCGAGGCCGACACCGGCGAAGAACCGGGTGATCAGCAGCATGATCGCGTTGCCGCTGAACGCCCCGAGCAGCGAGAAGAACGAGTACAGCGCCAGGTTCAGCAGGAACGCC